>DASSJR010000173.1:0-9993 GCA_035691135.1 Nocardioides sp. | reverse complement strand
CGACGTCGAGGAGATCGACATCGTCACCGACTTCGACGGGGACCGGGTGCAGATCCAGCCGAAGGTCGTCGAGCTCGGCCACCACCAGCGCGAGCTCCAGGCGCTGACCGGGATGAACGTGGAGGACGGCCAGGCGCGCCGACTGCTCAACGACCTCGCCGCGTTCACGGCGTACCACGACCTCGGCGGCGAGGAACGGCCGCTGGTCGCGGCCCGGTGGCTGACCGAGGTCTACGAGCCGATCATGGCCATGGTCCCGGAGGGATCCCGCGGCAAGCTGGAACCGGCCGAGATCTTCCACGAGATCCTCGTGCACCGCTGGCTGCTGTCCGAGAAAGCCGGCCACGAGGTGGACCTCTTCGAGGTCGCGCGCGACTACATCGACACCGAGCTCACCCGCCGTCCCGACGAAGCGGTGGCACCCCCGACCGGCGAGTGAGCCAACCTCCGGTGGTTCAGGTGCGAGCGCCGTCTGCCGGCCGGGCCAACCTCCGGTGATTGAGGCGCGAGACCATCTGCCGGCCCAGGCCAACCACCGGTGATTGAGGCGCCAGGGCCATCTGCGGGCCCAGGCCAACCACCGGTGATTGAGGCGCCAGGGCCATCTGCCGCCCCGGCCAACCACCGGTGATTGAGGCGCCAGGGCCATCTGCCGCCCCGGCCAACCTCCGGTGATTGAGGTGCGAGGGCCGTCTGACGGCCCGAGCCTCGAAACCCCGTGAGACGCGCAGGGCGACGCCCGGAATCATCGAAGCAGGTCGCGCCCGATGACCATCCGCTGGATCTGGTTGGTGCCCTCGAAGATCTGGGTGACCTTGGCGTCACGGAACAGCCGCTCGACGGGGTACTCCCGCGTGTAGCCGTTGCCGCCGAGCACCTGGACCGCGTCGGTGGTGACCCGCATGGCGGTGTCGGTCGCAGTCAGCTTGGCGATGCTGGCCTGCCGCGAGAACGGACGCCCGGCGTCCTTGAGCCTCGCCGCGTGGAGGTACGTCGCCCGGGCCCGCTCGACGCCGGCGCCGAGGTCGGCGAGGAGGAACTGCAGGCCCTGGAACTCCCCGATCGGCTTCCCGAACTGCTCGCGTTCGCTGGCGTAGGCCACCGCATGGGCCAGGGCCGCCTGGGCGATCCCGGTCGCGACCGCGGCGATACCGAGCCGTCCGGCGTCGAGCGCGCTGAGGGCCACCCGCATGCCCGCACCCTCGTCACCGATCCGGTGGCTTGCGGGAATCCGGGCGTTGTCGAAGATCACCTGCGTGGTGACGTCGCAGGCCAGGCCCATCTTCTTCTCCGGAGGGCCGAAGCTCATGCCCTCGGTGTCGGCAGGCACCACGAACGCCGAGAGCCCGCGCCGGGGGTCGTCGCCGGTGCGTGCGAACAGGATGTAGTAGTCGGCGCACGACCCGTTGCTGATCCACTGCTTGGTGCCCGAGACGACGTACTCGTCACCCTCCAGGCGGGCGCGGGTGCGGATGCTGCTGACGTCGGACCCGGCCTGCGGCTCGGACAGGCAGTAGGCGCCGAGCCATTCACCGGACAGCATCTTCGGCAGCCACTCCGCGCGCTGCTCCTTCGACGCGTTGACGTCCACCACGGTCGCAGTGAGCGAGTGGACGCTGGTGCCGACGCCGACGCTCGGCCAGGCCGTGGCGATCTCCTCGAGGACCTGCAGGTAGACCTCGTAGGGTTGCCCGCCGCCGCCGTGCTCCTCGTCGAAGGGCAGGCTCAGCAACCCCGACCGCCCCAGCAGGCGGTAGGCGTCAGCCGGGAACTCGGCCCGTTCCTCGAGCTCCGCCGCCTGGGGGGCCAGCTCCTTGTCCGCGATCTCCCGGGTGAGCTGGAGGAGTGCCTCCGCCTCCTCGCTGGGCAGCAGTCGGTCGACAGTCGTGGGCACGTCGCCACTCTAGGTCGTCGGTCTGGACGGTCGATCGGGGACGGCCTGGGGGTGATCCCCGATGTGCGGTCCGGGCGTGGCAGCCAAGATGAGGCCATGAGCCGGGAGATGCGCAAGTTCGTGCTGCTGAGCCACATCCTCAGCTCGGTCAGCTGGATCGGCGTCGACCTCGTGATGGGGGTGCTGTCGTTCCGCGGGCTGACCACCGACGACCCCCAGACGCTCGCGACAACGTACGGCGCGCTCGCCATGTTCTGCGTCCCGCTGCTGCTGACCCTGGGGCTGCTCTCGCTGGGCACCGGCGTTGTGCTGGGCCTCGGCACCCGCTTCGGCCTGATGCGCCACTGGTGGGTCGTGACCAAGCTGGTGATTACCGTCGTCCTCTGCACGCTCGTTCTGGTCGCGCTGCGGCCCGCGCTCCTCGACGCCGCCACCCAGACGGCTGTGGTCGACGGCACGCTGGCGGGCCGGCTGAGCGTCGTGCGCAGGGACATGATCTTCCCGCCCCTCGTGTCCACCTCGGCCCTGCTGTTCGCGAGCTGGCTGGCGGTCTACAAGCCGTGGGGGCTGACTCCGCGCGGGCGCCGGTTCCGCCGGGTGCGCGCGCCGGAGCGGGAGAAGGTGCTCACCGGCGGGTGACGGGCGACCTAGGCTGCCTGCCATGGCCCTCACCACCCGGCCGCTGACCCGGGACGACTTCGACCAGTCGATGGCACTCAGTCGGGAAGCGTTCGGCCACCTGCCACCTGGCGCGACCCAGGCCACAGCCGCGGACTTCCCGCGGCCCGGCTACCACGCGTTCGGCACCTTCGACGACGGCCACCTGGTGGCACGGGTGGTGACGCGGGAGTACCACTCGTGGTTCGGCGGGAGTGCCGTCCCCACCGGCGGGATCGCAGGCGTGGCCGTCACCGCCGAGCGGCGGGGCGAGAAGCTGCTCGACGACCTGTTCCTGGTGGCCCTCGACGACGGGTTCCGGGAGCGGGGCGAGGTGATCTCGACGCTGTTTCCCACGGCGCCCGGGATCTACCGGAAGTTCGGCTACGAGCTCGTCTCGTCCTACGACGAGGTCGAGATCCCCACCTCCGCGCTGGCGGGTATCCGCGACAGCGATCGGGTGCGGACCAGACGGGCCACGCCCGCCGACTTCGACGCGGTCCGGGAGGTCTACGACGTGTGGGCGGCCGCCCAGAACGGGCCACTGACCCGCCGCGGACCATCGTTCCCGACCGACGCCGAAGGTTTCATCGAGGCCTTCACCGGAGTCACGCTGGCGATCGACGATGCGGACGAGGTCCTCGGCTTTGCCAGCTGGCACCGCGGCCAGGGGTGGGGCGAGTCGTCGAGGCTCGAGGTCTCCGACCTGCTGGCCCTGAGCGCGGAGGCGTACCGCGCACTGTGGCGGGTGCTGGGGTCGTTCGGCAGCGTCGTCGGCCAGGTGCGGGTGTGCACGTCAGGCGACGACGCGGCTCGGTTGTCGCTGCCGTCGGCGCACTGGAACGTGGTCGCGCGGTCGCCGTACATGCTGCGCGTCCACGACGTCCCCGGCGCGTTCGCGGCCCGGAGCTGGCCCGTGGAGGGTGAGGCGTCGTTCACCGTCGCGGGCGACCACGTCGGCACCGCCAACGGGAGCTGGCATCTCGCCATCGAGCAGGGGAAGGCGACCTGCACGCCGACCGAGGAGCCGGAGGACGGACCGGTCCTGACCCCGTCGGGTCTGGCACTTGCCTGGGCAGGCGCGCAGACCTGCGCCAACCTGCGCATGGCCGGGCACCTCAGCGGGGGGACGGCGGAGCACGAGGCGGGCCTCGACCGGTTGCTCGAGCCGCGGCCCATCCACATCCGCGACTACTTCTGAGCGCGCGGACAGCGGCCTTCCGCTGGGACAAGGATGATGATGAGACCACCACGACTGTTCCTGACCGTGGGACTGCCCTGCACCGGGAAGACCACGGTCGCGCGGCGCATGGAGATCGAGCAGAACGCACTTCGTCTCACCAAGGACGAATGGGTGAAGGCTCTCTACGGGCACGAGAACCCGCCGTCGGCCACGGCTGTGATCGAAGGACGGCTCAACCAGATCGGGCTGCGCGCCCTCGAGCTCGGCAACAACGTCGTGATCGACTACGGCCTCTGGACTCGACACGAGCGCTCCTCCCTACGGCAGGCTGCAGCGAAGCTTGGCGCGATGGTGGAGATGCACTACTTCGAGCTCACCCCAGCCGAGCAGCGCAAACGACTCGATCAGCGCCAAGCCGAGGCGCCACACACGACCTGGCCCATGTCCGACGAGGAACTCGCGGAGTGGGCTGCCAAGTTCGAGATTCCGACACCGGGTGAACTCGACGGCAGTGAACCCATTGATGAGCCACCCGCTGGATTTGCGACCTGGGACGAGTGGCGCAGGCATCGCTGGCCTCCGTCGGTCTCCTGACGCCTGCTCCTCCCACGCTCAGGTCGTGAGTGACGCGCCTCGAGCCGGCGTGGCAACGGGCTCTCCGGACTGCCGCAGCGCACACCATCGGGACGTCATGCGCTTCGCGCGCTATAGCCGCCGATCCGCATGACGTTGTCAGGCGCTTGAGCCCCCAAACGAAACCTCACGCTGGATCCCGAAAGGACCCCCAGGGGCCGGCCCGGCGGTATCCGGCGAACATCGCCACCGCGATAGCGACCTGGACGACTCCGATGACGCCCTGCATCACCACGTACCACTGGGGCCCTTCAGGAGCCATCCGGCCGGACAGCTGCATCGCGGCAACCGGAGCCCGGAGAGCGCCTGCCGCGAATGCCACGAGGATCAACCAGAAGGCCCAGTGCCAGCGTTGCAGGACGGCGATCGTCAACACCGACAAGAACCCGAGGAGCGCCACCAGGAAACCGGCGATGGCGAGCCCGCCGCCACCAGGTATCCGACGCGCGGTCACTTCCCGCACGTCGGCAGACAGGGCGAGAATGACGAGGAGCGAGGTGTACACGACGAAGAAGAAGGCGAGCACCAGACCTTGCGTCCGATTGATCGTCACGCGCCAGTCACCCCGCTGTACTGGTTGGGCCACTCGGGTGCTCCCAAGTCCAGTGTGCCCGCGTGTCGCCGGGAGCCACAACGCCCGGTCGTCCGCGATGCGGCTCGCGTTCCACGCCGTGAACTGCTGGCCATCACGCACGACGTCGTTGCTCCTGAGGTCGAAAATGACGCCGAGCCGGCGGTGTCTGCGCGCTGGGGGCGGTCGCTCCGGCACGGCGAACCTTGGAGGTGGCGCTCGCTTGTGCGGCGCCGCGGGTCCTACTCCGCGATGCCGCGCGTGAGCAGGACCACGCTGACGAACTTTCGGAACAGCCGCAGCGGGTCATCGTCGACGATCTCGGTGGTCGTGTTGCCCGAGCGGCGCACGCCGGTGATCCACGTGGCCATTTCGGCGAGGTCCGGGTTGCGAAACATGACCGACAAAGTGGCCGGCAGAGTGATCGCCGGGGGCCGGGCATCGGCAAGACCACTGATCGCCGCCTCGGCCTTGGTCCTGATCAGGTCGCGGGCCTGCGCCGGGTGCATGCTGTCGGCGGCGAAGCGTGAGACGGCTGTCTTCACCACTGCGGCGTGTATCCCGGGGTTGACCCTGGTCGCCTCAGTGGCGGTGATGTCGTCTCCGGTGACCAGGACGACGGGGACGCCGTACCCGAGGGCGACGAGTGAGTTGATGCCGGACTCGCCGACGACGGTGTCGTTGAGGCTGGCCTCGGCGATCGCCCGTGGGTTGTAGGTGTGCGAGAGCGGCGACGACGTGGACATCGAGCCGTGGTAGGAGACGAAGAAGATCGCGTCGAACGATGCGTCGAGGCCCTCCATCATGTACATCGGCTTGTGGGAACCGGAGAGGTAGCGCGCCTCACCTGCCAAGGTGTCCGGTCGCAGGTTCTGCATCTTCGAATGCGAGTCGTTGACGAGGAACGCGCTCGCGCCCGCCGCCTGGGCGCCTTCGATCGCGGCGTTCACCTCGGCCTGCAGGAGGGTCCGGTAGTAGTCGTACTCCGGCTCGCCCAGCAAGCACTGGGACCAGTCCACGACACCGGCGGTGCCCTCCATGTCCGACGAGATGAAGACCTTCATCCGACCTCGCTCCTGTGAATCCTTCCTTGACGCCACCCTGCCACGACGACCGGGGAGTGACTCGCATGGTTTCCTGCTGCGCGCGGAGTGAAGCCGGCTACTGGTCTTCAGCCCGGACGAGAACCTCGAATGTTCGAGCGTCTCGAGCCGCCTTGAACGAACCGACTCGCTCGAAGCCGAGAGATTCCACTGTCCTCAATGCGCGGATGTTGAACGCGGCGACGGTCACCCGGAACGCCGCAGGCGCAAACCGCTCGCGCCCGAAGGCGAGTCCTGCCGTGATAGCCGAGCGCCCAAGTCCCTGTCCCGTCAGTTCAGGACGCAATCCGCCCCCGGTGTCCAGGGCAGAGTCGTCGTAATCCCACCCAGGCACCCGACCATCTGGCCCGAAGGAACGGAAGCCGATCAGGCGGTCACCCGCTACGACGGCGTGATAGCCAACCTCGGGCTGGAGCAACTCCTCGGGGTCCGAACCGGCCATGTCGTAGACGTCGTAAGGCGTGTCGTAGCGCCAGCTGGAGATGTCCTCCGCGTGCTCACGGGTGAGTGGGACGATGTGTATCGAGCGACGCTCTATCACGGGCTGCACGTCGGAAGCGTCTCACGGACCTGTCGCCGCTCATCGGTCCGAGCATGCGCACTCAGCGGCATGATCGCGCGGAGGGGCCATGTGCGGAGGCGACCCCAGATGACCTCGGGCGAGCTCCGATGGCCGACGGAGGGAGATGCCCAACGACTGCGTGCTGGACGAACCACGTGGTGATCGGTTCACCTGGTGCATGCCTCCGAGTTCTACCTGCAGGCAACGATCTGCGGCGTCCTCAAGTTGCGCCCAGCCGCCACGTTCGCCGCGAGCCACAAGGACTCGGCGCGCGTCCACGCCAGCGGTGTGGCCGACAAGGTGGGCTCGCCCGACGCGAACCCCGGCTGCCCACCGGGCGGGTCGAGGTCCCGGACCTGCTCAGCCATCAGGTGGGTGTCGTCGGCCACGGCGCGGCCCATCGTGTCCAGCAGCGCTTGGACGGCCGGCCCCTTCCTGCCGTGAGCGCGTACTCCCGCGCTCAATCTGCGGGCATGGGCGGCGCCCAATGGTCGTCTCCGGACTCAATCGGGCTTGTGCTCGGACGGTCGGTACAACTGCTCCACCGCAGCCTCGATGTCGTCGTCACCGCGGTCTACGGGCTCCATGTACAACCGAGCCGCCGCGATCACGTCATCACGAATCGTGGCGATGATGACGCCTCGCATTGCGAAGGAGGAGCCATCCGTGTGGTGCCCCTGCCAGTCGAACTCACCCCACTCCAGATCGCCATCCCGGCAGGCGGCAAGCAGTTGGGCGTGAAAGTTCGGAACTCCTGCGAACACCGAGGTCCAGTTCTCAAGGACCTGGGCGCGGCCGCTGAAAGCCCGGCTGGGGTGGACAGGTTGGGCGCTCTGGTAGTTGTCCGCGAAGAAGGAAGCCATGAGTTTGGCGTCGTGGGCATTCTGCGCATCGGTGAGGCGCTGGAGGATGCTCCTCATGGGATTCAACCTAGCCCGCGCCTGCTCCAGCGCGCTCGCTCACCGGCCGAACGGATCGCGGCAGATGAGCGCGCCTCCGGAACTTCCAACCATCGGCATGACTGAGCGGATCGCGGTGGTCTAAGGGCCGTTCGACCCGCATTGTTGAGCCTTCCTACTCATGACCCGGGCGGGGGCTGCGCTCACAGTTGAGCAAGGAGGACGCCGCCTGGAACAGTTTCCGGGGCAGTGGAGTTCGTCACCGCTAGGGGGAAGCTATGTCACGCCGATCGTCAGTGTTGTTCGTCGCAGCGTTGGTGCTGCCGCTTTCGATGGCTGCGGCATCTGCCAGCGCGGCGGTACCCGGGAACGACGAAGCGCAAGGGGCCATCGTGTTGCACCTGGGCGACCGGGTGGTGCAGGACACGAGCGAGGCAACGACCACGCCCCAGGACGCCGCGCTGAACGGGAACTGCGGAGCGCCCGAGACGAATGCCTCCGTCTGGTACAAGTACTCCCCCCGCGTCGACCGCAAGGTCAGGGTGGACGGGACCGACTCGGGCTACAGCAACGGCTTCCTGATCTTCGCGGGGACCCCGAGGGCTGGCTCCCTTGTGGCCTGCGGGCCCGGTGTGGTTGGGCTCCGCGCCCGGGCTGGCAGGACCTACAACATCATGGCGATCTCCGACACCAAGGTGAACGGCGGCAGGCTCGTCGTGTCGTTGAAGAAGGCACCGCCGCCACCCCGCGTACATGTGTCGATCGCCAGGCGCGGTGTGGCCTTCCGCGGCGGAGCCGCCCGGATTCACGGAAGCTACTTCTGCCGGCACGCCGAGTTCGCCGAACTGGGCGGCACCCTGTTCCAGCGGGCCGGCCGGCTGAAGATTCAGGACCAGTTCGGCAAGGGGATGCGGTGCAACGGAAGGCGTCACCACTGGTCAGCACGACTGGTCTCGCCGGTGGGGACCTACGCTCGGGGCCACGCCCTGGCCAGAGTCAGGATCATCGCATGCGGAGCCTTCGAGTGCCGCCGGGACCGAGCCAGGCGCCACATCCACCTCGCATGGGCCGCAGGCTCGCCACGTCAGCGGTCGGTGCAGCCGTCCACCACCCGGGCCGGACGCCCGCGCCCCCTCTTCGAGCGCCAGAGGCACTGGCCGGGAGTCTGAGTCCACCAGTGGCGCATGCCGTAAGGAGACCTCAGCCATCACGCCACGCAACCACCACGAAGTGCGCTCATCGGTATGAGGGGTCT
The DNA here is from genome assembly GCA_035691135.1 of Nocardioides sp. Lineage (GTDB taxonomy): Bacteria > Actinomycetota > Actinomycetes > Propionibacteriales > Nocardioidaceae > Nocardioides. The sequence goes on along the minus strand of DASSJR010000173.1, from coordinate 1,236 downwards.
AGATCGCAACAGGACCGTCAAAGGTTTCGAGTTCAACGTTCTGTACTAGTACTAATGCCCGATGGCGCTCGCAGTCGCCGAGGAGCAGGCTTGTCCTGACAACTACCGACCGGGCGGTCGGGCTCACTCGCAGGTTGGGCTCACCAGCAGATCGGCAGTCGATTCCGAACGACACCCGGGGCGCCCCACCCCGTCCCCCCGTCCCGGGTGTCGCGGATCTCTCCGTGAGGAGGTCAATCCTCCAGTCGTCCATACCTTGACCGTTGGTCCTGGGGGGCGAAGGATCCCCCGCCTGTCCCTCCGGGGCCATAGCAAGGCTTTGCGGCTGGTTCGTGTACTTCGCCGCATGCGCGGCGTAGTGTCGAAGTTGGTCGATGCTTGCAGTTTCCGCTGCTGGTAATGCCGGGGCTCTAAAGGCCCCTGTGTGTCATAGGCACGCGTGTGTTTCGCGGCATCCAGCAAGTGTTGAGGAGCATGCTCGACCGCGACCGGTGTGTTCCGTCCGACGGAACCCAGTCTTCGCGGTTTCCGCGCCTGCGCCGCTGAACTGGGCAACCTGCCAACTGGGGCGGGGCCTTTGCCCGGGGTGAACAGCCGGACGCAGTTCCGCGCCCGAACCGAGCATGAACTGGGGAAAACCATGAGGGTAGACCTTTCGCTGAACCTGCCTAGCGAGGAGTTCAGCGTCCCGCTGGCCCGACACGTGATGTCGGCGGCGCTGCTCACAGCTGGGGTGGACCCGGCCTGCGTCCATGAGGTGGAGGTGGCGCTGAGCGAGGCCTGCACGAACGCGGTCAAGCATGCCGTCGACGGCGTCACCTACGAGGTCTCCATCACCATCAGCGACCAGCACGTCACCATCGAGGTGGTGGACTCGGGTTCGGGGTTCAGGCAGCGCCACGTCCCCGCGGACGGGCAGGACCATTGGGCCGAGAACGGACGCGGAGTCGCCTTGATCCAGGCATTGAGCGACCTGGCCATCTTCGACTCGATCGACGGCGCGGGGGGTTCGGTGCAAATGACGAAGCGACTGCGCTGGCTAGATGGCGCACAACAGCCCAGGCCGGACCGGATCGTCGAGCCTCCGCCCTAAGCGCCCAGCCGAACCACTCGCCACAGCCGGGATGCCCCGGGGGCGCCGTCGAGCGGGGGAAGTCTCGACGGAGCAAGCCCGGCTGTGACGGGTCACGGTCATGCAGTTCGGGGATGTCCAAAGCGTCCGGAGAGCCACACCAT
>DASSJR010000172.1:0-8728 GCA_035691135.1 Nocardioides sp. | reverse complement strand
ACCCGTCCGCTCATGCAGCGGACACTACGCCAGACTCGGGGCCATGACATCGGACGACCGAACGACGATCCTGATCACCGGCGCCTCCTCCGGACTGGGCGCGGAGATGGCCCGGCAGTTCGCGGCCAGGGGCAACGATCTGGCGCTGTGTGCGCGGCGTACCGACCGCCTCGAGTCCCTGCGCGAGGAGATTCTCGCCGCCCATCCGGACCGCCGGGTGGAGGTGCGGGCGCTCGACGTCAACGACCACGACCAGGTCTTCGAGGTGTTCCGGGCCTTCGCCTCCGACTTCGGCACGATCGACCGGGTCGTGATCAACGCCGGTCTCGGCAAGGGCGCGCCGCTGGGCACCGGCCGCTTCGACGCCAACCGGGACACGGCGATGACCAACTTCGTCGGGGCACTCGCCCAGTCCGAGGCCGCCATGGAGGTCTTCCGGGCGCAGGGGTCCGGCCACTTCGTGATGATCTCGTCGATGTCCGCGATGCGCGGAATGCCCAAGGAACTGGCGACGTACGCCGCCACCAAGGCCGGCGTCGCGCACCTCGCCGAGGGACTGCGGATGGAGCTGCTCGGCAAGCCGATCAAGGTGACGGTGATCTACCCCGGCTACATCGCCTCGGAGATGAACGAGGGCATCGCCGGCGACCAGCCGATGATGGCCTCGACCGAGAAGGGGGTACAGGCGATCGTCTCCGCCATCGAGAAGGAGAAGGCGTCTGCCTGCGTCCCGCCCCTGCCGTGGGCGCCGTTGTCAGTCGTGATGAAGCACGCCCCGCTGCCGGTGCTCAAGCGGATGATGTGAGCCCTCGGTGGTCGCTGCCCTGCGCGGGTGCGGGGGTTTCGAGGCTCGTCGCCGGCGCTCCTCGCACCTCAACCACCGGAGTGTCAGCCGTGACCCACGGTGGTTGCGGCCCTGCAATCCCTTCCGGGGTTTCGAGGCTCGTCGCCGGCGCTCCTCGCACCTCAACCACCGGAGTGTCAACGGGTGCCGGGGCCGGTCAGCGGTAGGTGAGCAGCTCCGCGGGAAGGTGGGCGTGGTCGTTGAACGACACCAGGGTCAGGCCGCGCCGGCCGGAGACGACCCGGGTGACCGAGGTGTTGACCACGACCGGGGCCAGGCGCTCGTAGGTCGGCGTACCGGCCCCGAGTAGTTCCGCCGTGACCGCAGAGATCGGGCCGCCCGACGTCACCACCACGGCGGTGCCGACGTCCGCGAGCGCCTCGACGCCGTCACGGACGCGAGCCCGGAAGCTCGGGAACGACTCGTCGTACTCCTCGTCATGGCTGCCTGACGTCCACCGGTTCGTCGCTGCCTCGAACCATGCCTGGAACTGGGCCCGGTCCGGTTCGCCCTCGAAGTCCCGCGGCTGGAGGGCGAGCACGGCCAGATGGTCCATCTCGTTCCACCGCTCGTCGATCGTCGGCTCGACCGACCATCCCGCGGCCTTCGCCGCCAGCTCGACCGTGCGCTGCTGGCGCTGCATGGTGCCGTGGACCAGCTGGTCGGGCTCGGCGTCCCCCAGCAGGCGGGCGAGCGCCTGCCCGAGGATCTCGGCCTGCTGTTCGCCGAGAGTCGACAGTACGTCGTAGTCCTCGGCACCCCAGGACGCCTGCCCGTGCCGGACCAGCAGGATCTGGCCCATCAGCCGTCGCCACCCAGCAGGAACCGGCAGCGCTTCTCGAGGTAGCCGACCGCCGGCCCGAACACCGCGTACGCCTCGTTGGTGGTCTGCCCATGGTAGTAGCGGTACCAGATCTGCTGGGCGATCACGGCCAGCCGGAAGATCCCGAAGACCTCGTAGAACAGCCATCGTTCGGGCGTCATCGAGAACCCCATGCGGTCGCAGTAGTGCTCGACGATCTGTTGCCGGGTCCACATACCCGGCGTGGTGGTGGGCTGCCGCCGGAACTGCTGGAAGAACTCGTCGTCGCCGGGCTCCACCCAGTAGGAGATCGATCCACCGAGGTCCATCAGAGGGTCACCGACCGTGGCCATCTCCCAGTCGAGGACGCCGACGACGCGCATCGGGTCGTCGCGATCCAGCACCATGTTGTCGAACCGGAAGTCGTTGTGGATCAGCACCTGGGCGACGTCGTCGGGCTGGTGCTGCTCGATCCACTCGATGATGTCCGACCAGTCACCGGTGTCGTCGGTTCGCGCCTGGGCGAACCGGCCGATCCAGCCGGAGACCTGGCGGCCGACGTACCCGGGCCCCTTGTCCAGCTTCGCCAGCTCGGGCAGTGACGCGGTGTCGACCGAGTGGAGTGCGATCAGGACGTCGAAGGCGTTCTCGCACAGGCGCGACGCGTCCTCGGGCGTCGCCTCGAACGGGAGCTCTCGACGCAGGATCGTCCCGTCGATCCGCTCCATGACGTAGAACTCCGAACCGATCACCGACTCGTCGTCGCACAGGCCGACCATGGTCGCGACGTAGGGAAACACCGGCGCCAGGGCCGACTGGATGCGGAACTCGCGGCCCATGTCGTGGGCACTGGCCGCCTTCACGCCGGTCGGCGGGCGGCGCAGGATCAGCGCGCGGTCGGGGTACTGGAGCAGGTAGGTCAAGTTGGAGGCGCCGCCCGGAAACTGCCGCACCTCGGGGGTTCCGACCAGGTCGTCGCGGAACGCGGTCGCGTTGTCGCGCAGCCACGCCGCCACCGCGTCGACGTCGAAGGCGTCCTCCTCGCGGACCGGCCGACTCTCGTCGGTCACGACATCGCCTCCAGCTTGGCCGCCTGCTTGCGCATCACTGCGTCGTACGCCGTCCGGTCACCCTGCTTGAGCGCCCAGGCGTCACGGGCCGGCTGGTCGGGCACGATCACCTCGTCGCCGCGTTCGAGGCCGGCGAGCACCTCCGCGGCGATGTCGTCGGCCGTGAGCGGAGACCTCTCCACGAGCTGCGCGACCACCGCCCCGACCGCCTCGTCGGAGCCGCGCATCGACGACATCAGGTTGGTGCGGAAGTACGAGGGGCAGACCACGCTGGCGCGGACGCCGTACGACGCGAGCTCGTGGCCGGCCGTCTCGGTGAGCGCGACCACGGCCGCCTTGACCGCGTTGTAGGAGGCCATCCCTGCCGGGTGCACGAGGCCGGCCAGCGACGCGACGTTGACGATGTGTCCGGACCGCTGCCGCTTGAACAGCGGCACGAACGTGCGGATGCCGCGGACCATCCCGAACAGGTTGACCTCGGTGATCCACTGCCACTCGTCCAGCGTGGCCACGTCGAGCCGGCCGCCGCCGGCGACACCGGCGTTGTTGACCAGCAGGTCCACCCCGCCCCAGATCGCCTCGACGTGAGCGCACGCGAGGGCCCAGTCGTCGTCGGAGGTGACGTCGAGGGTCAGGTCGCCGCCGTTGCGGTCGGTCCGCAGCACCTGGTCGCCGCGGCTCTCGAACGCCGCCGCCAGGGCCGCACCCAACCCGGACGCAGCCCCGGTGACCAGCACCCGCTGGGGGGTCGTGTGTCCGACACCTACCTCTGGGTCGTTCTCAGGCACAGGACCCGTCATCGCGCAGCGCCGTACTTGCCGAGCTCGATCCGGGCCACGACGCCGCGGTGCACCTCGTCCGGTCCGTCGGCGAGCCGGAGCGAGCGGGCGGAGGTCCAGGCGCCGGCGAGCGGAAAGTCGTCGGAGAGCCCGCCACCGCCGTGGATCTGCATCGCCATGTCGATCACCTGCTGGGCCATGTTGGGCACCGCCACCTTGATCTGGGAGACCTCGGAGAGCGCGTTCAGCGGCCCGCCGGTGTCGAGCTTCCAGGCGGTGTTGAGGACCAGCAGCCGGGCCTGGTCGATCGCGATCCGGGCGTCCGCGATGCGTTCGCGGTTGCCGCCGAGATTGGTCAGCGGCTTGCCGAACGCCGTGCGGGACAGGCCGCGCCGGCAGGCCAGCTCGAGGGCGAGCTCGGCGAGCCCGATCAGCCGCATGCAGTGGTGGACCCGCCCGGGTCCCAGTCGGCCCTGGGCGATGGCGAACGCTTCGCCCGGCCCCAGCAGCACGTTGCTCGCCGGCACCCGGACGTCGGTGAAGGACACCTCGCCGTGGCCGAGCGGCTCGTCGTAGAGGCCCATCGTGTTGAGCAGCCGCTCGACCTTCACACCCGGAGTGTCGCGGGGGACGAGCACCATCGAGTGTCGGTGGTGTCGGTCCGCGTCGGGGTCGGTGAGCCCCATGAAGACCAGCACCGTGCAGTCGGGGTTGCCGACGCCGGTCGACCACCACTTGCGACCGTTGATGACGATCTCGTCGCCGTCGACGACCGCAGTGGCCTCCATGTTGGTGGCGTCGGACGACGCGACGTCCGGCTCGGTCATCGTGAAGGCCGACCGGATCGTCCCGTCGAGCAGCGGTTCGAGCCACTGCCGCCGCTGGTCCTCGGTGCCGTACTTCAGCAGCACCTCCATGTTGCCGGTGTCAGGTGCGTTGCAGTTGAACACCAGCGGCGCGATCGCGGACCGGCCGGTCAGCTCGGCGATCGGCGCGTAGTCGACGTTGGTCAGCCCCTCGCCACCGTCGGTGCCGAACCGGGCGGCGTACTCCCCGGCGTGCTCCTTCGGCAGGAAGAGGTTCCACAGCCCCTGCTTGCGGGCCTTGGTCTTCAGCTCCTCCAGCACCGGCAGCGGTTTCCAGGGATCCCCGGTGCGCCGTTGCTCGGCCAGGTCGCGGTGGTACGCCGCCTCGACCGGCTCGATCTCCTCGGCGATGAATGCGGCCACCCGCTCCGTGAGGTCGGCGGCCCGCGGTGTGGGAGAGAAGTCCATGCCCGGCACACTAATGGCAGGATCTCGACCGTCCCGCCCGGAGTCCGAGGAGTGCCGATGCCGCGCCCGAGCCTGCTCCTGGTCGCGCTCGTGCTCCTGCTCGGCGGGTGCCAGTCCGAGGACGCCGATCCCGCCGACAGACCGACTCCCGACCCGGCCCAGATCCGCGCCGCCCTTGCCGACCTGTTCGCCGGCGACCACCCGGGAACCCGCGAGACGGCCGAGGGCGACTGCTTCGCCGAGAAGCTGACCGAGGCGGTCTCCCCACACGAGATGCGGTCGGCCGGGGTCCTCGATGCGTCGTACGACGTCGTGACCCACCCGCCGCCGCTGCCCGAGGACGTGGCGGGCGAGTGGGCCGATGCGCAGCTGACCTGCTCCGACTTCGTGGAGGCCTCGACCCGGGCGCAGGTCAAGGTGACCCATGGAGACCTCGACGGCAAGGTGTATGCCAGCTGTCTGCGCGCCCGGATGACGCCGGCCAGGATCCGGGCTGCGGTCCGCTCCTCCCTCATGGGCAACTTCGACGACGCGGCGGTCGCGGACCTCAGCGAGGCGCAGACTGTGTGCGCTCAGCGCGCGAAGCCCTGACCGGCACCGTCCTACGATCGGCACGGACATCCCGGAGCTTCAGGAGGACCCGTGAGACTTCAGCGCACCGTCGAGACCGCCGCGTCTCCTGACGCCGTGTTCGCCTACCTCGCCGACTTCACGACGACCACCGAGTGGGACCCCGGCACGGTCGAGACGACGCGCGTCTCGGGCGACGGAGGGGTCGGGACGACGTACCACAACGTCTCCTCCTTCCTGGGACGGAAGACCGAGCTGACCTACACCGTGACCCGGCACGAGCCAGACCGGCTGTTCGCGCTTCGCGGGGAGAACAAGACGGTCGTCGCCCACGACACGATGGAGATCGCACCCCACGGCAGCGGCACCCGGGTCACCTACACCGCGGAGTTCGAGTTCCAGGGCGTGGCGAGGTACGTCGCGCCGTTGCTCTCCCCGGCGCTGAAGAAGCTCGGCAACGACGCCGAGAAGGGCCTGCGTACCTCGCTCGGTCGGCTGTAGCGCGAGCCCTCAGCGCCCGCCGTCGAGGTAGCCCAGCACGCGGTGGAAGAGCTCGTCGGCGCGGCGCAGGTCCGCCGAAGGTTCCGCAGCCGGCTCGGACAGGAGCGAGTCGAGACCCTCCACGGCGTCGGGAAGGGCCGCCCGCACCTGCTCCGCGCAGGTGATCGCCGCCAGCCGCACGACCCTGGGGTCGACCGTCCACACCGTCTCGAACTCGCGCCGGAGATCGGGTCGGTCCTCCTGGCCCGGTGCCTCCCAACCCGCGACACACGCCGCGTGCCTCGGGCTGTCGCACACCAGCACCCACTCCCTGGTCAGGGCCGCGCTCGGTGTGAGGGCCACCAGGCGCAGGGCGTCCCCTTCCCTCGAGCTCCGGTCGAAGTCGGCGAACACCGCGGCGAAGGCTGCGGTGCGGGCCAGGCTCCGCCACCGGCGTTCGGACTGCGCGAAGAAGCGTTCCTGCTGGAAGGTCGCGAACAGTGCCGGCCGGTCGGCCCGCGCGACGTACTCGTCCTCGATGCCGCGGGTCAGTGAGAGAAGGGTCCGCTTGCTCAGGCGCTGGGGCACCAGCTCCGGGTGGTGCTCGCGCAGGGTGGCGAACACGGAGGGAGAGGTGGGGGCCCGTTCCGCCGCGACCCGGGAGACCGCCGCCTCGGTGTTGAGCCCGGCCGCGCGGTGGGCGAGGACCCGTTCGACCTCTCGCACCGCCGACTCGTCGTAGCGGCGGTGGCCTCCGGGGAGCCGTTGCGGGCGGGGGATGCCGTAACGCGTCTCCCACGTCCGGAGCGTCGCCTGGGGAACGCCGGTGCGGCGGGAGAGCTCGCCGATGGCGAAGGCGTCGTCGGTGGCGATGGCTGCGTCCTCACGCTAGAACTTACTCATTATGCATAGATTTTTCTCTGATAACTCCATAGGCTGACGAACAACCCCCGCCGCCCGGCACCAGCGTAGGGCGGCCCGACCGAGACCAGGGCAGGTTCCGTGGGCATCGACACCGGCCGTTTCGTGCGGAGCAACCGCACCGAGGCCGCCACGGCCGCCAAACCGGGACGGGCCGGTGCCGTGGCCATCTGGGCCGACGAACGCCTTGGCCTGGGCACCGCGATGAAGAAGAACCTGCGCAAGGTCTTCCCCGACCACTGGTCGTTCATGCTCGGCGAGATCGCGCTGTGGAGCTTCGTCGTACTCCTCCTCACCGGAGTGTTCCTGACCCTCTGGTTTCAGCCGAGCATGGCCGAGGTGACCTACGAGGGGTCCTACGACCAGCTCCGCGGCATCCAGATGTCGCAGGCCTACGCCTCCACCCTCCACATCTCCTTCGAGGTCCGCGGTGGCCTCCTCGTCAGGCAGATGCACCACTGGGCGGCCATGATCTTCATCGCCGGCATGCTGGTCCACCTGATCCGGGTGTTTGTCACCGGCGCGTTCCGCAAGCCACGCGAGCTCAACTGGGTGATCGGGTGTGTCCTGCTGCTGCTCGGCACGCTGGAGGGGTTCACCGGCTACTCCCTGCCCGACGATCTGCTCTCCGGAACCGGTCTCCGCGCGGCGGACGGATTCATGAAGGCCACCCCGGTCGTCGGCACCTACATGTCGTTCTTCCTCTTCGGGGGCGAGTTCCCGGGCGAGGTGATCATCCCGCGGCTCTACATCGCCCACGTGCTGCTGATCCCGGGGCTGATCCTCGCGCTGATCACCGCCCACATGCTGCTGCTCGTCTACCACAAGCACACCCAGTGGCCCGGGCCCGGACGGACCGAGAAGAACGTGGTCGGCTTCCCGATGCTGCCGGTCTATGCGGCCAAGGCCGGCGGGTTCTTCTTCGTGATCTTCGGGGTGGTCGCGCTGATGGGTGGCTTGCTGGCGATCAACCCGGTCTGGAAGTACGGGCCCTACGACCCGTCCAAGGTCACCGCGGGATCCCAGCCCGACTGGTACATGGGCTGGCCCGACGGGGCCCTGCGGATCTTCCCGGGCTGGGAGACCCACATCTTCGGGACCACCTGGTCCTGGAACGTCTTCCTGCCGATCATCGTGCTCCCGGGCCTGATGTTCACCGTGCTCCTACTCCTGCCGTTCGCCGAGGCCTGGATCACCGGCGACAAGAGGGAGCACCACCTGCTCCAGCGTCCTCGCAACGCACCCACGAGAACGGCGACGATGGCGGCGCTGATGACGTTCTACGGCCTGCTCTGGATGGCGGGGGGCAACGACATCATCGCGATCACCTTCGACCTCAGCATCAACCAGATCACCCACGTCATGCGGGTCGCCGTGTTCCTGGGGCCGATCATCGCGTTCCTGGTCACCAAGCGGTGGTGCATCTCGCTGCAGAGGTCCGACCAGGAGAAGCTCCTGCACGGCTACGAGACCGGCGTCATCATGCGGTCCCCGGAGGGCGGCTACAGCGAGCGGCACCAGCCGATCGGCGCCGCCCGCCGCTACACCCTCGCCTCCCGCGAACCCGACCAGATCCACACTCCGCCGTCGACGGCCGACGGCAACGGCGTCCCGGCGCCTCGCTCGCGCCGCGAAGCACTGCGCGCGAAGCTGTCGGAGCGCATGTACGCCGACAACGTCCAACCACCGACGCGCGAGGAGCTCGAGGAGGGACGCCAGCCCGAAGAGCTGCCGCGCTGAGCGTCGTACCCCTGTCGTCGTCTGGCCCGATCGCGCCATGGACGGCGGTGTGCGCCGGGCCTAGCGTGGAGGGTTGACCCCAGACCACCTCACCCGGGGGTGGCTGTGGGACGGGAGGTCACTGTGTTCATCCAGATCATCCAGGGCAAGTGCACGCGACAGGACGAGCTCCGTGCGTTGGCCGACACGTGGCGCGAGGAGATGGCACCGACGGCCGAGGGCTGGCTGGGCGGCACCTACGGGTTCAC
>DASSJR010000171.1:0-8786 GCA_035691135.1 Nocardioides sp. | reverse complement strand
CTGTCGACGTACGACGTGAAGCTGCACGCCGTTCCCGTGCTCGGCCGCGCCGTCGACGAGCCCGGCGCCTACGAGATCGTCGATCCGGAGACCGTCCTCAACGTCGCGTCGACTCGGTCGTTAGGCTGACTCCTTCCAGACCGGCAGCCAGCCGGCCGACCGAAGGAGCCACTCGTGGCCAAGGCCCCCGCCACCGCCCTCGACAACGTCGTCTCCCTCTGCAAGCGACGGGGATTCGTCTACCCGTGCGGGGAGATCTACGGCGGTACCCGCTCGGCCTGGGACTACGGCCCGCTCGGTGTGGAGCTGAAGGAGAACATCAAGCGCCAGTGGTGGAAGGCGATGGTGACCGCCCGCGAGGACATCGTGGGCCTCGACTCCAGCGTGATCCTCCCGACGCGCACATGGGAGGCCAGCGGCCACCTGAGCACCTTCACCGACCCGCTGACCGAGTGCCAGTCCTGCCACAAGCGCTTTCGGGCCGACCACATGCAGGAGGAGTACGCCGAGAAGAAGGGGATCGAGGACCCCGACTCGGTCGAGCTCGGCGAGCTGGCCTGCCCCAACTGCGGCACCCGCGGCGCCTGGACCGAGCCGCGCAGCTTCAACATGATGCTGAAGACCTACCTCGGCGTGATCGAGGACGAGTCCGGCCTGCACTACCTGCGCCCTGAGACCGCGCAGGGCATCTTCCTCAACTTCGCCAATGTGGTCACCTCCAGCCGGAAGAAGCCGCCGTTCGGCATCGCCCAGATCGGCAAGTCGTTCCGCAACGAGATCACCCCGGGCAACTTCATCTTCCGGACCCGCGAGTTCGAGCAGATGGAGATGGAGTACTTCGTCAAGCCGGGTGAGGACGAGGAGCTGCACCAGTACTGGATCGACACCCGCACCCAGTGGTACGTCGACCTCGGCATCGACCCGGACAACCTCCGCCACTACGAGCACCCCAAGGAGAAGCTCAGCCACTACTCCAAGCGGACCGTCGACCTCGAGTACCGCTTCGGCTTCTCCGCCCGCGACTTCGAGGAGCTCGAGGGCATCGCCAACCGCACCGACTTCGACCTCAGCCAGCACAGCGAGTTCTCCGGCCAGGACCTGTCCTACTTCGACCAGGCGAGCGGCGAGCGCTACATGCCCTACGTCATCGAGCCGGCAGCCGGACTGACCCGGAGCCTGATGGCGTTCCTGGTCGACGCCTACCACGAGGACGAGGCGCCCAACACCAAGGGTGGCGTCGACAAACGCACGGTCCTGCGCCTCGACCCCCGCATCGCCCCAGTCAAGGCAGCAGTTCTTCCGCTGAGCCGCAACCCCGAGCTCTCTCCGAAGGCCAAGGCGCTGGCCGCCGACCTGCGTCGCAACTGGAACGTCGACTTCGACGACTCCGGCGCCATCGGCCGGCGCTACCGTCGACAGGACGAGATCGGAACCCCCTACTGCGTCACGGTCGACTTCGAGAGCCTCGACGACAACGCCGTGACCGTGCGCGAGCGCGACTCGATGACCCAGGAGCGGATCAGCATGGACCAGATCACGTCCTACTTCGCCGAGCGTTTCGTCGGCTGCTGAGAGGCCCGTCATGCACAATCTCCCCATGCACCGTCCCCGCCCGAACTCCCCACTCCGACGCGGGCTCCGACCGTTGTCCGCCGTGCTGCTCGCCCTGCTGATGGCGCTGTCGGCCTGTGGAGGTGGCGACGAGCCAGGATCCAGCGACTCAAACGAGTCCGGTGGCTCCAGTGCCTCCGGCGACGCCTCCGCCAGTGAGGCGTCCACCGCGGAAAAGCCCTACCTCCCGGTCCCGGACGGCGTCGAGCTGACGGCCCAGGGCAGTGCGCTCGACGTCGGCGACAAGGCCGTCGTCGCCTACGAGCAGCGCCAGGACGTCGTCGCCGCGCTCGAGATCACGGTGACCAAGCTGGTCGATGCCGACTTCGACGACTTCGTGGGCTGGAAGCTCACTCCCGAGACCCGCAAGACCAACCCCTACTTCGTCGAGGCGACGGTCAAGAACGTCGGTGACAGCAACCTCAGCGGCGAGGGGGTGCCGCTCTACGCGGTCGACGGCAACAACAAGCTGATCGAGGCCTCGACCTTCCAGAGCACCTTCAAGCCGTGCTCGCCGGAGTCGTTCCCGAAGCCCTTCAAGACCGGCGACAAGGGGAAGTTCTGCCTCGTCTACCTCGCCCCCGACAAGGGCGACCTCACCGCCGTGAGCTTCCGCCCGGTCGAGGACTTCGACCCGATCACCTGGACCGGAAAGCTCGTGAAGTCCGGTGCCAAGAAGGGTGGCGACAAGAAGAAGGGCGACCAGAAGGGTGGCGGCAAGAAGGGCAGCGACAAGAAGAACGGCGGCAACAAGGGCTAGCCGACGTCCGCGGGTTTGGGAGCATCGCCCCGGCCCGGGACAATGTCGGCCATGCGCGCCCTCTCCACCTCGCTCACGCTCGGGTCGCTGAGCGTCGAGACGCCGGTCGTGCTCGCGCCGATGGCGGGTATCACCAACGCCGCCTACCGGCGACTCTGCCTAGAAAGTATGCGCGCGCAGGGCGGCGATGGACTTTTTGTGAGCGAGATGATCACCTCGCGCGGGCTGGTCGAGGGTGACGCGGTCACCAAGTCGATGCTGGTGTTCGACGAGCGCGAGTCGGTGCGGTCGGTCCAGCTCTACGGCACCGACCCGGCCTACGTCGGCAAGGCCGCCGAGATCCTGTGCGGCGAGTACGGCGTCGCGCATGTCGACCTCAACTTCGGGTGCCCCGTCCCCAAGGTCACCCGCAAAGGCGGCGGCGGTGCCCTCCCGTGGAAGCGGGGCCTGCTCGCCGAGATCCTCGAGGCGGCGGTGCGCGCCACCGCGCCGTACGACGTCCCGGTCACCATGAAGACCCGCAAGGGCCTCGATGACGACCACCTCACCTACCTCGACGCCGGACGGATCGCGCAGGAGTCGGGCTGCGCCGCGATCGCGCTGCACGGCCGAACCGTCGCCCAGGCCTACTCCGGTGTGGCCGACTGGGAGGCGATCGCCGCGCTCGTCGACCACGTCGACATCCCGGTGCTCGGCAACGGTGACATCTGGGAGGCCGCGGACGCCGTCCGCATGGTCGAGGAGACCGGGGTCTCGGGCGTCGTGGTCGGTCGCGGCTGCCTGGGCCGCCCGTGGCTATTCCGCGACCTGGCGGCGGCCTTCGCCGGCCGGGCCGTGAGCACGCTGCCCAACCTCGGCCAGGTCCGCGAGATGATGCGTCGGCACGCCGAGCTGCTCTCCCAGCACCTCGGGGAGGAGCGCGGTTGCAAGGAGTTCCGCAAGCACATCTCCTGGTATCTCAAGGGCTTCCGGGCGGGGGGCACGCTGCGACACTCCCTGGCGCTGGTGGACTCGCTGGCCACGCTCGACGGACTACTCGCCCGGCTCGATCCGGACGAGCCGTTCCCCGCGAGCGAGCTCGGCACGCCACGGGGGCGTCAGGGCGCTCCCCGGCACCGGCTGGCTCTGCCCGAGGGCTGGCTCGACGACACCGACGGCAGCGGGGCGCACGTCCAGGAGGACGCCACCGAGGTCACCGGCGGATGACCGCCAGACCTCCGGCTGGTGACGGGAAACACCACACGAAACGCCGGCCCTGATTGGGCGCCGCTCCTCGGGTGTGCTTTAGTCGTGGATCGCCCGAGCCGCCACAAGCAGCTGGGGCGTTCCCCTGAAAGCAACAGCAAAGGATCAGCGCTGTGGCAGAACATCGCCACAAGCGGGACGCCAATGCCCGCCGCATGCCCAAGGCCCACCTCGTGGCCGGACCCATCGCCCTCCTCGCGACTGCCGCCACTGTCGGCATGGGAGTCGTGGCCGCCAACCCCGAGGCCCGTGACCTGCTCGTCGCGAGCAGCGGAGCGAGCATCGGCAAGGCCGGCTCCGACTACGCCTCTGACCGCGAGGTCGTCTCCCGTTCCGACTCGCGGGGCTTCGAGAATCTGCAGAAGGCCTTCGAGGCCAACCAGGCCAAGGTGGCCACGCTCCGGGCGGTCCGCCGGGCCGACACCAAGCTGTGGACCACGGCGGACCTCAACCTGTGGACCTCGCCCGGAAAGGACGCCGAGAAGGTCGGGCTGGTCGGGGACGAGAAGAAGCTCCTGGTGACGGGTCGGCACCTCAACGGCCGCATCGAGGTCGTGTGGAACGGCACGTCACGATGGGTGACCTCCGGCTACCTCTCCGAGGAGAAGCCGGTCGAGGAGGTGGCTTCGGACGGTTCCGGCGGCGACGTTGACGCTACCTGCACCAACGGTTCCTCGGTCCCGAGCGGGGTCAGCCCCAACATCGTCAAGGTCCACGAGGCCGTCTGCGCCAACTTCCCCGAGATCACCACCTACGGCACGTTCCGTGGCGACGGCGAGCACGCCCAGGGCCTCGCAGTCGACATCATGACCAGCGGCGACCGGGGCTGGCAGGTAGCGGAGTTCGTCCGCGCCCACTACTCCGAGCTCGGCGTCAACTACATCATGTACTCGCAGCGGATCTGGTCGGTCGAGCGGTCCAGCGAGGGCTGGCGCTACGTGGAGGATCGTGGTTCCACGACCGCCAACCACTACGACCACGTTCACGTCACGACCTACTAGTCACGGTCGGCGGTCACTTCGCCGGGTTTCGACACGCCTGACGCGACCTCGCACGCTCGGTCGCGGGCTTGCTCAACCTTCGCTCGCCCACGCAGCGGGCTCGTGCCTCGCCCGCTACTGCTCGCTCGCCTAGAGTCACCCCGATGGTTGACCAGCCCGATCACGACAACACCGCAGCCCTCGAGTGGCTGCTCGCGGGCGACCCCGCCATCCGCTGGCAGGTGATGCGCGACCTGCTCGATGCGCCGGAAACGGAGTGGCAGGCCGAGCGGGCCAAGGTGGAGACCGAGGGCTGGGGCGCCCGGCTGCTCGACCTCGAGGATGCCGACGGGCAGTGGGACGGCGGCTCGTTCATCCCCGCCGGATTCGAGCGCAGCGAGTGGGAGCAGGTCGGCCAGCCATGGACGGCGACGACCTACGCGCTGACCCAGCTGCGTGAGTTCGGGCTCGACCCGAGGTCGGAGCGGGCCCAGCGCGCCGTCGAGCTCGTCGGCGCCAACTCACGCTGGGACCACGACGGGCAGCCGTTCTGGGAGGGCGAGGTCGAGGAGTGCATCAACGGCCGCACCCTGGCGGACGGTGCCTACTTCGGGGTCGACATGAAGCGACTGGCCGAGCGGCTGGCCGCCGAGCGACTCGAGGACGGCGGCTGGAACTGCATGCGGGCCGAGGGCTCGTTGCGCTCGTCGTTCGCCACGACCATCAACGTGCTCGAAGGGCTGTTGGAGTTCGAGCGGGCCACAGGAGGTTCAGCGGAGTCGGTCGCGGCCCGGGGCACGGGCGAGGAGTTCCTGCTCGCGCGCGGTCTGTATCGCCGGCTCAGCACCGGCACACCGGCCGACGAGCAGTTCCTGCGGTTCGCCCATCCCAACCGCTGGCACTACGACGTGCTCAGGGCGCTCGACTACTTCCGTTCCGCCGGCGTGCTCACCGGTGCGGCGCCGGATCGCCGTCTTGGCGACCCGGTCGACTACGTGCGCTCGCGACGCCGCGTCGACGGCACGTGGCCGCTCGACAGGGTTCTCCCGGGCCGCACCTGGTTCCCTCTCGACGTCGGCGAGGGTCAACCGTCGCGCTGGGTCACGCTCCGTGCGATGCGCGTCCTCAGGTGGTGTGATCGGGGCTGGGCCTGACCGTGGCCGCGTCTAGAGTCACTCCCGATGGATGAGTCCCTGGAGCTCTACGACGCCGCTTCCCGCCAGCGTGTGGTCGACGAGCCACCCAAACGGGTCGCCGCACCCGAGCGCAACCCCTTCGAACGCGACCGGGCTCGGGTCGTGCACGCTGCGGCGTCGCGGCGCCTCGCCTCCAAGACCCAGGTGGTCGGGCCGCAGACCGACGACTTCGTCCGCAACCGGCTCACCCACAGCCTCGAAGTCGCCCAGGTGGCCCGCGACCTGGCCCGCGCCCTGGGCTGCCACCCCGACATCGCCGAGACCGCGGCGCTCGCCCACGACCTCGGCCACCCGCCGTTCGGGCACAACGGCGAGCGGATCCTGGCCGAGCTCAGCGAGGACTTCGGCGGCTTCGAGGGCAACGCCCAGACCTTGCGCCTGCTCACCCGACTCGAGGCCAAGACCTTCGACTCGTCCGGACGGTCGGTCGGGCTCAACCTGACCCGGGCCACGCTCGACGCCTGCACCAAGTACCCCTGGACCCGCGCAGACGGCGAGGCTCCGGATGGGGTGCATGCCGACGGCTCACCCCGGGTGGTCCGCAAGTTCGGGGTCTACGACGACGACCTCCCGGTGTTCGGCTGGCTGCGCCGTGACGTCCCCGGGCGCCGCCGCTGCGTGGAGGCCCAGGTGATGGACCTCGCCGACGACGTCGCCTACTCCGTCCACGACACCGAGGACGGCATCGTGGCCGGCCGGATCGACCTGACCCGGCTCGACCCGCCGGCGGTCTGGGAGACGGTGCGCGACTGGTACCTCCCGGACGCCACCGACGACCTCCTGGACGACGTGCTGTCCGGCCTGCGGCATCAGGCGAGCTGGCCCCAGGCGCCGTACGACGCGACCCGTCGGAGCCTGGCCGCCCTGAAGAACCTCACCAGCGACCTGATCGGCCGCTTCTGCGGTGCGGTGCAGGAGGCGACGTTCGCAGCCGGGGACGAGCCGTTCGTCCGGCACTCCGCCGACCTGGTGGTGCCCGAGCGCACCCGCCTGGAGATGGCGGTGCTCAAGGGCATCGCGGCCCACTACGTCATGCGGGCCGACGACAGGGTGGCGTTGATGACCCGGCAGCGTGAGCTCCTGGCCGAACTGGTGGCCCGGCTCGGGTCCCGGGGACCCGACGCGCTCGACCCGTTGTTCGCCGACGACTGGCAGGCAGCACCCGACGACGATGCGCGGTGCCGGGTCGTGATCGACCAGGTCGCCTCGCTCACCGATGCCAGCGCGGTGTCGCGACATGCCGCGCTGGCCGGGTCGGACGCTGCGTCCGCTTGATCCGGTCAGCCGGTCAGGGCAGGTTGCCCTGCGGGTAGGGGTCGTCCTGCAGGGCGGTGCTGTCGGGATGCAGCTGGTCGGCTGAGCCAGGTCCGCCCGACGGCTTCACCTTGCTCGCCGCCGTGCCCGCCACGTCGGTCAGCTTGTCCTTGACCACAGGCGCGTGCTCACGCGCGGCGTCGGCCGCCTGGTGCGCCTTGGCCTGGACTTTTGGGTTGTTCCTCACCTGCTCCGCCAGCCCGCGAATCTGTTCGTAGCGCTCGCGGCCCGCCCTGGCGCCCAGGACATAGCCGATCCCGCCGATGGCGAGAACCGTCAGCTTCCTCATCGTGTCTCCTCCTCAAGGGCGACCTGCTCTGGCCGTCGCCCGTCAGTCCATCACGCCCGTCCCGTGCCCGATAACCGGGTGGGCAAACGGCCTGTGGAGGCTCAGCGATAGCTCACCACCAGCGTGGTCGTGCCACTGCCGGCGGGCACCTGGACGACGACCTCCCGACCGCGGGCCGTGGCCCGTACGTCGTACTTGGCGGTCTTGCCGTTCAGGGTCACCTGGGTGACCTGGGTGCCGTCGGGCAGCACGTGACCGATCAGCAGGTCAGCGGTGAGGTGACGGTTGACGGTGGTCGTGAGCGCGGACTGGCTTCGCAGTGCCGTCACGTCGATCGAGCCGGCTCCGAGGCGGACGTTGGTGGCCGCGACCCGGCTCTGCCCGTCGGGGATCTGCGGCACCACCGCGAGCGAGCCTCGGCCGATGTCGGGGCTGATGCCGAGCTGGTGGTGCACGACCGGCCACAGGGTGCCGTAGGTGCCCCACGCCTGCAGCACCATCGACCGGTCGTAGAGCGGGCGGTCGATGTTGGCCTTGAAGTCGGGACTTGGCGCGATCTCGGGCATGGCGCCGGGCATCTCCCACACCCCGGGGTCGAGCTGGATCCGCGCGTTACCGGTGGTGTAGCGCTGCTGCTCGCCGGTGCCGAGCCGGCCGAAGTTGCCCTCGGCGACCGCCATGATCCCGGTGTTGAGGGAGAAGATCGATCGCTCGCTCCTCACGGTCGATTCGGCGGAGTCGCACGAGGGGCCGGGGTTGCCTTCCGGCGCCTTGGTTGGACCGGTGCCGGTGTGGAACAGCCCGAAGATGCCGGAATAGCAGGGCTCCTGCCGCTTCTCGAGGGCGAGTTGCCCGTGGACGTCGCCGGCCAAGGGTCGGGTCACCTGTCCCTCGCGGACGAGCTCGGCGTCCATCGGGGTCACGCCGATCCAGTGCCGCTGCAGGATCTTGGTGTTGTCGTTGCTGGTATTGCTGGCGAGGTCGATGGAGTCGGCGTACTGGTCGGTGTCGCCGCCGAACCACCACGCCTGCTCGAAGGCTGCCTCCAGGGCGGCTGCGTGCTCCGAGGCCCACGAGGCGGTGGCCGCGTCGCCCTTGCTGCGGGCGAGGTCGGCGAGGTCGCGCAGGCCACGGATCGTGTAGACGGTGTTGTCGAGCTTCTCCTCGCCCATGCCCGGGCGCTCGACGTTGCCGAGGCCCTCCGGCCAGCCGTCTCCGTCCTTGTCGAGCTGCTCCACGACGTAGTGCATGTTGCGCACCGCGAACGGATAGAGGTCGTCGCGGAACGCGTTGTCGCCGGTCCAGCGCCACACGAGCGCCACGGCGCTGGGGAACTTGGAGGTCTCGTCGGTGTTGCCGGCCGAGTCGAGCGTGCCGTAGTAGATCGACCC
>DASSJR010000170.1:0-3891 GCA_035691135.1 Nocardioides sp. | reverse complement strand
TTCATCTACAGCATGCCGAACGCGGTGTGGCCGGCGACGTACGCCGAGTACTTCCCCACGCGGGTGCGCCTCTCGGGCATGGCGATCGGCACCCAGTTCGGCTTCGCCCTGGCCGGCTTCACGCCCACCATCGCCAGCGCGCTGCTTGGCGGAGACCCCGCCAACTGGTACCTGGTCGCCGCATTCACCGCTGGCGCGTGCGCCGTGTCGGCGATCGCCGTGCTCACCGGTCCGGGTGGCACCCACCGCGTACCCACCCCGGCCATCGGGTCACCAACTGGCTCGCGTGCTCGCCTCGCCGACGCGCAGTCGGTATGACGAGCTTCGTCACGCCACCGCACACCGAGGCGCAGGAGGGGTCGTGAACACCCACCTTCATGACGAGCAGTCCTTCGTGCTCGGCCTCGTCGGCGCCGGTATCGGCGCATCGTTGACGCCCGCCATGCAGGTCCGCGAGGGCCGGGCCTCCGGTCTGGCGCTGAGCTATCGGCGCATCGACGTCGACGAGCTGGATCTGGGTCCCGACAGCCTGGCCGACCTGCTGGGCTGGGCGCGCAGGCTCGGTTTCGACGGGCTGAACATCACGCACCCGTTCAAGCAGGAAGTCGTCCCACTGCTCGATGGGCTGTCCCACGACGCCCTCGACCTCGGGGCGGTGAACACCGTCGTGTTCCGGGACGGACGGATGTTCGGGTTCAACACCGACTGGTCGGGCTATGGCCGGGCGTTTCGACAGGTACTGCCCGAGGCGGTGCAGGATCGGGCGGTCCTGGTGGGTGCCGGAGGCGCCGGTGTCGCAGTGGGGTACAGCCTTCTGGAGCAGGGTGCCGAACATGTTGCCGTGCTGGACCACGACGTGGAACGCGCCCAGAGATGCGTGGTGAGGCTTGCGAAGCGCTTCGGTGACGACAGAGTCGCCCTGGTCGACGACCTGACAGCCGCCCTCGAGGAAGCGCAGGGACTCGTCAACGCCACCCCGGTCGGCATGCGCACACACCCCGGGATCGCTGTGCCCACCGATCTGGTGCGCCCGGACCTGTGGGTTTCGGACGTCGTGTACTTCCCCCTGGAAACGGAGCTCCTGGCGTTGGCACGGGGCCGCGGCTGCCGGATCCTGTCCGGCGGTGGAATGGCGGTCCACCAGGCGGCGGGCGCATTCGAGCTGTTCACCGGGCAGAGGCCTGACGTCGAGCGGATGGAGCGGCACTTCCAGGAGCTGACTGCCTGATGCGGAAGGGAATCGCCACGGTCTCGATCAGCGGAGTGCTTGCCGACAAGCTGACCGCGATCGCGGAGGCCGGTTTCGACGGCATCGAGCTCTTCGACAATGACCTGATCGCTTCACCGTTGTCGCCTCGGGAGATCGCGGCTCGCTGCGCTGATCTGGGTTTGACCGTCGACCTGTTCCAGCCCGTGCGCGACATCGAGGGTCTGCCCCCAGACCGGTTCGAGGCAGCCCTTCACCGATTTCGCGTCAAGCTCGAGGTGATGGCGGAGCTCGGCGTGTCGACCGTTCTCGTCTGCTCCAACGTCGCCGACGACTCGATGAGCGACCCCGACCTCACGGCCGAGCAGCTGCATCGCGTCGGTGACCTCGCAGCGGACCACGGGGTCACCGTTGCCTTCGAGGCACTCGCCTGGGGCCGACACGTCAACCGGGTCGAGCAGGCCTGGGAAGCGGTCATGGCCGCGGACCACGCCGCCGTGACCCTTGCGGTCGACACCTTTCACATCCTGGCGCGTGGCGACGATGGCACTGTGCTCCGTGGTGTCCCTGGCGACCGGATCGGCTTCCTGCAGGTTGCGGACGCCCCCGTCCTGGACATGAACATCCTGGACTGGAGCCGGCACTTCCGGTGCTTCCCCGGTCAGGGGGCGCTCGACGTCACCGGGGTGGTGGCGGCCGCGCTGGAAGCCGGCTACCAGGGCCCGTTGTCGCTCGAGGTGTTCAGCGACGTGGTCCGCGAGACCGATCCTGGCGTGACCGCGCGGGACGCCATGCGCTCGTTGCTGTTCCTGGAAGCCGAGCTGGCGGGTGTCGTCCGCACACCCGCCGACCTTGCCGCCGCGGCGCCTCCGCCTTCCCCTCGCATCGACGGTGGCTTCCTCGAGATCGCCAGTCCCCCCGGTGACTCACTCGCGCCCGACCTGCTGGAGGGGCTGGGTTTCGCCTGCGTCGGCTCCCATCGCAGCAAGACCGTCACCTGGTGGCGAAACGGTGAAGCCCACATCGTGGTCAACGAGGGCGGGGACACCCCGACCACCCACGCCACAGCACTCGGTGTCACCGCCCCACCGGTCGACACGATCGCGGACCGCGCGAAGGCGCTGCTCTGGCCCGCGGTCGGCACCACCCGAGGGGCCGACGAAGCGGCGCTGCCGGGCCTCGCGACACCCTCCGGCTTGCATGTCTTCATCAGCGACGCTCGGGGCAGCGCCGGGGACTGGCAAGGCGATTTCGTGCCCACGGGAGCTCGGCCTCGAGACGAGCTCGCCGCTCTCGATCATGTCGGTATGGAAGTGGCGCCGCACGAGCTGAACCAGGAGGTGGCGTTCTTCCGGACCCTGTTCGGCTTGTCGCCGGCACCGGTGCAGGAGTTCATGGAGCCACACGGTCGTCTGCGGAGCCGGTCACTGCGGCCGGCCGAAGGCGATCTCCGGGTGATCCTGAACGTGGTCGAGTCCGGAACGGGACATGTGCCGACACCTGGCGTCAACCAGGTCGCCTTCGCGTGTGCCGATGTCGCCTCGACCGTGCAGGGGCTGCGGTCCCGCGGTCTCGACCTGATGGCCGTACCGGACAACTACTACGTCGATCTCGATGCGCGGTTCGGCCTCGCGGCTGACTTCGTCGCGCACCTGCGCCGGCACCAGCTTCTGTACGACCGCGACACTGACGGTGAACTGCTCCATGCGTACACGGAAGTGCTGCCCACCGGCTTCTACGTGGAGGTGCTGGAGCGGCGCGGAGGCTATGAGGGGTACGGCGCCGCCAACACGCACGTCCGCCTCGTGGCGCAGGCATCGCGCTAGTCGGCACCGTCATCGGAGGTCGACGAGTCGTTTCGCCTTGCCGACGGATCGCTCGATCGACTCGGGTTCGACGACGTCCACGGTGACGGCGACCCCGATGCTCTGCTTCACCAGGGCACCGAGCTCCCGGGCGAACGCGGCTCGATCCTGCGTGGAGGCGTGTGCGTCCCGCGCTTCGACCCGGACCGTGAGCTCGTCCATCCGGTGCGGACGGGACAGCACGCACTGGTACTGCGGAGCCAGCTGGGGCAGGCGGAGAATGAGTTCCTCGATCTGGGTCGGAAAGATGTTCACGCCGCGCACGATCATCATGTCGTCGGTGCGCCCGGTCACCTTCTCCATCCGCCGCATGGTCCGCGCCGTGCCGGGCAGCAGCCGGGTCAGGTCTCGAGTGCGGTAGCGGACGACCGGCTGCGCCTCCTTCGTCAGCGAGGTGAACACCAGCTCGCCTCGCTCGCCGTCGGGCAGCACCTCACCGGTGACCGGGTCGATGATCTCGGGGTAGAAGTGGTCCTCCCAGACGTGCAGCCCGTCCTTCGTCTCGACGCACTCCTGGCTGACACCCGGGCCCATCACCTCGGAGATCCCGTAGATGTCGACGGCGTGCATGTCCATGCGCGTCTCGACCTCGCGGCGCATGTCCTCGGTCCACGGCTCTGCGCCGAAGATGCCGACCTTCAGGGACGTGCTCCTCGGGTCGACGTCCTGCCGCTCGAACTCGTCGAGGATCGTCAGCATGTACGACGGTGTCACCATGATCACCGCGGGCTGGAAGTCGACAATCAGACGTACCTGTCGTTCGGTCATCCCGCCGGAGACAGGGACCACCGTGCAGCCCAGCCGCTCCGCGCCGTAGTG
>DASSJR010000169.1:0-3243 GCA_035691135.1 Nocardioides sp. | reverse complement strand
GCCAACTTCGACGAGGACGTCTTCGACGACCCCTACACCTTCGACATCACCCGCAGTCCGAACCCCCACCTGGCCTTCGGCGGGCACGGCGCCCACTACTGCATCGGCGCCAACCTCGCCCGGCTCGAGGTGAAGCTGATGTTCAACGCCCTCGCGGACCTCGCGCCCGACGTCAGCAAGCTGGCCGAGCCGCGTCGGCTCCGGTCGGGGTGGATCAACGGGATCAAGGACCTGCAGGTGAGGTACGCCTAGGGCGCCCTGCCCAAGGTTCCGGGGTTTCGAGGCTCGCTACGCTCGCACTTCAACCACCGGAGGGCGCATGGAGCTGGTTCTGGGCACGATGTACTTCGGCACGCGCACCGACGAGGCGACGTCGTTCGCGTTGCTCGACCGGTTCGTCGAGGCCGGCGGCAGGACGCTCGACACTGCGAACTGCTATGCCTTCTGGGTCTCCGAGACCGGTCACGGCGGCCAGAGCGAGGCACTGATCGGACGCTGGCTCCAGGCGAATCCGGGGCTCCGCGAGGAGCTCGTGATCGCGACCAAGGTCGGGGTCGAACCCCTGGACTCGGGCGGCATCGAAGGCCTCTCCGCCGACGTCATCGCCCGCGAGGCGCAGCGGAGCCGTGAGCGGCTCGGGATCGACACCATCGACGTCTACTGGGCGCACGGCGAGGACCGGAGTGTCGACCTGGCCGAGACCGTCGCCGCATTCGGGGCCCTGGTCACGGACGGATCGGTGCTCCGGCTCGGCGTCTCCAACCACGCCACCTGGCGGGTCGAGCGGGCGCGCGACCTGGCGCGGGAACAGGGCGTCGAGCCGTGGACGATGCTGCAGCTGACCGCGTCGTACGTCGACCCGCGTCCTCGCGTCGAAGTGCCTGGCAAGGACCACCGGTTCGGTTTCGTCACCGACGAGACCGTCGACTACCTGGACCACCATCCCGAGATCGAGCTGTGGGTCTACAGCCCACTGGTGCAGGGCAGCTTCGACCGGGCCGACCGTCCGTTCCCCGACGAGTACGACCACCCGGGGACGACGGCCCGGCTGCAGGCTCTCGGTCGGGTGGCGGAGCGTCACGCGGTGGCACCTTCGCAGGTCGTACTGGCGTGGATGTCGCGCAGGGCGAGGCCCATCATCGGCGTGAGCAGCCTCGAGCAGCTCGACTCCGCGCTCGGCTCTACGGACCTCGACCTCACCGAGACCGACCTGGCCGAGCTGGACGAGCCACGCTGAAGGTTTCAGCTGGCCCGTCAGCTGGCGGGGGGCTCGGCCCCGACCACCCACATGGCGAAGAACTGCGACCCGCCGCCGTAAGCGTGGCCGAGCGCGCGTCGGGCGCCGTCGACCTGGTGCTCGCCGGCCCGGCCCCGGACCTGCAGCGCGGCCTCGGCGAAGCGCAGCATCCCGGAGGCGCCGATCGGGTTCGACGACAGCACCCCGCCCGAGCAGTTGACCGGCAGCACCCCGTCCAGAGCGGTCCCGCCGGACTCGGTGAGCTTCCAGCCCTCGCCCTCCGGGGTGAACCCGAGGTTCTCCAGCCACATCGGCTCGAACCAGGAGAACGGCACGTAGATCTCCGCCGTGTCGATCTCCTTCAGCGGGTCGGTGATCCCGGCCTGCTTCCACAGGGCGGCCGCGGCCTCGCGGCCGGCCTGCGGGTTGACCTGGTCGCGCTCGGCGGCGGTGGTCGGCTCCGAGCGCATGACGGTGCCGTGGATCCACGCGGGGGAGTCGGCCGAGAGGGAGGTGTCCCCGTCGGCGATGACCAGGGCGCAGGCGCCGTCGGAGGATGGGCAGGTCTCGTCGTAGCGGATCGGGTCCCAGAGCATCTGGGAGGCCAGCACCGACTCCACCGTCGTGTCCGGGTTGCGCAGGTGGGCGTAGGGATTCTTGAGGGCGTTCTGCCGGTCCTTGGCGGCCACGATCGCGCCGATGTGGTTCGGGGCCTCGGCGCGGCGGATATAGGAACGCACGTGGGGCGCGAAGTAGCCGCCCGCGCCCGCGTGGACCGGCATGTTGAACGGCACCGGCACCGACAGCGCCCACATCGCGTTGGACTCCGACTGCTTCTCGAACGCCAGGGTCAGCACCCTGCGGTGCACGCCCGCCTGGACCAGCGACGACGCGACGATGGCGGTGGAACCACCGACCGAGCCGGCGGTGTGCACCCGCAGCAGGGGCTTCCCGGCCGCGCCGAGAGCCTCGGCCAGGAAGAGCTCGGGCATCATCACGCCCTCGAACAGGTCGGGTGCCTTGCCGACCACGATGGCGTCGATGTCGTCGAAGCCCATCCCGGCGTCGGAGAGGGCCCGGTCCACCGCCTCGCGGCAGAGTCCGGCCATCGACACGTCCTCGCGCTTGGCCCGATGGTGGGTCTGTCCCACGCCGATCACGGCTGCGGGCTGCTTGCTCATTTCTCGGCTCCCATCACGCACACGAGGTTCTGCTGGAGCGCCGGACCGCTGGTCGCGTGACCGAGCACCCGGTCCGACGACCCGTCCCAGACCCTGCGGGCGGCCTCGCCGATCCGGTTCAGGCCGCTGGTGAACATCGGGTTGCTGGTGAGCGCCCCGCCCGACGGGTTGATCCGCACGTCGTCGCCGAGCCCGAGCTCGCCGCGCAGGATCAGCTCCTGGTGGGAGAACGGTGCGTGCAGCTCGGCCACCTCGACCCCGACCGCGGCGGCCGCCTCGCCGGCGCGTGCCGCCGAGGGGGAGCGGGTCAGGTCTCGCCCGCCGAGCTGGAGGGCGTCGGCGTTGTGCGCGAACCCGGAGATCCAGGCCGGCCGTTCCACGGCGTCGTACGCCCGGTCGCCGGCGGCGAGCACGATCGCGGCCGCCCCGTCGGTGACCGGGGCGCAGTCGTGCTTGCGCAGCGGGTCGGCGTACACGGGCCGGGCCAGCAGCTCGTCCACGGACGACCCGCCCTTGCGGATCGCGTACTCGTTCTTCTCGGCGTCCGTGAGTGAGCGGTTGGCCACCGCGGCCATCGCCCGCTCGTCCCACAGCCCGGCGTCGATGCCGGCCCGGGCCTGCAGCCCGGCCAGCGACACCGTGTCCGGCCACAGCGGCGTCATCGTGTAGGGGTCGAGCTGGAGCGCCAGGGTCCGGCGGAGCACACCCGCCGAGGACTTGCCGAAGCCGTAGACAAGAGCGGTGTCGACCTCGCCGGTCTGGATCTTGATCCACGCCTCGTAGAGCGCCCACGCGGCGTCCATCTCGACGTGCGACTCGTTGACC
>DASSJR010000168.1:0-6867 GCA_035691135.1 Nocardioides sp. | reverse complement strand
CCGACACCGGCACCGATCGCGCCACCGGCGAGGGCGAGCCCGCCGCCGACGAAGGCACCGGCCAGCTTGACGGCATCGGCAGTTTCTGTTGCAGCCATTTCTCTCCTTGGTTGGGCACCCGGGAGGTGCCGTCTCTTTCGGGTTGTGCGAGTCGTGCTTCTGGTTCACGCCCCAGCCGACGGATGCCGGTCAGTGCGCAAGTGCGGGGGACTCCTGGTGGTCGTCTTCGTGCTCGGCAACGGCGCCAGGAGTCGGCTGGGCGTCGTCGGACTCCTCGTGCTCCTCGTCGTGGTCGTCGTGTCCGGCTCCGGCCATGCCGAAGTAGAGGACGGTCAGCAGCGCGAAGATGAAGGCCTGGATGCCGCCGATGAACATGTCGAACAGCTTCCAGAGCAGGTTTGGTGCCCACATGGCGAACGCCGGGATCAATCCGATCAGCGCGAGCATGATGCCGCCGGCGAAGATGTTGCCGAAGAGCCGCAGCGCCAGGGTGATCGGCTTGGTGAGCTCTTCGAGGATGTTGAGCGGAAGCAGCGCGGGGTAGGGCTCCAGGAAGTGCTTGAAGTAGCCCTTCGCTCCCTTGGTCCTGATGCCGTAGATCCACACGCTCACGATCGTCACGGCCGCGAGCGCGTAGGTGAGGTTGGTGTCGGCCGTGGGCGCCGGAAGGAGGTGCCCCGACGTTTCATTGAGCTGGCTCGGGATCAGCTCAAGCCAGTTGGCGATCAGGATGAAGAAGAACAGGGCCACGGCGAGCGGCACCACAAACGGGTGGACCCGGCCCAGGTTGTCGAGGACCTGGCGGTTCACCTCGCCGACGATCGCCTCCCAGAGGATCTGGATCTTGCTGGGAACGTGGTCGTCGGAGTCCTTGGTGAGCGCCGACCGGGCCCAGAAGCCAAGGATGAGAACGATCGTGCCGGCGATCAGGGTCGTCCAGATCGTGTCCATGTTGAACGTCATGCCGAGGAATTCCCTCTGCACGTGCTCACCGATCTCGATTCCGGACTCCCCGGACATGGGCAGCAGGCCGGTCATGGGTTCTTCAGCTCCTTCAGCAGCGGGAGTCCGGTCATCACCAGAGCGATGAGCCGGAACAGGGCGAGCCCGAGCAGCAGCCCGATCCCGTCCGGCCAGAACATCACGGCGATGCCGACGGCGACGAGGGTGAGCACGAGCAGGCGGGTCATCGTGGAGGCGATCATCTTGTTGCGCGTGGGTTGCTCACCCGAGGTGATGATGCGCATCAGCCAGTACTCGGTCACGAGGTGGTTGAGCAGGCCGAGGGCGATCCCGCCGGCGATGCACGCCGCCAACCGCCACTCACCCAGCTGTCCGGCAACCCAGTAGGTACCGGCCATCAGGACCGCGGCGAGGACTACCGTCTTGCGCTGGTCACGCAGGACTCGCAAGACCGACGGACGGTCGCCGGGCCCGATCTCGGCCGACGGCGAGCTCGTGGGAGTCGTCGTGTGGTCGGTCACGGCCACTCACCCCCGAAGTGCGGAGCGGACCCGAAGCCAGAACCCGATCGCGCCCGTGACGATCCCGAGTCCGACGCCGATGACGGTGAAGAGGGGCTCTGTACCGGCGAGCGAGTCGATGAGAAGCCCGAGGAGAGTGCCGGCCACGACCGCGCCCGCGAGCAGGCCTCCGAGCCCCACGAGGTCGCGACCCCGCAAGGAGTTGTCGGAAGACTCATCGGCCATTCACCCGGGTCGCTTTCATTGGCGTCGAGGTCGAGTCGATCACTGGAGACGTCGGCGCTCTGGTACCTCGGGGCCACCATCGAGTGGAAGGGCGACCAGGCGATCTCCGACGACGCCGCGAAACTACCACAGCGAGCGCGCCTCACGAACCCGGGGATCCGGCTGCCCACGACCCCGTTGCAGCGGCTCCCGGCACGGGGCCTGCGGCGTGCGGTCGTCATGATTGGCGGCCGTCCTGTCGTGGGTCTGGTCGGTGCTTGTGAAAACTAGCACAAAGTCCGGACGGGCCGACAACCGGCCCCGTTCCGGACCCGTTGGGCCCGTGCCCCGCGCCGCCGTGGATATGCGGGTCAACGGTTTTCGACACGCTCAATCCCGTCGCTGACGGACCACGCACTTCGTGCGCGGTCCGGCTCAGGCGTCCTCGGTGAGGGGCAGACGTGGCTTGTGGACGATCGGCAGGACGAAGGTCAGGGCGACCGTGATCACCGTCGCGGCGATGAGTGAGGTCCACATCAAGGGGCCCGTGTAGAGGCTGACGACGACCGTGCCGAAGGCCACCAGCGCCGCCCACAGCCACATGATGAAGACCGCGCGCCTCTGGGAGTGCCCGATCTCCAGCAGCCGGTGGTGGAGGTGCTGCTTGTCGGGAGCGAACGGGGAGCGGCCGGCCCGTGTGCGTCGTACGACGGCGAGCAGCAGGTCCACCATCGGCACGATCAGAATCGAGATCGGCAGGACGAGCGGGAGCAGCGTGGGAAGCAGGCTCGCCTCGGAGCCGAGGCCGCCCCGGCTGATCTCGGTCCCGGAGAACTGGGTCGTGAGCGTGAGCGCGCTGGCGGAGAGGACCAGGCCGATCAGCATGGACCCGCTGTCACCCATGAACAGCCGGGCCGGATGGAAGTTGTGCGGCAGGAACCCCGCGCACACACCCGCCAGCGCGGCGCTGAGGAAGGCGCCCGTCATCGCCAGGGTCACCTGGTTGAGGTTGGCGAGCTGGTAGCTGAACAGGAAGAAGGCCGCCGCGCCGATGCCGACCACGCCGGCTGCGAGCCCGTCGAGCCCGTCGACGAAGTTCACCGCGTTGACGGTCGCCACGACCACGACCGCGGTCAGGAGTGCGCCCTGCGCCGCGTCGAGCGAGAACTGGCTGCCGTCGGGCTGGGGGAAGAACACGAACTGGATGCCGGAGACGATGAGGAACCCGGCCGCGAGCACCTGCCCGCCGAGCTTGGAGAGCGCGTCGAGCTCGAACAGGTCGTCGAGCACGCCGACCGCGCAGATCATCGCCCCGGCGATCAGCACGATGCCGGCATCGCGAAACACGAACGGCCCCTGGCCGGACAGGAACGGCAGCTCGCGCCCGACGAGGTACGCCGCGGCCAGACCGCCGAGCATGGCCAGCCCGCCGAGGTAGGGAATGGGCTCGGCGTGCACGTCGCGGTCCCGGACCACGGCGATGGCGCCGGTGCGGAGGGCGATCTCGCGGGCGACGACGGTGAGGAGGTAGGTGACCGCTGCCGCCACGAGGAAGACGAGCAGGTACTCCCGCATCAGGCGTCGTCGTCCGTCAGGGTGACGCCGAGGGGTTCGAGCACCGCGTTGAGCTGCTCGAGGGAGAGCACGCCCCGCCGCAGGACGCGCCCCGGCGAGGTGGTCACGTCGACGATCGTGGAGGGGTCCAGGTCGAGAACCGGGCCGGCATCGACGATCAGGGCGATGTCCTCCCCCAGCATCTCCTCGGCCGCCTCGGCATCCCTTGCCGGCAGCTGGCCGGTCTTGTTGGCCGAGCTGACGGCGAGCGGACCCGTCCGCTCCAGCAGCTCGAGTGTGACCTCGTGGTCGGGCATCCGGACGGCGACCGTGCCCCGGGCGTCGCCGAGGTCCCAACGGAGCGACGCCTGCTCCCTGCAGACCACGGTCAGCGGGCCGGGCCAGAACTCCTTGACCAGGGCCCGCGCATAGTCGGGGACGTCGACGGCGAGCGCGTCGAGTGTCGTGGCCGCGCTGATGAGGACAGGCGGCGGCATCTCGCGCCCGCGGCCCTTGGCGGCCAGGAGGCGCGCGACGGCGTCGGCGTCGAAGGCATCGGCGGCGATGCCGTAAACGGTGTCGGTGGGGATGACGATCAGCTGACCCCGCTGCACGGCCAGGCTCGCGGCATTGAGGGCAATGTCGCGTTCGGCGTCGGTCGCGGTGGCGTAGCGCACGAGGTTATGGTGCCAGCCGCGCCGTGAGAAACCGCGGACGGTCGGCCAGGTCGTGATGGTCCTTCACATCGGCCCACCGGCCGGACCCGGCGAAGACGCCCGGAGCGGACTCCCCCTGCACGTCGGCGTGCTCGACCCCGATCACCCCGCCCGGTCGCAGGAGGACGGCGGCGCGGACCTCGAGCGCCCGGATCGCCTCCAGCCCGTCCGCACCGGACCACAGGGCCAGATCCGGGTCGTGGTCGCGGGCCTCGGGCGCCACCGACTCCCATGCCTCGAGCGGGATGTACGGCGGGTTGGAGACGATCACGTCGACCTGGCCGGCCAGGTCGTCGAATGCCGTGGCCAGGTTCCCCAGCCGCAGGTCGACCCCGGTTCCGGCCAGGTTGCGCTCGGCCCACTGGTGCGCGCGCTGGTCGAGCTCCAGGGCGTGGACCCGGGCGACGGGGACCTCCTCGGCCACGGCGGCGGCGATCGCCCCCGAGCCGGTGCCGAGGTCGAGCACCACGGGTCGCTCGCAGGTGGATGCCGCCTCGATCGCCCACCCGGCCAGCAGCTCGGTCTCCGGACGCGGCACGAAGACACCCGGACCGACGGCCAGCGTCACGTGGCGGAAGTGGGCCACCCCGGTGAGGTGCTGGAGCGGCTCCCGCTGCGCCCGTCGGTCGACGAGCGCGTCGAAGTCGACCAGTCGCTCCGGTGGCACAGTGTCGAGACTGAACAACCGTGCTCGCGATGTGCCCAGAACGTGTGCCAGGAGCTCTGCGGCGTCGTACTCCGGGCTGGGCACGCCTGCCACGGCGAGGCGCCGGGTGGCCGTGGCCAGGACCGAGCGCCGGTCGGTGCTCTGCGGGGCGTTCATCCCTCGAGGGCGGCCAGGCGGGAGGCCAGGTCGGCATCGACGCAGGAGTCCAGGACGGGCTGGAGGTCGCCGTTGAGCACCTGGTCGAGGTTGTAGGACTTGTAGCCGGTGCGGTGGTCGGAGATCCGGTTCTCGGCGAAGTTGTAGGTGCGGATCCGCTCCGAGCGGTCGACGGTGCGGACCTGGCTCCGGCGGGCCTCGCTGGCCTCGGCGTCGGCCTCCTCCTGGGCGGCGGCCAGCAGCCGGGCGCGGAGGATCCGCAGGGCCTGCTCCCGGTTCTGCAGCTGGCTCTTCTCGTTCTGACAGCTGACCACGATGCCGGTCGGGACGTGGGTGATGCGCACGGCGGAGTCGGTGGTGTTGACGCTCTGGCCACCCGGGCCGCTGCTGCGGAAGACGTCGATGCGCAGGTCGTGCTCGTCGATGCTCACGTCGAGCGGCTCCGCCTCGGGCATCACGAGCACGCCCGCGGCGCTGGTGTGCACCCGGCCCTGGGACTCCGTCACCGGGACGCGCTGCACCCGATGGACGCCACCCTCGAACTTGAGCAGCCCGTACGGCGCCTCACCGGGCTCCGAGGTGCCCTTGGCCTTGACCGCGACGGTCACCGACTTGTAGCCACCCAGGTCGGACTCGGCCGCGTCGAGCATCTCGACCGACCAACCGCGCGCCTCGGCGTACCGGGTGTACATGCGGAGGAGATCGCCGGCGAAGAGGGCCGACTCCTCTCCTCCCTCGCCCGACTTCACCTCCAGGATCGCGTCCTTGCCGTCGGCAGGGTCGCGCGGCACCAGGAGCCGCCGCAACGTCTCCTCGGTCACCGCGCGCCGCTCGGCGAGCACCTCGGCCTCGTGCGCGAACGTGGGATCCTCGCCGGCGAGCTCGCGGGCGGCCTCGATGTCCTCGCCGAGCCTGCCCCACTCCTGCCAGGTGGCGATGATGCGGGACAGCTCGGCGTAGCGCTGGTTGAGCCGCTTGGCGGCGCGCGCGTCAGCGTGGACATCGGGCTCGGCCAGCTGCTGCTCGATCGCAGCGTGCTCGGTCGTCAGCCCCTCGACTGCCTCGAACATGGACCCTCCCTTGGTGGTCGAGCCCTGCGCGCTACTTGTTGTCGGCCTTCTTGGCGTAGCGGGCCTCGAAGCGGGCGACGCGGCCACCGGTGTCGAGGATCTTCTGCTTGCCGGTGTAGAAGGGGTGACACTGCGAGCACACGTCGGCGTGGATGACGCCGGAGGTGGCGGTGCTGCGGGTGGTGAACTTCGCGCCGCAGGTGCAGGTCACCTCGGTCACGACGTAGTCAGGGTGGATGTTCTTCTGCATGGTTTCCTCTCGAGGTCGCCGGGTCGCCATCCGCAACCTGCGGGGCGTGAACCGGAACCAGCGGTCAAGTGTGCCACCTCTGACAACGCACCGGAAATCTTCAGAATTCCTCGGCGGGGCCGGTCTCCTCAGGTGGGCAGGGGCGGGCCTGGAGGGGAAGCCGCAGGGTCACGGTCGTGCCCTCGCCGAGGGTCGACTCGATGAGCATCGAGCCCGCATGCTTCTCCATGATCGTCTGCACGATCCGAACCCCGAGGCCAGAGCCCCCGATGTCCTTGCTCACCGCGTTGGACGCCCGGAAGAAGCGCGTGCCGAGCCGGTCGATCTCATCCTGAGGGATGCCGATGCCGTGGTCCCGCACCACGATGACCGCTTCCTTGCACTCAGCGAACAGGGAGACCTCCACGGCGGTGCCTTCGCGGCTAAACTTGACCGCGTTGCTGAGCACGTTGAGCAGCGCCCGGTGCAGCATGACCCGGTCGCCGAGGACCAACAGCTCCTCCTGGGGCTTCGACACCTCGAGCCGGATGCCGCGGCGCGTGGCGCCGTGGTGTACGTCGGTGACGACCGGACGGACCACCGTCATCAGGTCGACCTGCTCCAGGGAGGTGGAGCTCCCCTCCGCCTTGGACAGGGTGAGCAGGTCGTCGACGAGCAGCTGGAGGCGGGCGACGTTGCGCCGCCCGGCCGTGAGCATTCGCAGGTGGTGCGGCTTCATCGAGCCCTCGAACTCGTCGGCCACCAGCTCGAGGTAGCCGTTGATCGT
>DASSJR010000167.1:0-2548 GCA_035691135.1 Nocardioides sp. | reverse complement strand
CGTGACGACGACCACATCGATGGGCGCCTCCGGCAAGGGGCGCACCCGGCTGACTCCCGACCAGCGGCGCACCCAGCTGATCGAGCTCGGCGTCAGCCTGCTGGCCACCCGCTCCCTCGACGAGCTCACCATCGACGTGCTGGCCGAGGAGGCCGGTATCTCCCGTGGCCTGCTCTACCACTACTTCGGCAACAAGCAGGACTTCCGTGAGGCCGTCGTACGCCGAGCGGTCGGCGACCTGGTCGAGCAGACCGCGCCCCCGGAGGGCGGCGAACCGCTGGAGCGCCTGCTGGCATCGGTCGCGGCCTACGTCGACTACGTCGTCGCCAACTACCAGGGCTACGTGTCCATCGTGCGCGGTGCCGCGGGCGGCAACGAGACCCTGCGCCGGGTCTATGAGGAGACCCGGGCGGCCCTGACCGACCGGATCTTCACCGAGGACGCTCAGGGCGAGATCATCCCCGACACCCCCGCAGCCCGGCTGATGGTCCGCGGCTGGTCGGCGATGGGGGAGGAGATGGTGCTGACCTGGGTGGCCGACCCCCGGGGCGTCAGCCGGGAGCAGCTCCTGGAGGCCCTGGCCGCGAGCCTGCCCGCTCTGGTCGACCTCCTGCACTGACCGACCTCTTCCGGCGTTCCTCCGAGCCGGCATTCGGCCGCGAAACCAAGCTCCCGGCACCTGGTCAGGCGGCGTTTGCCCGCTCCTGCGAACGCGCCAACACCTCCAGGAGGCATGCGGTCACGAACTCGGGGTCGTACATGACCTGGTGCCAGGTGAACCTGAGGACCAGCCAGCCGTCACACACCATGACCGTGTAGCGCCAGCAGTCACGCTCGTGGGCGTCCCTGCCCGTGTGGAACTCCCACGAGTCCGCCTCCAGCACGATGCGCCGATCGCGGTCGCCGACATCAGGGTGCACGGTCAGGCCGCAGACCCGAACGTCCAGCTGCGGCACGGCGTCGAGGCCCGCTTCCAGGGCGAGAGCCCGGAGTACTGACTCGAAAGGGTTGGCGGCAAGAGGGGAAGCGTGCCTTGCCACTCGACGGGCTCGCTCCGCCCCTTTGCCGCGGACGGCATCGGCCGACCGCACCAGAGCCTGGTGGTCGATATCCCGGTGTCGGAGTGCTGAGTCGGCGACCGTCAACGCGACGGCGAACGGAAGTCTCCGGGCGCAATCGAGAACCGTCCGCATCGGCGAGGTGATGTGCCCGTGTTCATCTGAAACGTCAGCCCAGAACAGTTGATGCCGCGGAGACTTCCTGGCCTTCGAGTTCCGGGGAACAGTGATCCATGGAGTCGAGCACGGGAAGGCAACCTCCCAGCCATGCAGCTGGGCGGCGCTGAGGTGAGAGGCCACGCCCCCCAGCTGGACCGCCCGGGTCAGGGCCCGATCTGCTTCTGGCAGCCGGTAGCGGCCCCGGCGAACGAGAACCAAGGACCCTTCTGCGACGGCGGCCCGCAACTTCCGGCCTGTGGTCAGACACAGCAGGTCAGCGCGGGCGGCGATGCCTCCCAGCCTGGCGACTGCCTCGACGGCCTCCATGGCCCGAGCCTGCACGAATGACTGCTTCGACGCAGTGCGTCATCCACAGCCGCGGCCTTTCGAGACCGGCCGGGTGGGAGAATCCCGCCGTTGTGCAGATCTCCTACCCACCCCAGCTCCCGGTCAGCGGCCGACGTGACGACATCGCGGCCGCGATCAGGGACCACCAGGTCGTCATCGTGGCCGGTGAGACCGGGTCCGGGAAGACCACCCAGCTGCCGAAGATCTGCCTCGAGCTCGGTCGCGGCCGGGACCGCCTGATCGGGCACACCCAACCGCGCCGGATCGCGGCCCGCTCGGTCGCCGAACGGATCGCCGAGGAGCTGGAGACCGAGCTGGGCGACCTGGTCGGCTACCAGGTGCGGTTCACCGACACCACCTCCCGCGACACCCGGCTCAAGGTGATGACCGACGGAATCCTGCTCGCCGAGCTGCAGCGGGACCGGCAGCTGCGCCGCTACGACACGATCATCATCGACGAGGCCCACGAGCGCAGCCTCAACATCGACTTCCTGCTCGGCTACCTCAAGCGGCTGCTGCCGCGGCGACCGGACCTGAAGCTGATCATCACCTCCGCGACCATCGACCCGGAGCGGTTCGCCGCCCACTTCGCGGACCAGCGGGGCACGCCCGCCCCGATCATCGAGGTCTCCGGCCGGACCTACCCCGTCGAGGTGCGCTACCGCCCACTGATCGAGCACCCCGAGGAGGACGAGGAGGGGGAGGCGGTCGTTCGGGACCAGACCGAGGCGATCGTCGACGCGGTCAAGGAGCTCTCGGCGGAGGGCGCGGGCGACATCCTGGTCTTCCTCCCCGGCGAGCGGGAGATCCGTGACACCGCCGACGTGCTGGACGGGCTGGGGCTGCGGAACCCACTCGAGGTGACCCCGCTGTACTCCCGGCTCTCGGCCGCCGAGCAGCACCGGGTCTTCCAGCCGCACGGCGGGCGGCGCGTGGTCCTGGCCACCAACGTCGCCGAGACCTCGCTGACCGTCCCCGGCATC
>DASSJR010000166.1:0-6099 GCA_035691135.1 Nocardioides sp. | reverse complement strand
TCACTGCCGGTGCGCTCGGCATTGATCAGGTCGGAGAGCCAGCGCACTTCCCGCTCGACCGACTCGACCCCGTGCCGCTGGAGCTCAGCGGCGTAGCGGTCGACTTCCTTCTGTGTCATGGCGAGCTGGTTCTGCACCCGGTCCAGTCGTTCCTGGAGGCGGGTACGCCGTCCCTCCAGCACCCGCAGCCGGATCTCCATGTCGGTCTGGCCGAAGAAGGCGAACCGGATGTCGAAATTGTCATCCTCCCACGCGGTCGGACCCACCTCGGACATCAGCCGCTTGAACTCAGCCATGCCCTGCTCGGTCAGCTGGTAGACGATGCGCGGGCGCCGGGTGACCGGCGTCGTCGTGGAGGCGACCTCGGCGATGAGGGCACCCCGGAGCATCTTCTTCAGGGCGGGATAGAGCGACCCGTAGGAGAGGACGCGACCCCAGCCGAGCATGAGGTTCAGACGCTTGCGGAGCTCGTAGCCGTGCATGGGTCCCTCGTGCAGCAGTCCGAGGACTGCCAGCTCGATGGTCTCACCACGACGTGCCATGCGACCTATCGTAGCGATACATCGCGCGGTCAGGAAAAGTCCGGGCGACCTGCTCTCGAGCCGGCCCGGATCCGGGACCGCGCGGGCGGTATGTGGCCGATCTCGCGTGCCTGACGACTTCGCCCGCGCCCGGCGTGTTGCGTACCCTGTATCGAATGCGCCGGACGTCTCGCGTCCGGCGCTGACAATCGAGAACCCCCGAGATCCTCTTCCGGAGCCCCTACCTTGAGTGGAAAGCGCCGGGCCGCCGGCCCTGCAGTGACCAAGAAGCCTCAGCGACCCGTGAGCCGCCGCGACCGTGCCAAGAAGGTCGGGAAGTGGCTACTGGTCGTGGGGCTGGTCTGCGCGCTCCTGGGCGTGTCCGCGTTCGTGGTCGCCTACACGGTCACCGACGTGCCCAACCCCAATGAGGACTTCCAGACCCAGACGTCCTTTGTCTACTACGACGACGGCAAGACCGAGCTGGGGCGCTACGCCACCCAGAACCGCGAGTCGATCAGCCTCGACACGATGCCGCAGTCCATCAGGGACGCGGTGGTCGCCGCCGAGAACAAGACCTTCTGGACCGACCGCGGCATCGATCCCAAGGGCATCCTTCGTGCTGCGTTCAGCAACGCCCAGGGCAACGCCACCCAGGGTGCCTCCACGATCACCCAGCAGTACGTCAAGATCCTCTACCTGACGCAGGAGCAGACCCTCGAGCGCAAGCTCAAGGAGGCCATTCTCTCGCTCAAGCTGCATCGCCAGCTGAGCAAGACCCAGATCCTCGAGGGCTACCTCAACACCATCTACTTCGGACGCGGCGCCTATGGCGTGCAGGCAGCGGCCAACGCGTACTTCGACGTGGACGCCAAGGACCTCGACCTGCGGCAGAGCGCCGTGCTGGCCACCGTCCTGAACAACCCCAGCAGGTACGACCCGGCCGGTGGGAAGCAGGCGCGTGCCGATCTCAAGGCGCGCTACGACTACGTCCTGTCGAGCATGGCCGACACCGGTGCCATTTCGGCCGGCCAGGCGGACCGGGCCCAGCGCCGCCTGCCGAAGTTCCCCAGGATCGAGCAGGAGAGCCAGTTCGGTGGCCAGCGCGGCCACGTGCTCGAGATGGTCCACGACGAGCTGGTCCGTCTCGGCTTCAGCGACGAGGAGATCGATGGCGGCGGTCTCCGGGTGACCACCACCTTCACCCAGAAGGACATGAACGCCGCGGAGCAGGGCGTGCTCGAGGCCAAGCCCGAAGGCTTCGGCGACAAGCAGCTCCACATCGGCGTGGCCAGCGTCGAGCCCGGCACGGGGGCCGTTCGCGGCATCTACGGCGGGCAGGACTACCTCGACTCCCAGATCAACTGGGCGGTCGCGGGCGGTCAGGCCGGCTCGACGATGAAGCCCTCGGCGCTCGTGGCGGCGATCCGGGACGGGTTCTCGCTCAAGGACACCTTCGACGGGAACTCCCCGATCACGCTCGACGACGGGACCGACTTCGAGAACCAGGGCGACGAGGACTACGGCTCGGCGATCTCGATGATCACCGCCACCGAGAACTCGGTGAACACGGCATTCATCGACATGACCGACAGCATGGACAACGGGCCCCAGAAGGTCCTCAAGGCCGCCGAGGACCTGGGTATCCCGCCGGCGAAGCCGACCTCGCGCAAGGCGCCCGGCTTCCCCAACTCCAGTCCCGGCCTCGAGCCGACCGCCGGCGTGGCGCTGGGTAGCGCGACAGTCAGCCCGATCAACATGGCCAACGCCTACGCCACGCTGGCCAACAAGGGGCGAGCCGCCGAGCCCTACATCATCGAGAAGGTCGTCGACCGCAACGGTGAGACCCGCTACACCCACAAGGTCAAGGACGACCGGACGGTCGACGCCGACATCACCGCCGACGTGACCTACGCCCTGCAGCAGGTGGTGCAGCACGGCTCGGGCACCGCGGCTCTGGCCCTGGGCCGGCCGGTGGCCGGCAAGACGGGCACCGCGACCAACGGCAATGGCGAGGTGTCGTCCGCCTGGTTCACCGGCTACACGCCGCAGCTGTCGACCTCGGTCATGTACGTCCGCGGCAAGGGCAACGAGCAGCTCCAGGGCTGGCTGCCGTCGTACTTCGGTGGTGACTATCCCGCCGAGACCTGGACCGCCGTCATGCAGAGGGCCATGGAGGGCCTCCCGATCGAGGAATTCCCGCCGCCGGCGTACGTGGACGGCGATGCCCCCGAGACGGGCCACGTGCCCTACACGCCGCCGCCCACGACGACCTTTTCGCCGCCGCCGCCGCAGCCGTCGCAGAAGCCGACGAAGCGGCCGCCGCCGCCGCCGCCGTCGTCGTCGAGCGCACCGCCGCCGCCGCCGACGTCGTCGAGCGCGCCGCCCCCGCCGCCGACGACGACTACCGAGCCGGCCCCGACACCGACCTGCACGCCTCCTGACTGCCCCAACGGCAATGGCAACGGCCAGCAGCCGGTGCAGAACAACCGCACGGCTGACACACAGGCGGTGCGGGAGCGCTACGCGTGACCGACAGATGATGGACGGGGACCGGGTCCATCCCACCCGCGACGATCCGGTCGTCACCAGCCTCAGCGAGTCGGTCGGGGGACCGCTCGGAGCACGTGCGGGGCGGCACCCGTGGTGGACCCCGGTCCGGGTCGTGCTTGCCCTGACCGCGCTGTGCTTCGCCATCGGCATGATCCAAAAGGCGCCCTGCTTCCAGGACTCCTGGCAGGACGGCGACGCCCGCTACACCCAGATGTGCTACTCCGACCTGCCCTACCTCTACACCGGTCGAGGGCTGGTGGAGCTGAACTGGCCCTACTCCGGCGATGAGCAGGTGCGGGCGAGGTACGAGGTCATGGAGTACCCCGTCGGTATCGCCTACTACGCGTGGGCGACGGCCTGGGCCACCCACTGGGTCAACGGCTCTCCGGACATCGAGCCCCGGTTCGCCAAACCGTCGGACTCGCTGTTCAACGAACCGGACATCGCGCACGAGGTCCGGTTGTTCGTCGTGCTCAGCGCGCTCGGGTTCGCGGTGGCCGCGCTGCTGTCGGCCTGGTTCCTCACCGGGGTCAATCCGCGCCGACCCTGGGACGCGGCGCTGTTCGCGCTCTCACCGGTGCTGGCCCTCAACGCCCTGATCAACTGGGACCTGCTGGTCGTCGTGCTGGTCGCCGGTGCCTTGTGGGCGTGGGCCCGCGATCGGCCCGGCCTGACCGGGGTCCTTCTCGGCCTGGGCACCGCGACCAAGCTCTTCCCGATCCTCCTGCTCGGCGCAGTCCTGGTGATCTGTCTGCGCAACCGGCGGATGCGCGACTTCGGGATCGCGGTCGGCGCCGCGGTCGCCGCCTGGGTGCTGGCGAACCTGCCGGCGTACCTGACCGGGAGCGAGCAGTGGCGCGTGTTCTGGGCGTTCAACGCCGACCGGGGCGCGGACCTCGGATCGGCCTGGCTGGTGGCCTCCGAGGCGCTCGACACCACCTTCCGGGCCGCCACCGTCAACGCCGGTTCCTGGCTCTTCCTCGTGGTGTGGTGCCTGGGCGTGCTCGCGCTCGGGCTGAAGGCGCCGAAGACCCCGCGCTTCGCACAGCTCGGCTTCCTGGTGGTCGCGGGCTTTCTGCTGATCAACAAGGTCTACTCACCCCAGTACGTGCTGTGGCTGCTGCCGCTCGCGGTGATGGCCCGGCCGCGCTGGCGCGATCAGCTCGTGTGGCAGGCAGGCGAGATCTTCTACTTCGCCAGCGTGTGGTGGTACCTCGGCGGGGCGCTCGACCCGGCCGGCGGCGGCAACGCCGGCTTCTACTGGTTGGCGATCCTGCTGCGGATGCTCGCGGAGCTCTACCTCGTGGGCATCGTGGCGCGCGACGTACTGCGGCCCGAGCTCGATCCCGTCGACCGCGATCAGTCGATGACCACGCGGTCGAACGCCGTGGCCGTGTAGCGAACCCGGACGTCGACCTGGTCGCCGATCTCGGGGACGCGGGCTCCGTGGGGCAGGAACAGCATGGACGCCTGCATGTGCGGGGGCTCGGCGAACCGGCGCTGCTTGCCGTCGACGGTGTACGGCGACCGCACGAACCCCAGCGCGTCGAGCCCTCCCCGGGCGACGGTCGCAGCCCGGGACCGAAGCGACGCCTCGCCCATCGGTGACTCCAGACCGATTCCGTGGGCGGTGCCGCCGCTGACGATCAGCAGGTGACCGGAGCCGGGTGCCGACCGGCCGCGATAGCCGAAGGCGTCGCCGCGCTCCACCGGGTGGACGTCCAGGACGGTCGCGGTCACCCGCAGCGCGCCGCGGTCGCCGAGCCAGAGGTCGGTGCCGATTCTCGGTCGGATCGTGAAGTCCGGGTAGCTCGCCCGCAGCGCCTGGAGCTCGTCGCGGGTGAGGTGGCTGACCCAGAGGGTGGTGGCACCGGAGTGGGCCCCGTCGAGGCCCGCCGCGACGACGTCGTTGACGAGTCGGTGGACCTCGCCGAGGTGGGAACCCCGGGCCAGGGGCAGGTGCAGCGCCACCCCGGCCAGCCCGGATCTCCGGTCGCCCGAGCCGCCGAGGTCCCGCAGCTCACTTGCGCCCAGACCGTGCCGCTTCATGCTGGTCAGCAGCTCGAGCACGAAGCGCCCGTGCGGCTGGCGCTCGAGGAGCCCGCACAGGTCGGCGGGGCGGCCGATCGTGTGGATCACGCGGTCGGCGTACGACGGGTCGACCTCGAGAGCCGCGCCGAACGGTCGCCAGGGGGTGAGCACCAGCAGGTCGCCGGCGAAGCGCGAGGCGACCTCGGGCAGCTCCTCGTAGGTGCCGACCGCGAGGGTGTCGCCGCCCAGGCCCTGGTCCGCGAGCCACTGGACCCGGCGGGCGAGCCGGCCCAGGCCGAAGCCGTAGCCGTTGCCCTTGGCCACGGGCACCAGCCCGGGCGTGACACCGGCGACTTCGCGGAGGTGCTGGCGCCAGCGTTCGCCGTCGACCGTGAGGGTGAGGCTCATTTGCGCTTCATGTAGAGGTCGAACGCCCGGTAGAGCACGGAACGCAGTGGGAGGTCCCACTCGCCGACGTACTCGACGGCCTCGCCGCCGGTGCCGACCTTGAACTGGATCAGGCCGAGGTGCGGGTCGTCGGAGTCGAGGGTGTCGGTGATGCCTCGCAGGTCGTAGACGTCGGCGCCGGCCGCGAGCGCGTCGCTGATCATGGCCCACTGCACGGCGTTGGACCCGCGCACCTCGCGCTTCTCGGTGGAGGAGGCGCCATAGGAGTACCACGCGTGCGTTCCGACGCGGATGGCGATCGTGGCCGCGACCAGGTCGCCGTCGTGCTCGGCGAACCAGAGCCGGATCCGGTCGGGATCCTCCGCGCTGAGGGCGTCGTACATGGTCTGGAAGTAGGCCAGCCCTCGTGGCGTGAAGTGATCGCGTTCGGCGGTGTGGACGTAGAGGTCGTGGAACCGCTTGAGGTCGGCGCGGGCGTCGCCCGGACTCGCGGCCGACACGACGACGCCCTCCTTGGCGGCCTTCTTGATGTTGCGCCGCCACTGCTGGTTCATCCCCTTGAGGATGTCGTCCTCGCTGCGGCCGG
>DASSJR010000165.1:0-2010 GCA_035691135.1 Nocardioides sp. | reverse complement strand
GGTTCGAGCTCGACCACTACGTCAACCTGCGGCCGTCGCGGCTGCTCCCGGGGGTGGCCTCGCCGCTCGCCGACCCGGGCGAGGTCGACTTCGTCGTGGTGCGCGAGGGCACCGAGGGCCCCTACGTCGGCAACGGGGGGTCGCTGCGCGCCGGCACCCCCCACGAGATCGCCACCGAGGTCAGCGTGAACACCCGCTTCGGCGTCGAGCGGGTCGTGCGCGACGCCTTCGCCCGGGCGTCCCGCCGGCCACGCAAGCAGCTGACCCTGGTCCACAAGACCAACGTGCTGGTCCACGCCGGCGCGGTGTGGTCACGGCTGGTGGCCGAGGTGGGGCTGGAGTTCCCGGAGGTGACCGTGGACTACCTCCACGTCGATGCCGCCACGATCTTCCTGACCACCGACCCGTCGCGGTTCGACGTGATCGTCACCGACAACCTGTTCGGCGACATCATCACCGACCTGGCGGCCGCGATCACCGGCGGCATCGGGCTGGCGGCCTCCGGCAACATCAACCCCGACCGGACGGCGCCCAGCATGTTCGAGCCCGTGCACGGCTCCGCACCCGACATCGCCGGCCAGCAGAAGGCGGACCCCACCGCCGCGATCCTGTCGACCAGCCTGCTGCTGGACCATCTCGGCCACCCCGAGGCGGCGGCCCGGGTCGAGTCGGCCGTGACCGCGGACCTGGCCGAGCGCGCTCCTCGCACCACGAGGCCCACCGCCGAGATCGGCGACGCCATTGCAGCCCGGCTCGTGCGCTCCGGTGAGTGAGCAGCGAGCGTCGCGAGCGTCGTCGAACCCCCGGAACTCCAGGCAGGGCGCTGACTGGACGGTCGGATAGGTTGACCCCATGCAGATCAGCACCATCCCCTCGACCGCCCCGGTCGACGACGCGCGGCTGGCCGAGATCCTGGCGAACCCCGGCTTCGGGATCCACTTCACCGACCACATGTTCACCGTCGAGTGGACCCCCGACACCGGCTGGAGCGGGGCCCGGATCACGCCGTACGCACCGTTGACGCTCGACCCCGCCACCGCCGTTCTCCACTACGCGCAGGAGACCTTCGAGGGACTCAAGGCCTACCGCCACGACGACGACTCGATCTGGACCTTCCGGCCGGAGGAGAACGGCGCCCGGATGGTGCGGTCGAGCAAGCGTCTGGCCTTCCCGGAGCTGCCGGTGGCCGACTTCGTCGAGGCGATCGACGAGCTGGTGAAGGTCGACCAGCGGTGGGTGCCCGACGGTGAGGGGGAGAAGAGTCTCTACGTCCGCCCCTTCATGCTCGCCACCGAGAAGTTCCTCGGGGTCCGGCCCGCCCAGCACGTCACGTTCCTCGTCATCGCGAGCCCGGCCGGCGCCTACTTCAAGGGCGGCGTCAAGCCGGTCACCCTGTGGCTGAGCACGGAGTACACCCGGGCCGGACGCGGCGG
Source organism: Nocardioides sp. (assembly GCA_035691135.1). Classification (GTDB taxonomy): domain Bacteria; phylum Actinomycetota; class Actinomycetes; order Propionibacteriales; family Nocardioidaceae; genus Nocardioides. Next base: position 577 of record DASSJR010000165.1, on the reverse strand, counting down.
CATGGGTGCGGCCAAGACCGGCGGCAACTACGCCAGCTCGCTGCTCCCGCAGCAGCAGGCCATCGCCGAGGGCTGCGACCAGGTCGTCTTCCTCGACGCCCAGGAGGGGCGGTACGTCGAGGAGCTCGGCGGCATGAACCTCTACTTCGTCCATGACGACGGCCGGATCGTGACGCCCGAGTCCGGCACCATCCTCGAGGGCATCACCCGCTCCAGCATCATCGAGCTCGCCGGCAAGCTCGGCCACCAGGTCGAGGAGCGGAAGTTCTCGATCGACGAGTGGCGCGACGGGGTCAGGAGCGGCGCGATCATCGAGGTCTTCGCCTGCGGCACTGCGGCCGTGGTCACCCCGGTCGGGACGCTCAAGTGGGACGGCGGCGAGGCGCCGGCGCCGGCGTCGACCGACCTGACCATGAAGATCCGCCAGGCACTGGTCGACATCCAGTACGGCCGGGCCGAGGACACGTTCGGGTGGATGCACAGGATCTGCTGAGTGGAGCAGCTCGCCGGTAGCCTCGTCGCATGCCGGTTCCTGAGGAGGTTGCGAAGCAACCGTCTCCACGGGCCCCCCAGCGGC
>DASSJR010000164.1:0-5812 GCA_035691135.1 Nocardioides sp. | reverse complement strand
CTGGCCCAGGACATCGTCAAGGGCAACGTCCCCGAGACGCTCAAGGACAAGCAGATCTACACCCTCGACCTCGGCGCCCTGGTCGCCGGGTCGCGCTACCGCGGCGACTTCGAGGAGCGGCTCAAGAAAGTCCTCAAGGAGATCCGCACCCGCGGCGACATCGTGCTGTTCATCGACGAGATCCACACCCTCGTCGGCGCCGGCGCGGCCGAGGGAGCGATTGACGCCGCGTCGATCCTCAAGCCGATGCTGGCGCGTGGCGAGCTCCAGACGATCGGCGCCACGACGCTCGACGAGTACCGCAAGTACCTCGAGAAGGATGCCGCGCTCGAGCGCCGCTTCCAGCCGATCCAGGTCGCCGAGCCCTCGATCGCCCACACGATCGAGATGCTCAAGGGACTGCGCGATCGCTACGAAGCCCACCACCGGGTCACGATCACCGACGAGGCCCTGGTGTCGGCGGCGACACTGGCCGATCGCTACATCTCCGACCGGTTCCTGCCCGACAAGGCCATCGACCTCATCGACGAGGCCGGCTCCCGGCTGCGGATCCGCCGGATGACGGCGCCGGCCGACCTGCGCGAGTACGACGACAAGATCAGCGACGTACGCCAGCGCAAGGAGGCCGCCATCGACGGCCAGGACTTCGAGGCCGCGGCCCGCCTGCGCGACGAGGAGAAGCAGCTCATCGCCCGCAAGGCCGAGCGCGAGAAGCAGTGGCGCGCCGGCGACATGGACGAGGTCGCCGAGGTCGACGAGGAGCTGATCGCCGAGGTCCTCGCCGTCGCCACCGGCATCCCGATCGTGAAGCTGTCGGAGGAGGAGTCCACCCGGCTGCTCAAGATGGAGGACGAGCTCCACAAGCGCGTCATCGGCCAGGAAGAGGCCGTGAAGGCGCTGTCGCGCGCGATCCGTCGTACCCGCGCCGGCCTGAAGGACCCCAAGCGGCCCGGTGGCTCGTTCATCTTCGCCGGACCCTCCGGCGTCGGGAAGACGTGGCTGTCCAAGACGCTCGCGGAGTTCCTCTTCGGCGACGAGGATGCCCTGATCCAGCTCGACATGAGCGAGTTCGGCGAGAAGCACACGGTCTCCCGGCTGTTCGGCTCGCCTCCCGGCTACGTCGGCTACGAGGAGGGCGGGCAGCTGACCGAGAAGGTGCGGCGCAAGCCGTTCTCGGTGGTGCTGTTCGACGAGGTCGAGAAGGCCCACCCCGACATCTTCAACACCCTGTTGCAGATCCTGGAAGAGGGCCGGATGACCGACAGCCAGGGCCGGGTCGTGGACTTCAAGAACACCGTGATCATCATGACCACCAACCTCGGCACCCGCGACATCGCCAAGGGGATCAACCTCGGCTTCCAGCAGGGCGGTGACACGGCCGGCTCCTACGAGCGGATGAAGGCCAAGGTCTCCGACGAGCTCAAGCAGCACTTCCGTCCGGAGTTCCTCAACCGGGTCGACGAGGTCATCGTGTTCCCGCCGCTGTCGTCGGAGCAGATCGTGGCGATGGTCGACAACATGATCGCCTTCGTCGAGTTGCGGCTCAAGGACCGCGACATGTCTCTCGAGCTCACCCAGCCTGCCAAGAATCTGCTCGCCGAGCGAGGCTTCGACCCGGTGCTGGGCGCCCGGCCACTCCGGCGGACGGTCCAGCGCGAGATCGAGGACGTGCTGGCCGAGAAGATGCTCTATGGCGAGGTCGGGCCGGGACAGATCGTGCTGGTCGACGTCGACGGCGAGGGGCCGAACGCGAAGTTCACCTTCGTCGGCCAGAAGCTCGGCGACCTGCCGGACCTGCCGCCGTTCGAGACCGCCGAGGTGGCCTCGGGTGAGACCCCGAACGAGGGACCCGACGACTCCGACGGACCCAAGGACGTCCCCAAGGCCCCCGGCACCGAGTGACAAATCGCTGACCCGTCGTGAGTTACCACCATTGCCGGTAACTCACGACGGCTCGGCGCATTTTGGCTGGTAACTCACGACGGGTCAGCGCACTTACGGGAGGGCGTAGGTGTCGGGGGAGACCTGCGCGAGCAGGCCGTCCTCGACCAGTGCGCCCAGGCACCGGATCCGCTGGGCCTCCTCCGGCCAGGTCGCGTCGAGACGGCTGCGGTGCACGGGTCCGTCGCTGTCGCGGACCACGGCGAGCAGCCGCCCGCGGCACTGACGGTCGGTCCCGGCCCAGGCCTGTCCGCGCCGCGGCGGTCCGTCGTACGCCGGGTGGCCGGCTGCCCGCCAGGCGCACCGGTCGCTGACCGGGCAGTCGCCGCACCGCGGAGCCGCGGCGGTGCAGACGAGTGCGCCGAGCTCCATGAGCGCCACCGACCAGGTCGCGGCGGTGGGTTCGTCCTCAGGAAGCAGGCTCTCGGCGACGGACCGTTCCGCCCTGGTCACCGACGGTCCCGGGAACTCCCGCGCGGAGGCGACCCGGGCCAGCACGCGACGCACGTTGGTGTCGAGGACGGCGTGGCGCCGGCCGTGGGCGAAGACCGCGATCGCCGAAGCCGTGTAGTCACCGATGCCGGGGAGCTCGATCAGGTCCTCGTAGGACCTGGGCACCTCGCCGTCGTGACGCTCCACGATCGCGGTCGCCGCCGCATGCAGGCGCAGGGCTCGCCTCGGGTAGCCCAGCCTCCCCCAGGCGCGGACCGCCTCGCCCGGCCGCTCGGAGGCCAGGGCGGCCGGGGTCGGCCAGCGCTCGAGCCACTGCTCGTGGACGGGCAGCACCCGGGCGACCGGGGTCTGCTGGAGCATGAACTCCGAGACCATCACCGACCACGTCCCGGCCGTCGCACTGCGCCAGGGCAGCTCGCGCGCGTGCTCGTCGTACCACCGCAGAAGCGGGGCATGGAGGCGAGAGTCAGGCACAGGAGTCATCGGCGACGATCCTAAGGAGTCGGTGTGGCAGCACGATGGACGGCCGCTGGCTCATTAGCGTTGCCGCCATGAGCGGGTTGACGCGGGGACCGCTGCCGGCACGCACCTACTGGCTCCGGCGGGCGATGGTGCTCGGGACTGCCGTCCTCCTGGTGTTCGGGATCGCCCGGGCCCTCGGCGCTGGCAGTGACGCGTCGTCGCCGGAGGCGCAGGCACAGGCACAGGCACAGCAGGTTGCGGCTGCCCCGACGACCACGATGGATCTGCCCGACCCGGCTCCGGCGGCCACCGAGAACGGGCGGTCGACGAAGAAGAAGGCCGTCCCTCTCGCGGAACCCGACGGGCCCTGTGATGACGAGGACGTCGCGGTGACCCCGACGGTCAAGAAGCCCGTCGCCGGGGCTGACGTCACGTTCGTCCTCGAGATGCGCACCATCGTCTCGGAGGCCTGCACCTGGCAGGTCTCGCCGGAGACGCTGACCCTCAAGGTCACTTCTGGCGACGACGAGATCTGGACGAGTCGGCAGTGCCCGCACGCCGTGGGCCGCGAGCAAGTCACCCTCCGGCGGGACCACACCACCAAGGTCGATGTGACGTGGGACGCGAGGCGCTCGGACGAGGAGTGCTCGAGGCTGACCACGTGGGCGCTGCCCGGCTGGTACCACGTCGCCGCAGCGGCGCTGGCCGGCGAGCCCTCCGACCTCCAGTTCCACCTCGAGCGTCCCGAGCGAGAGCACGTCACCAAGACGGTGCCGCCGAAGCCCGAGAAAAAGAAGCGGGACGGGTCGAAGTCGCGGTGACCTGACGGCTCAGACGTACCGTTCCAAGATCGTCGACTCGGCCAGCCGCGACAGTCCCTCGCGCACGCTGCGCGCCCGGAGCTCGCCGACCCCCTCGACCGTCTGCAGGTCGTCGACGCCGGCGGACAGCAGCTTCTGGAGGGTCCCGAAGTGCTCGACCAGCCGGTCGACCACGCTGCCCGGCAGCCGCGGCACCTTCGCCAGGAGGCGGTAGCCGCGCGGGGCGACGGCGCCGTCGAGGTGCTCGGAGCCGGTGAGGCCGAGCGCCTTGGCCGCCGCGGCGGGATCGACCAGCTCGGTGGGTGACAGGGCCTCGAGCCTGGCCAGCGCGGCTGCCGTGCTCTTGGTACGTCGGCCGGTGGGGAGGTAATCGCGGATCACGAGCTCCCGCTCGGCGTCGACGCCGGTGATGAGCTCCTCCAGCTGGAGGGAGAGCAGCCGGCCATCGGTGCCGAGCTCGAGCACGTAGTCCTCGATCTCACGAGCGATCCGGGTCACCATCTCCAGACGCTGAGCCACCACGGCGACGTCGCGAACCGTGACGAGGTCCTCGATCTCGAGCGCGGAGAGGGTGCTGGAGACCTCGTCGAGCCGCAGCTTGTAGCGCTCGAGGGTGGCCAGGGCCTGGTTGGCACGCGACAGGATCTGTCCGGAGTCCTCCAGGACGTGGCGGATCTCGCCGACGTAGGCCGCGATGATCTCCATCGACTGCGACACCGAGATCACCGGGAACCCGGTCTGGCGGGCCACGCGATCGGCGGTCCGGTGGCGGGTGCCGGTCTCCTCGGAGGGGATGTGGTGGTCAGGCATCAGGTGGACGGCCGCGCGGATGATCCGGGTGATGTCCTTGTCGACGATGATCGCGCCGTCCATCTTGGCCAGCTCGCGCAGCCCGGTCGCGGTGAACGGCACGTCGAGCTGGAAGCCGCCGGTCGAGATCGAATCCACGACCCGGTCATGGCCGAGCACGATCAGCGCGCCGGTGCGGCCGCGCAGCACGCGTTCGAGCCCGTCCCGCAGTGCGGTCCCGGGCGCGATCGACGCCAGCGTCGCGCGCAGGCGGAGGACCTCGTCGGGGCGGTCCGTCGTCACAGCCGTGCCCCTCCTGTCGGCTCCCGATCGCGTGTCGGCGGTCAGTCTAGGGGACGCAGTCGCGGTGTCGCGGAGCCGGCGAACTCCAGGGCGCGCAGGGCCGACGCGATGTCGGCGACCTCGACCACCTCCATTCCCTCGACCGCCCGCGGTCCCCGGTCGCCGTTGCGGCCAGGCACCAGCGCCATGCGGAAACCCAGCCGGGCAGCTTCGGCCACCCGCTGCGGGAGATCGCGGACCCGGCGCAGCTCACCGGCGAGTCCGATCTCGCCGATTGCTGCCACGCCGGCCGGGGCCGGGGCGCCCGTCGTGGCCGACGCCAGCGCGACGGCGACCGCGAGGTCGCTGGCCGGCTCCGAGAGGCGGGCCCCGCCCACGGTCGAGACGAAGACGTCGTGGGCATGAAGCCGGATCGCGCAGTGCTGCTGGAGGACGGCCAGGACCATGGCCACGCGCGAGGAGTCGAGACCGGACGTCGTACGGCGCGGGCGCTCGGCGGCGGTGCGGGTCACCAGCGCCTGGACCTCGGCCAGCAGCGGACGCCGGCCCTCCATGGTGACCGCGACACAGGTGCCGGGCACCTGCTGCTGGTGGTTCTCGACGAACAGGCCGGTCGGATCGGTGACCGCCGAGATGCCGTCGTGGGAGAGGTCGAAGCACCCCACCTCGTCGACCGGGCCGAAGCGGTTCTTCATCGCCCGGACCATCCGGAAGCGCGAGTTGCGGTCGCCCTCGAAGGCCAGCACGACGTCGACGACGTGCTCGAGCACACGGGGGCCCGCGATCGAGCCGTCTTTGGTGACGTGGCCGACGAGGACGGTGGTGATGTTGCGGGTCTTGGCCAGGCGGATCAGGGCCGCCGCCACCTCCTTGACCTGGGTGACGCCGCCCGGCACCCCTTCGAGGTCGGAGGCGCCGATCGTCTGGATCGAGTCGACCACGAGCAAGCTCGGGCGGACCTGCTCGATGTGGGTGAGCACGGCACCGAGGTCGGTCTCCGCCGCGAGGTAGAGCTCGTCATGGACGCCGCCGGTGCGGTCGGC
>DASSJR010000163.1:0-5423 GCA_035691135.1 Nocardioides sp. | reverse complement strand
CCGCGACGCCCGACCATCCGCCACTGCATCGGCGAGAGGTCCTGGGCCTCGTCGACGAGGACGTGGGCGAACCCGTCGTCCTCGATCCGGTGCGTCGGCGGGGCCCAGGCCCGACCGGTGGGTGCGTACTCGCGGTCGGCGGCGGTGGTGAGCTCGGCCAGGTCGGCGCCGACGTGGTCGTCGAGCTGGTGGTCGTCCTCGTGCCGGGCGGGAACGTCGCCGAGGGCGTAACGCAGCTCGTCGAGCAGCGGCACGTCCTCCACCGAGAAGTCGGGCAGCGCGCCCTCGTCGAGCGAGGACCCCCAGGACTTGGCCAGCAGCCGCTGGTCCTCGCCGCTCAGCACGCCCTCGGCCACGCGGGCCAGGAAGTCGGGGTCCCGCAGCCAGCCGAGCACCGACGGCGCATCCAGGGGCGGCCACCACTCGATCGCGAAGTCCACGAAACCCTGGTGGGAGAGCATCTCGTCGTCGAAGGCCTCACGGCCCCGCTCCCGACCGCGCTCACCGCGCACCTGCCGCCACATTGCGTCGAGCAGGGTCGCGGCCACTCGTGGCAGCTGTCGGTTGCGGCGGCCGTGTGACATCAGCTGGCGACGCAGCCGGCCCAGGATCGCCCGGTCGAGCACGATCGTGTCGTCGCGCCAGAAGATCCGGAACTCGGTCGGGCTGCCCGGAGCCTGCTGGCGCGCCGTACGCCGCATCACCTCGGCCATCCGGGCCGAGCCCTTGACGTCGGCGATCGCCGGCTCGTCGTGGCGCACCGCCCGTACCCCGTCGACGACCTCGCCGAGCGACCGCAGGGCGACCGCGGTCTCACCGAGGGACGGCAGCACCCGCTCGATGTAGCGCATGAACACCCCGCTGGGGCCGACGATCAGCACGCCGCCACCCTCGTAGCGGCGGCGGTCGGTGTAGAGCAGGTACGCCGCGCGGTGCAGGGCGACCACGGTCTTGCCGGTGCCGGGTCCGCCGGAGATCGACACCACGCCCCGGGAGGGTGCCCGGATCGCCTTGTCCTGCTCGGCCTGGATGGTGGCCACGATCGAGTGCATCGACCGGTCGCGGGCCCGGGAGAGCTGGGCCATCAGCGCGCCCTCACCGACGATCGGCAGGTCGGTGTCGGTCCCCTCAAGGGCCTGAGCGTCGAGCAGCTCGTCCTCGACCCCGACCACGCGGGGGCCGGTGCACCGCAGCACGCGCCGTCGTACGACCTCGTGCGGCTCGGCGGCCGTGGCCTGGTAGAACACCGCGGCGGCGGGTGCGCGCCAGTCGATCAACATCGAGTCGCGCTGGTCGTCGCGCAACCCGATGCGCCCGATGTAGCGGGGCTCGGGGTCGACCTCCTCACGCAGATCGAGGCGCCCGAACACCAGCCCCTCGTGGGCGGCGTCGAGCTGCGCGATGCGCCGGGCGGCCTGGAAGACCATGGCGTCACGCTCCACGAGCCCGCCCTCGTGACCGAGCCGCCCGCGACCGTGTCCCTCGCGGGCGATCGCCTGGGCCGCCCGCGACGACTTCTCGAGCTGGAGGTAGACGCGGTCCACGAATTCCTGCTCGCGAGCGATCTCGCGCCCGGCAAGCTCTTCGGTCAAGGATCGTTCTTTCTGTCCCCGGGGATTTCTGGCAAGTCCTCAAGCCTACCCCTTGGCGGCTCGGGTCGTGTGCCCGAGAACGCCCGATAGGTCGGTCACAGGCACACGACCCGGCTAGGCCTTCTTCCGGTTGAGGAAAGCGGTCATCGCCTCGCGGGCCTCGTCGGAGGCGAACAACCGGGCAGACAGGGCGGCCATCTCCTCACCGCCGGCGTCGATCCTCGCGACCAGGCCGCGGTTGAGGATCCGCTTGGACTCCCGGAGTCCCTGAGGGGCACCGGTCGCCAGCGAGGCGCAGACCCGCTCGACCTCGGCATCGAGCCGGTCGGCGGGTACGGCCGCGGTGACCAGGCCGTACGACGCCGCCTCGGCACCGCTGAACACCTCACCGCCGAGGGTGGTGAGGGCGGCGGCGCGCGGGTTCATCCGGTGGTGGACGGTCAGGGAGATGATGGCGGCGGCCAGTCCGAGCTTCACCTCGGTGAGCGCGAAGGTGGCGTCGTCGGTGGCGATCGCGATGTCGGAGGCCGCCACGATCCCGATGCCGCCGGCTCGGACCGCGCCGTGCAGCCGGGTCACGACCGGCTTGCCCATGGTGGCGATCAGCCGCTGGAGCTCGACGATCCTGCGGGCACCTTCCTCCATCCCGTCGCTGGTCGCCTCGGACAGGTCGGCCCCGGAGCAGAACACCTTGCCCTCGGCCCGGATCAGCACCACCCGGACCGCCTCGTCGGCCTCGGCCGCCTCGAGGTGGCCGAACAGCTCGGTCACGAGCTGCCGGGACAGTGCATTGCGGTTGTGCTGGGAGTCCAGGGTGATCGTCGCGAGGGCGTCGGCGACGTCGTAGTGCACGAGCTCACTCATGCCGCTCATCCTGCCCGAGCCGGGGCGAGGGGGTTGAGGAGGCTCGGCACAGACCGGAGCGTGCGACGGCTGCGCGAGCCGTCCCGACTCGTGCTGAGGAGGTCGTGCAACGACCGTCTCGAGGTAAACCCACGGGCGTCTCGTTGACCGAACCCGTCCGACCCGGCCGCGACTCCGAACACCTCCCATGACGAGACGACTGACCTGGGCCGGCTTCGGGATCCTGGCGACCCTGGTGGGGATGGCTGCGGGACACCTGGTCGCGGCCGTCACCGACCCGGCGGCCTCGCCGGTCCTGACCGTGGGCTCGACGGTCATCGACCTGACCCCCACCCCGCTGAAGGAGTGGGCGATCCGGACCTTCGGCTCCAGCGACAAGGCAGTCCTGGTCGGCTCGGTCATGCTCGGCGCGCTCCTCCTCGCCGCCCTGGCCGGCCTGCTGGCGCGACGCCGGTTCGTGCTCGGCGCCGGTGTGCTCGTGCTCCTGGTCGCCTCGGCAGCCGCGATGGCGTTGCTGCGCCCCGGGGCGGCGGCGCTCGACGTGCTCCCCGCGATCGCGGCGGGAGTCGTGGGAGTGGCCGCGCTGGCGTTGCTGTCCCGCTCCGCCACCCGGGAAGGCGGGCCTGCGCAGACCGACGGGTCGGTCCAGGGACCCAGCCGGCGCGCCGTGCTGATCACCGCCGGCGCCCTCACGGCGACAGCCGCGGTGTTCGCCGGGGCCGGCCAATGGGTCACCGGACGACGCACGACCCCGGCCGGGGTCGCCCTGCCGAAAGCGGCTGACCCTGCCCCACCGCTGCCGCGGGACCTGCGCGGCACGGTCCCCGGGATCAGCCGCCTGCAGACCGCCACCGGAGACTTCTACCGCGTCGACACCCGCCTCACCCTCCCGATCATCAGCCTCGACGACTGGACGCTGACCATCGACGGCGACGTCGACCACGAGGTGACGCTCACCTACGACGACCTTCTGGCGATGCCGTTGATCGAGCGGGACATCACCCTGACGTGTGTCTCCAACGACATCGGCGGCCCCTACGTCGGCGGCGCCCGCTGGCTCGGCGTACGCCTCTCCGACCTGCTCGACCGCGCCGGTGTCGGTCGCGATGCCGACCAGATCTTCTCGCGCGACGTCGACGGCATGACCATCAGCACCCCGCTCGAGCTGGCGATGGCGCAGAAGGACGCGATGCTCGCGATCGGGATGAACGGTGAGCCGCTGCCCCAGGAGCACGGCTTCCCGGCACGGCTGGTCATCCCTGGGCTCTACGGCTTCATCAGCGCCACCAAGTGGATCACCCGGATGACGCTCACGACGTACGACGAGAAGAAGGCCTACTGGACCGACCGCGGCTGGGCGACCGAGGCGCCGATCAAGATCGCCAGCCGGATCGATACCCCGCAGTCGTTCTCCACCATCGACGCCGGCGACACGTTCATCGGCGGGGTGGCGTGGGCGCAGACCCGCGGCATCGGCAAGGTCGAGGTCCAGGTCGACGGCTCTGCCTGGCAGAAGGCCGAGCTGGGCCCGCAGGTCGGCGTGGACTACTGGCGCCAGTGGTACTTCCCCTGGAAAGCCCCGCCCGGCGAGCACGACCTGTCGGTGCGCGCGACCGACCTCGGCGGCGAGGTGCAGACCGACGCGAAGGCTGCGCCGTTCCCGAACGGGTCGAGCGGCCGACAACGAATCATCGTCACGGTCGGCTGAGGACCAATCCGCTCTGCCCCCGGCACCGAAGCACTCACATCAGCAAGACCACGCCAAACCGAAAGGCTCGACCATGAAGCTGAACACCCTGCGTCGCACCGGCGGACTCGCCGCTGCCGCGCTCACCCTCTCGCTCGGGCTCGCCGCCTGTGGTGGGGAGGAAGAGCCCACGTCCGGCTCCGACCAGACCAGCCAGCAGGACACCAGCCAGCAGGATTCCGAGCCCATGGCCGAGGACGCGAGCGCCGACACCTACGGCGCCGGCTGCGCACAGGTCCCCACGGACGGCGCCGGCTCGTTCAACGGCATGGCCACCGCACCGGTCGCCTCCGCCGCCAGCGCGAACCCGCTGCTCAAGACCCTGGTCGCCGCGGTCACCGAGGCCGGTCTCGTAGAGCCCCTCAACTCGGCTCCCCAGCTGACCGTCTTCGCCCCGGCCGATCCGGCCTTCGCGGCGATTCCGAAGAAGGACATGAACGCCGTCATGTCGGACAAGCAGATGCTGGGCTCGATCCTCAAGCACCACGTGGTCGGCGAGCAGATCTCCCCGGACCAGCTGTCCGGCGAGTTCGAGACCCTCAACGGCGACAAGCTCGCGATCAACGGCTCGGGCGAGATGGCCACGATCGGTGACGAGAAGGCCAAGGTCCTCTGCGGCAACATCCAGACGGCCAATGCGACCGTCTACGTCATCGACTCGGTGCTGATGCCCTCCTGATCGGTCTTCCCGATCAGGCAGGCAAACGCAAGGATCTCACTGTGGAATCAATCCGGCCCACGTCGTCCAGCGGCCCTTCACCCGAAGGGCCGCTGGAGACAGCCGACCTGGCACAGCTGCTGAAGCTGTCGGGTCGCGGTGACGAGGCGGCGTTCGCCCGGTTGTACGACGCCATGGCGGCCCGGGTCTTCGGGCTCGCGGTCCGCGTCGTCCGTGACCCGGCCCAGGCCGAAGAAGTCGCCCAGGAGTCCTTCCTGGAGATCTGGCGTAGCTCCGGCAGGTTCGACCCGGACCGGGGCAGCGCCGTCTCCTGGCTACTGACGATCGTGCACCGCAGGGCGGTCGACCGGGTCCGGTCGGCCGAGGCCTCGAGCCGGCGCGACACGACGTACCACGACAGGAACCAACCGGTCGCGCACGACGCGACCGCCGAGGCCGCCCAGGCCTCACTCGAAGCACGCCGCGTCCGCGGCGCGCTGGCGTCGCTCACCGACGCCCAGCGCCAGGCGATCGAGCTGGCGTACTTCGGTGGATACACGCA
>DASSJR010000162.1:0-4272 GCA_035691135.1 Nocardioides sp. | reverse complement strand
CCACCTCATCCACGCCACCACCCTAGAGGGAATGGCCGTGTCCGATTCCCGCCAGATACGGTGGCGGTGAACAGGCAGGATGAACCCATGAGCCCCCTCGACAAGCTGGACCGGGAGTCCTGCTACCGCGCCGTGAAGTCGCGCGACCGGCGGTTCGACGGGGTCTTCTACACCGCTGTCCGGACCACCGGGATCTATTGCCGACCCTCGTGCCCCGCGCGCACCCCGGCCCTGAAGAACGTCACCTTCCACCCGAGTGCGGCCGCCGCACAGGCAGCCGGCTACCGCGCCTGCAAGCGGTGCCTGCCCGACGCGACCCCCGGCAGCCCCGACTGGGACACCGCGGCCGACGCGGCGGGGCGGGCGATGCGACTGATCGCCGACGGCGTCGTCGACCGTGAGGGAGTGCCCGGCCTGGCCGCCCGGGTCGGCTACACGCCACGCCACCTCACGAGGCTCCTGACCGCAGAGCTCGGAGCCGGGCCCCTGGCACTGGCCCGGGCGAAACGGGCTCAGACCGCCCGGGTCCTCATCGAGACGACCCAGCTCACCCACGCCGACATCGCGTTCGCCTCCGGGTTCTCCAGCGTGCGCCAGTTCAACGACACGATCCGCGAGGTCTACGCCGCCACACCCACCGAGCTGCGCGGGCGGCGGCACGCCTCCCCGGCCACCGGCACGCTGACGATGCGCCTCGCCGTACGCACCCCGTTCGCCGGCTCGGCGCTGCTGGGCTTCCTGGCCCAGCGGGCGGTCCCGGGCGTCGAGGCAACCGGACCCGGCTGGTACGCCCGCACCCTTGCCCTGCCCCACGGGGCCGGGACCGTCCGGCTCGACGTACCGAACACCCCGGAGGCCGGCGTCACGGCATTCGTGGCGGCCACCTTCGCCCTCGACGACCTGCGCGACACCGCGGCGGCGGTCGAGCGGACCCGACGGATGCTGGATGCCGACTGCGATCCGGTTGCGGTCGCGGACGCGTTCGCCGGCGACCCGGTGGTGGGACCCCTCGTTCGGCGCAACCCCGGGCTGCGGGTTCCCGGTCATGTCGACGGCAACGAGATCGCCATCCGCGCCGTCCTCGGCCAGCAGGTCAGCGTGGCCGGAGCCCGGACCGTCGCCGCCCGACTGGTCGAGGCGCACGGACGCCCCCTGTCCGACAAGAGCTCGCGGGATCCCCAGCTCACCCACCTGTTCCCCGACCCGTCCTCGATCGCCGCCCTCGACCCGCGCGACCTGCCGATGCCACGGGCCCGGGGGACGGCGCTGATCGCCCTGTCCGCCGCCCTGGCCGACGGCACATTCGCGCTCGACCGGGGCCCGGACCGCGACCAGGTACGCCGCGCGCTCCTGGACATCCCCGGCATCGGACCCTGGACCGCCGACTACGTCGCGCTGCGGGCCCTCGGCCACCCCGACGTGTTCCTGCCGACCGACGTCGGCATCCGTCACGCCCTGACCGCTCTGGGGCGTGACCCGCGCGACGCCGCGGCCCTCGCCGAGGGATGGCGACCGTGGCGCTCCTACGCCCAGATGCACCTCTGGCAGACACTGGTCACCTCACAAGGGACCACCCGAGAAGGAGACAACTGAGATGTGGACCCTGATGGACTCACCGGTCGGCGAGATGCGGATCGTCGAACGCGGCGGCAGGATCACCGATATCGAGTTCTTCCCCTTCCGGCCCAACATCGACGGCCGCCCGCTGGGGGAGCGCGACGACGACCATCCGGTCCTCGCAAGGGCCGTCGCCCAGCTGACCGCGTACTTCGCGCGCGACCTCAAGGAGTTCGACCTGCCCCTGGACCCCCAGGGCAGCGCCTTCCAGCGCCGCGTCTGGGACGCGCTGCTCGAGATCGGGTACGGCGAGACCGCGTCGTACGGCCAGATCGCCCACCGTCTCGGCATGACCAACGCCGCCTCCCGCGCAGTCGGGTCGGCCAACGGCCGGAACCCGATCGCGATCGTCATCCCCTGCCACCGCGTGATCGGTGCCAACGGAACCCTCACCGGCTACGCCGGCGGGCTGGAGCGGAAGCAGACCCTGCTCGGGATCGAACAGGAAGCGCTGTTCTGAGCGCCTGGGACGGCGGCGCGGTCTGGTACGCCGGCTACGGCTCGAACCTCGACCCGGAGCGGTTCCGCCGCTACCTGGCCGGGGGTCGGCCACCGGGCGCCACCCGGACCTATCCCGGCGCGCGCGACCGGGCCGAGCCGCTCGCCACCCAGGCCTTCGAGATGCCCGGGCGGCTGACCTTCGCCTGGGAGTCACCCACCTGGGGCGGAGGGATCGCGTTCCACGAACCCGACGCCGACGGCTCGGTCCTCGCCTGCGCCTACCTCGTCACCGCCGGCCAGCTCTCCGACGTCCTGGCGCAGGAGATGTGGCGCGAGCCGGGCACCGACCTCGACCTGACCGAGGTGGTCAGAACGGGGCGGCACACCCTCGGGCCGGGACGCTACGAGACGCTCCACCTCGCGGGCGAGCTGGACGGGCACCCGGTGGTGACGTTCAGCGCCACCGACGTCGACGCCCTCGGGCTCCGCGCCCCCGCGCCGCCGTACGTGGCCACCATCGCCCGCGGACTTCGCGAGACCCATCAGCTCACCGACGTCCAGATCGTCGACTACCTGCTCGGCTGCCGGGGGGTCGACCTGGCGTGGGACCGCAGGTCCCTCGCCGGCGCCGTGAGGTGAGCTACTCCGCAGCGGCCCGACGCAGCGACTCGGAGAGCCGCTCGGCCGCGGCGAGCACGGCGGGCGCGTGCATGCGCCCGGGCTGGCGGGAGAGCCGCTCGAGCGGACCCGACACCGATACGGCCGCGATGACCTTGCCACCGGGGGAGCGGACCGGCGCGGACACAGAGGCCACGCCCTGCTCCCGCTCGGCCACCGACTGCGCCCAGCCCCGTCGACGGATCCCGGAGAGGGCCGCGGCGGAGAACGACGCGTTCTGCAGGCCCCGGTGCATCCGCTCGGGGTCCTCCCACGCCAGCAGCACCTGAGCAGCCGACCCGGCCCGCATGGTCAGCTGGGAGCCGACCGGGATGGTGTCACGAAGCCCGCTGGGTCGTTCGGCCGCTGCCACGCACACGCGGTGGTCTCCCTGGCGGCGCCACAGCTGCGCGGACTCGCCGGTGATGTCGCGCAGACGAGCCAGGACCGGGCCGGCGGTCGCGAGCAGCCGGTCCTCGCCGGCGGCGGCGGAGAGCTCGGCCAGCCGGGGACCCAGGACGAACCGCCCTTGCATGTCGCGAGCCACCAGACGATGGTGTTCGAGGGCCACGGCCAGGCGGTGGGCGGTGGGTCGGGCCAGCCCCGTGCCGGCGACGAGTCCGGCCAGGGTGGCCGGGCCTGACTCCAGGGCGGTGAGCACGAGCGCTGCCTTGTCCAGTACGCCGACTCCGCTGGTCGTGTCCATATGTCAATACTGCCGTCTCAGATCATGGGATGCAAGACGTAGGGTGTGTGACGTACGCCGAGTCGTCACGGCACGCGCTCGGGGGCCGCGTGTGAGGAGGAACAGATGGGCAAGACCTTGGCCGAGAAGGTCTGGGACCAACACGTCGTCCGCTCGACCCCCGGTGAGCCGGACCTCCTCTACATCGACCTCCACCTGATCCACGAGGTCACCTCCCCCCAGGCGTTCGACGGTCTCCGCCTTGCCGGACGAACGGTCCGCCGCCCAGACCTGACGCTGGCGACCGAGGACCACAACGTGCCCACCATCGACTGGGACAAGCCGATCGCCGACCCGGTCAGCCGGACCCAGGTCGAGACCCTGCGCCGCAACGCCGAGGAGTTCGGCATCCGCCTGCACCCGCTCGGCGACATCGAACAAGGCATCGTCCACGTCGTCGGGCCGCAGCTGGGTCTCACCCAGCCGGGCATGACGATCGTCTGCGGCGACAGCCATACGAGCACCCATGGCGCCTTCGGCGCGCTGGCCTTCGGCATCGGCACCTCCGAGGTCGAGCACGTCCTGGCGACCCAGACGCTCCCGCAGGCCCGGCCGAAGACCATGGCGGTCACCGTCAACGGAAGCCTCCCGGACGGGGTCACCGCCAAGGACCTCGTACTCACCCTGATCGCCCACACCGGTACCGGCGGCGGCCAGGGCTACGTCGTCGAGTACCGCGGACCGGCCATCGAGGAGCTCTCGATGGAGGCCCGGATGACGGTCTGCAACATGAGCATCGAGTGGGGGGCGAAGGCCGGCCTGATCGCACCCGACCAGACGACGTTCGACTACATCGAGGGTCGCCAGGCCGC
>DASSJR010000161.1:0-3869 GCA_035691135.1 Nocardioides sp. | reverse complement strand
CCTCGTCGTACCCCGGCTCGCTCTGCATCGCGGACCTGACGGCGGCGCTGTCGGCGCGCTTGTCGAGCAGGGCACGGACCGTGGACGCGAGCTCCTGCTGCTCGTCGGTGAGCGCGAACTCCATCAGAGACTCTCCAGGACCCGGGCCCGGTGGACGGCGGACGTGCCCCAGGCCCCGACCAACGCCCGGGTCTTCAGGATCCACAGCGACAGGTCCAGCTCGCGGGTGTAGCCGATCGCACCGTGGACCTGGAGCGCCGTGCGCGAGGCGAGGTACGCCGCGTCCCCGGCCATCACCTTCGCGGCCGAGGCCGGCACCGCATCGAGCGCGGCCCCGTGCACCATCGGTCGGGCGAAGTCGAGCGCGATCCGTACGTCGGCCAGCGCGTGCTTGATCGCCTGGTAGGAGCCGATCTCGCGGCCGAACTGGCGTCGCTGCTTCACGTACGCCACCGACTCCGCCAGCAGCTGCTCGCCGAGCCCGAGCAGCTGGGCCGACACCGCCAGCACAGCGGTGTCCCACGCGGGGCCGGCCCGCTCGGAGCTCACCGGATCGCCGGCGGTCAGGGTGAACAGCCGTCGGGTCGGATCGACCGACGCCCGCTCCGACGGTCGGTCGACGGTCGCCGAGCGCACGGTGTCTCCTTCGAGCAGGTAGACCTCGTCGGCCAGGTCTGCGTCGAGCGCCAGCGGGGTGCCGACGGTGCCGATGCCGTCGAGCTCGTGGCCGAGGAGCACGGGCAGGTGGGCCGCCGACTCGACCCACGGACCGGGCACGGCGTGCCTGCCCAGTGCCTCGAACGCGACGACGACCTCCACGGGCGTGGCCTCGGTGGCGAGCATGGTCAGGCCCTGCTCGGCCAGCCGCTGCCAGAGCCCGAGACCGGGGCCGGTGTCGCCCTCGGCCCAGGCCCGGGCCACCGTCACGGTGTCGGAAGCGGCGAGCAGCTTGTCGAGGGTGGCGGCGAAGTCGCGCTGCTCGCCGGTGAGCACGAACCTCATCGATCCGCTCCCTTGGGCTCGCGCGGCAGCCCGAGGATCCGCTCGGCCACGATGTTGCGCTGGATCTCGTTGGTCCCGGCGTAGATCGGCCCCGAGAGGGAGAACAGGTAGCCGTCGAGCCAGGCTGACTCGAGCTCGGCCTCGGGGCCGAGCAGGTCGAGCGCGGTCTCGTGGAGCGCGACGTCGAGCTCGGACCAGAACACCTTGTTGACCGATCCGGCGGCGCCCATGTCACCGCCGTCGACCAACCGGGTCACTGTGCCCCACGTGTAGAGCCGGTAGGCCTGCGCCTTCATCCACGCGTCTGCGACGCGATCAGACACAGCGTCCGCGACCCCGTCCGCGGCGCCCGGAACCTCGTCGTGCCTCTCGTGCCACAGCTCCACCAGCCGGTCGGCGGCCGCGCAGAACCGACCGGGGGAGCGCAGCGACAGCCCCCGCTCGTTGCCGGCCGTGCTCATCGCGACCCGCCAGCCCTCGCCGGGGGCGCCGAGGACATCGGAGTCGGGCACGAAGACGTCCTCGAGGAAGATCTCGGCGAAGCCGGCTTCCCCGTCGAGCTGGGCGATGGGGCGGACGGTGACGCCGTCGGCGTCGAGCGGGAACAGGAAGTAGGTCAGGCCGGCATGCCGCTGGGCCGACGGGTCGGAGCGGAACAGTCCGAAGCCCCAGTCGGCGTACGACGCCCGGGACGACCATGTCTTCTGGCCGTTGAGCAGCCAGCCGCCGCGCGCGTCGTCCCGCGTCGCGGTCGACCGGAGCGAGGCGAGGTCGGAGCCCGCCTCGGGCTCGGACCACGCCTGTGCCCACACCCGCTCACCGGTCGCCATCGAGGGCAGGAACCGGTCCTGCTGCTCGACGGTGCCGTGGTCGAACAGGATCGGGGCCAACAGGAAGATGCCGTTCTGGGAGACGCGCCCGGGGGCGCCGGCGCGGTAGTACTCTTCCTCGAAGATCACCCACTCGACGAGCGACGCCTCGCGGCCGCCGTACTTCGAGGGCCACGACACGACCGACCAGCGCGCCTCCGCCAGCCTGGCCTCCCACTCCTGGTGGGCCCGGAAGCCGGCCTCCGTGTCCATCGACGGCAGCGGCTCGGCGGGCACGTTGGCCTCCAGCCATGCGCGGGCCTCGTCTCGGAACGCGAGCTCGGAGTCCGACAGGTCAAGATCCATGACGCAGCTCTTCCTTGAGGACCTTGCCGGACAGGTTGCGGGGGAGCGCGTCGACCTGCTCCACGTGCCGCGGCACCTTGAAGTTGGCCAGCCGTTCCTTCGCGAACGCGATCACGGCCTCCGGAGTGGTCGAGCCGACGACGTAGGCCTTCCCGACCTCGCCCATCCGCTCATCGGGTACGCCGACCACGGCGATGTCGGTGACCCCGTCCAGCCGGGCGAGGGCCTGCTCGACCTCGGCGGGATAGACGTTGAAACCGCCGGAGATGTACATGTCCTTGAGTCGGTCGGTGATGGTCAGGTTGCCCTGGGCGTCCACGGTGCCGACGTCGCCGGTGTGCAGCCAGCCGTCGCGGTCGATCGCCTCCGCGGTGGCTTCCTCGTCGTCGAGATAGCCGAGCATCACGTAGTCACCGCGCAGCAGGAGCTCGCCGGCCCCTCCGTCGGCCGCGTCGATCCGGGTCTCCATGCCGGGCACGGCCCGGCCGCAGGTGGTGGCGACGGTCTCGGCGGAGTCGTCCTCCCGGCACATGGTGGCCACCACGGCCTCGGTCATCCCGAACGCGGTGACGACGTGGTCGATGCCGAGACCCTCGGGAGCCGGGGCCCGCATCCGTTCGATCAGCACCACGGGCACGACGGCCGCGCCGGTCACCGCCAGTCGCAGCGAGCTCAGGTCGAACTCGCCGCGGTGGGGGGCCGCCAGCAGCGACTGGTAGATGGTGGGGGCGCCGGGAAGGAGGGTGATCTGCTCCGCCGCGATCAAGCGCATGGTCTCGTCGACGTCGAAGGTGGCCATCGGGTACAGCGCGGCGCCGGTGAGCAGGCCGACGACGATCCCGATCTTGTAGCCGAACGAGTGGAAGAACGGGTTGACCACGAGGTAGCGATCCTCCGCCGTCACCCCGCCGAGGCTCGCCCAGGCGTGGGAGACGCCGATCGTCTGCCGGTGGGCGCTCATCGCGCCCTTGGGCCGGCCGGTGGTGCCGGAGGTGAAGAGGATGTCGGCCACGTCGTCCGGGGCGACGGCTGCAGCCACACGATCGATGTCGGCGGGGTCGGTCCTGACCGCATGGAGCTCGGCGAGATCGATGAGCTCCCCGCCCCACTCCGGTGCCGCCTTGCCCAGATCGTCGATCTGGGTCCGTCCGAGGAATCCGTCGGCGACGACCGCCAGCACGGCGTCGGTGCGCTGCACGATGTCGGCCACCTCATGGCCCGTGTAGCGGGAGTTGACCGGGACGAGCACGCCGCCGGCGTACGTCACGGCCAGCGCGGCGAGAACCCAGTCGATGCTGTTGGGCGCCCAGACCACCACACGACCGCCGGGGGTGAGCCCACGTGATCTGTAGCCGGCGGCGACCTCCCGGACTCGCTCGAGCAGCTCGGCGTAGGTGAGGGTCCGCTCGCCCTCGATGTAGGCAGGGCGGTCGGCGTACTGCTCCGCGGAGTCGCGGAGGAGGGCAGGCAACGTGTCCGAACCAAGCATTTGCTTGGTATGCTAGCACTTGTGGACCTGACCGAGTCGCCCGAGACGCCGTCAATTGATGATGGGGCTTTCCGTGCGGAGGTGCGGGCCTGGCTCGACGAGCACGTGCCGGGCGCCGATGACCCGCTCGCCCAACCATTGGCCTGGAACCGGCACCTCGCCGAGCACGGCTGGACCTGCGTCGGCTGGCCGAAGGAGCACGG
>DASSJR010000160.1:0-8609 GCA_035691135.1 Nocardioides sp. | reverse complement strand
TGCTCACGAGTGCCCGACCTCCTTGTGCAGTTGGAAGATCCCGAGACGGTCGCCGAGCGCCCGCCCCGGTCCAGCGCAATCCACGATAGCGGTGCGGACGCTGGCAGGGTCAGGGGCGCGGACGGTAGCCCGCCGGAGGCGCTGGATAGGGTCGGCGCCGTGTCCCCCACCCGTGTCCTGCGCACGTCCCGGCGTACGACGCTGGGCGGCGCCCTGGCCGCAGTGGCCCTCCTCGCGGGGTGCGACCTCGGCTCCGACGACCCGGGCTCGTCACCGCCGCCCGCGTCGGATCCGGACGACCCCGACACCGGTCTGGTCGCGGAGGTGACCGACGACCTCCTGGCCACGCTGGCCCTCGTGGAGGCGGTGCGCCATCGGCACGGGTCCTTGCGCCGGCAGCTCGGAGAGCTCGCGAAGGTGCACCGAGCCCACCTCGCGGTCCTGGGGTCGCACGAGAAGCCGGACCGACCCGGGCCACGGACGGCCGACGCGACCGGGGCGCTCGCTCTGGTCCGGAAGCGCGAGCAGCGGCACCAGCGACTGCTGACCGACCGTGCGGTGCAGGCGCAGAGCGGGCGTCTGGCCCGGCTGCTCGCATCCATGTCGGCCGCGGTCGCCCAGCAGCTGGCGGTGCTCCCGTTGGACAAGGCAGACCGATGACGACGCTCGGCGCGCTTCAGGTCGCCCTCGCCGGGGAGCACGCCGCCCTCTACGTGTACGGCGTGCTCGGTGCCCAGACCTCGGCCTCAGCCACGCCGCAGCTGTTCGCAGCGGTTTCCGACGCCTACGCGACGCATCGAGACCGCCGTGATCATCTGACCGACCTGGTGCTCCAGGAGGGGGGAACGCCGGTGGCGTCGGACCCGGCGTACGAGATCCCGCGCGGCCTCGGGTCGGCGTCGGCGGTGGCACGCGCCGCCTTGGGACTTGAACGCCGCAGTGCCGCGACCTACGCGTGGCTGGTGGCGAACACCGTGCGAGATGTTCGTCGTTGGGCGATCGAAGCCCTGACAGACACCGCGGTCCGCGAACTCGGCTTCCGAGGAAGTCCCGAGATCTTCCCCGGAGCCCGCGAGTCCGCGGACCGTGGCTGACCAGTCTCTGGAGACCAGTCAGGGAGCGCCCGCCAGCGGCGAATCACTCCCTCGTGCACAATCTTGCAATAGGGCACTGAGGGTGCGCCAGCATCGGCCTGACTCATGTTCTTGCATTGCAAGAACATGCATTCGGCGACGGGGAGTGCTCATGCTCGGTAGGCCGCCCACATCTTGTGTGCGCGCGCGGCCTGTCCCGCGGTGAACTCCTCGTAGCAGCTGTCCCAGCTGTAGTCCATGTAGTTGTGGATCGGGTCGGTGCCATTGGCCGGGCAGGAGTCCCGGGTCGTGGGGCAGCCGGTGGTCGGCGTCGACTCGGCCGGAGTGTCGGTGACCTGGTCGTTGGTGGTGGTGCAGCCGCCCTGGAAGGTGTGGTAGAGCCCGAGCCAGTGGCCCGTCTCGTGGGTGGCGGTCCCGCCCAGGTTGAAGTGGATGATGCTGCCGCCGGGCAGGGAGTCGAAGTGGACCCGGATGCCGTCGATTGCTCGCCTCTGGCGGTAGTCCCAGGGGAACGTCGCGATGCCGAGGTAGGTGAAGTCGACCAGCCAGATGTTGAGGGCGTTGGCCCCGCCCCTGCGGGTGAGGGCCCGGTAGTGCGCGGACTTGCGGTCGTTGTGCCAGGCAGTGTTGTTGTGACGGCTGATCCCCATCAGCTTGAAGGAGAAGCCGAGGGAGCTGTAGTCGTTGTTGAGGACCGTGACCTGGCGGGAGATCTGGCGGTTGGTGACGTTGCCGTGGCCCTTGGCGTCGCGCATGACGTGGAAGTAGACCGGGACCCTCTTGGTGACCAGCGCCCTGCTCTGGCTGGCCGAGATGCCGCGGGCGGCCAGGCGGTTGTTGGTCTCACGCTCGATCGCGCGCTGCTCGGCGAGGGAGATGCCTCGATGGTCGGTGCCCCTCGGACCTCCGCGGGCGCCGGCGATCGCGGCGTTCGTCTTGGGGTGGAGGCACGTGGCCTGGGTGTCGGCCACCCTGGCCTCGGCCGGTGAGATGAGTCCGACCATGTTCAGCGCGGTTGCCCCGAGCCCTGCTGCGACGGTCAGACGAAGGATGTGCGAGATGCGCATTGTGGGATCCTCCCTCGATGACCCGCAGAAAAGCGGCTACAAGATAACTACCCGGGCATAGGTCGCAGTAACCATGATCCCTTGGTACTAGGGCTAGTCCCTTGGTACTAGTACCCCTAGGGTCACCAGGCGCTCACGATGCCGGGAACCTCGGCGAGGCGCCTCGCGACCGCGTCGGGCACCCCCTCGGTGTGGCCGATCTGGGTGCGGGGAATTTCGCTGTGGGGGACGTGGATCGCACGCAGGCCAGCATTCTGGGCTCCCCAGACGTCGTCGAAGAGCCGGTCGCCGACGTAGACGCAACGCGCCGGATCGATCGCGCCCACCGCCTCCATCGCGGCCCGGAATGCCCGCGGCGAGGGCTTGGTCCAGGGCAGCTCGCTGGTATAGACCCCTGCGTCGATCAGGTGCAGCACGCCGTCCCGCCGGAAGAAGCCCTCGTGCCAGTCCCGCGGCCAGATCGTGTTGGAGAGCACCCCCACCTTGATCCCCTCGGACCGGAGCTCCTCGAGCATCGGACCGGCCTCGAGGTCGGTGTAGGTGTGGGGTTCCCAGAAGTCGTAGTAGGCCGACAGCAGCTCGGGGTCGTGGTCGAGCCCGGCCTCGGCGAAGAGGTCAGCGACCGTCGAGCTCTGCTGGTGGTCACGGCTTCGCCCCCAGATGACGTCTCCCGCCGTGTGCAGCCGTTCCCGGGAGACCTCGATGTCGTGGTCGGCGTTGACCACGGCCTGGGCCAGCGCCAGCGACTCTGCGTGGAAGTCGATGTCGTGCCAGCGGGTGAGGGTGCCGCCCCAGTCGAAGATGACGGCGTCGATGTTCACTCAGTGACCAGGGCGACGAGGTGGTCGACGATCCGCTCGGTGGGCACGTCCTCCCGGTCGCCGGTACGCCGGTCCTTCACCTCGACCCTGCCCTCGGCCAGCCCCTTGCCGACCACCACGATGGTGGGGACGCCGATCAGCTCGGCGTCCTTGAACTTCACGCCGGGCCGGACCTCGGCGCGGTCGTCGTAGAGCACCTCGACACCGGAGGTCGACAGCTCGTGTGCGATCCGGTCGGCGGCCGCGAACACCGCCTCGTCCTTGCCGGTGGCGACCAGGTGGACATCGGCGGGAGAGACCGCGCGCGGCCAGCACAGGCCGATCTCGTCCAGGGTGTTCTCGGCGATCGCTGCCACCGCCCGGGAGGGACCGATGCCGTAGGACCCCATCACGACCGTGACGAGCTTGCCGTTCTCGTCGAGCACCTTCAGGTCGAGGGCATCGGAGAACTTCCGGCCGAGCTGGAAGATGTGGCCCATCTCGATGCCGCGGGCCGATCCGAGCGTGCCGCTCTCGCACTGGGGGCACAGGTCGCCCTCGCGCACGTCGGCCGCACTGATGGTCCCGTCGGGGGTGAAGTCGCGGCCGGCCACCAGGTCGATGACGTGCTGACCGGCCACATTCGCACCGGTGACCCAGCGGGTCCCCTCGACGACGCGGGGATCCACGACGTAGCGGATCTTGGACTCGGAGTCCTCGCCGAGCATGCCCGGGCCGATGTAGCCCTTGACCAGGGTCGGGTGGTTCTTCATCTCCACCTCGTCCATCGCCTCGACCTCGATCGGCTCGAGCTGCCCACCGAGGCGCTTGAGGTCGACGTCTCGATCACCGGGGACGCCGATCGCCAACGGCTCGCGCGTGCCGTCGCCGTGCCGCAGCACGACGAGCACGTTCTTGAGCGTGTCGGCGGCGGTCCACGGCCGGTCGTCGCGCGGGAACTTCTCGTTGAGGTGGTCGACCAGGGTGTCGATGGTGGGCGTGTCAGGAGTGTCCTCCGCGTGGGCGTCGGGCACGCCGTCGTACGACTGCGCGGGAGGCGCCGGCACCGTGACCGCCTCGACGTTGGCGGCGTAGTCGCAGTTCGAGCACCGGACGTAGGTGTCCTCGCCGACCGTGGCCTTGGCCAGGAACTCCTCGGAGGCCGACCCCCCCATGGCTCCGGAGGTCGCCTTGACGATGACGTACTCGAACCCGAGTCGGTCGAAGATCCGCACATAGGCGTCGCGGTGCTTCTGGTAGGACGCCTCGAGCCCGGCCTCGTCGACGTCGAACGAGTAGGAGTCCTTCATTACGAACTCCCGCCCGCGGAGCAGCCCGGCCCGCGGACGCGCCTCGTCGCGGTACTTCGTCTGGATCTGGTAGATCGACAGCGGGAGGTCCTTGTAGGAGGAGTACAGGTCCTTCACGACCAGCGTGAACATCTCCTCGTGAGTGGGACCGAGCAGGTAGTCACCCCCCTTGCGGTCCTGGAGGGTGAAGATGCTGTCGCCGTAGTCGCTCCACCGGCCGGTCGCCTCATAGGGCTCACGCGGCAGCAGCGCCGGGAACAGCAGCTCGTGGGCTCCGATCGCGTCCATCTCGTCGCGGATGATCTGCTCGATCTTGCGCAGCACCCGCAGCCCGAGCGGCAGCCAGGTGTAGATGCCCGGGGCGTTGCGGCGGATGTAGCCGGCGCGGACGAGCACCCGGTGGCTCGGCACCTCGGCGTCCGCGGGGTCCTCTCGCAGGGTCCGCACGAACAGGCTCGACATCCGCAGAATCATTTCGGGGCCCCCGCGGAAGCGTGAGCGGAGCGAGCGGTTCCGTGGGGTGAAATCATTTCGACAGGCTACTTGCGGTCCTCCGGCCTCCGCGAACCAGTTACACGATCACCCACCGGCGTCAGAACATGACGGTGGCGAACGTGGCCGACTGCCGGAAGCCGACCCGCTCGTAGACGCGGCGCGCCGGCAGGTTGTACTCGTTGACGTAGAGCGCCACAACCGGCGCGATGTCGCGGCGGACCAGCTCGACCACCGCGGCCATGCCCCGCACGCCGATGCCCTCGCCACGCCGGTCCGGCGGAACCCACACCCCTTGGACCTGAGCCGCGGAGGGACTGGCGCACGCGACCTCCGCCTTGAACACCAGGCGGCCTCGGTCGAAGCTCGCGAAGGACCATCCTCGGGAGATGAGCTGACTGACGCGAGTGCGGTAGAGATCCGCGCCGCCGCCGGCCTCGGGCGAGACACCCACCTCCTCGGTGTACATCGCCACACACGCCGGATAGACCTCCTCGAGGTCCTCCACCGTTGTGACCCGCACCGCGGGGTCGGGCTCCACCTGCGGGGCATCCCCGATCTCCAGGTGCGGCTGGTGCCACCTGATCTCGCGGGGCCGACCCCAGGAAGCAGACACGCCGTTCCAGAGGGTGCGTACGGCAGCCTGTGGCCCGACGATCGTGGAGACGCTGCGCCCCCGGGTCAGAGCCCGTTCGGCGAACACGCGGGCGTCATCCTCCGAGGCCTGGACCGGCACCAGGTTCGCCCCGACGTGGCAGGCCGCGGTCAGCCGGCCATCCAGGTAGCGTCCCCAGATCTCGCCCCCGAGCCAGCGCGGCTCCAGGTTGGTGGTCCGGGCCCGGTAGTCCGCAAAGACGTTGACCACCGGGTCGAGGCCCACGAGCCGCACGAAGTCGGGAAGATCCTGGGGGCCGAGAACCCGGACGCCGTGGCGGGTCGAGAGCACAGGCGAAGCCTACGCGGACGTGGCTCGGGGCCGGGTGGCGAACCACCCGGCCCGGAGCGCTGCCTGACGTGCTCCTACGGCTTCACGGGCTTGGCACGCATGGTCGAGGACCAGAGCGAGACACCGACGGCGTTCACGGCCCGGACCCGGAAGCGGTATCCCTGGCCGTTGTTGAGGCCCTGGACCAGGAACCGGCTTGCCGACCCGTCTGCCAGGCGGTTCGCCCCGACCTGCTGTCCATCCAGGGTGAGCACCTGGACCTTGTAGCCGACGATGGCGCTCCCGCCGTTGTCGGCCGGGGCATCCCACGAGACCAGCACGCCGTGGTTGCGAGGCGAGACTCCCGTCATGAGCGGCGCACCAGGTCGCCCACGAGGCACTGCCGTCGCCGCGAGCGACCACGGCCCCGGTCCAGCGATGTTGCTGGCCCGGACGGAGAAGGAGTACCGCTCCCCGTTGTTCAGCCCGGTCACGTCGAACGTGGTGTCCGTCGTGGCCAGCGGCGCCCCGACCTGGAGTCCCGCACCGTCGATGACCCTGACCTCGTAGCCCGTGATCATCGCACCGCCGTTGGTGGGCGCGTTCCAGTTGACCCGCACGTGGTGGTTGCCGGGAACGACCGTCGGCCTGCCCGGAGCACCGGGCGGGTCGGCCTGGGGCGTCACGGAGTTCGACGGCAGTGACCATTCGCCGGGACCGGCCGCGTTGATCCCGCGGACCCGGAACTTGTAGGTCTGACCATTGGTCAGGCCGTCCACCAGCAGGGTGTTCAACGCCCCGTCCGCGAGCTCCCGCACGTCACCGGTCGGCTGCCCAGCCGCGTCCAGCACCTCGACCTCGTAACTGTCGACGACGCTCACCGGCGGGACGAACGTGACGTTCGCGGCCGCGTTCCCCGCCACTGCGGTCACGTCGGTCGGTGCGACGGGCGGGGTGCTGTCGGAGAAGACCAGCTGCTCGACGTTGTCCACGAGGTCGGTGCCGTCGTCGGTGATGACGGCACCGCCGCCCGCTCCCACGACGACGTCGCCGGCGAGGTGGCTCACCTCGAGCTTGGCACCGGTCCACGTCAGCGGGCACTGCGCCAGCGGCTTCTCCACGGCGCCGGAGATGTCGGTGCACTGGTAGCTGGCGCGGGTGTCGGTGAACTGCACCTTGTCCACGTCGCCGGTGTTGTTGCTGGGCGACAGGATCTCGCGCACCGCGACGATGCTGCCGGGATCCACCGTGCCGTTGAAGACCGCCTGCTGCAGCGTGGGCCCGGTGAGGTTTCCGGCGCTGTCACGCAGGTACTGGCTCTTCATCGCGCTCTGGCCCGGGGCCTCGACGCTGGCGCTGCCGATCTCGGTCGACGGGTCGGCCGGGTCGGTCCTGACGCTGAGCCGGACGCTGAGGTAGCGGTCACCGTCGAGGATGTCGCTGCCGCCGCGGCCCTCGAGCGTGTCGCTTCCGGCACCACCGAGCAGGATGTTGCCTGCGCCCCAGACGGGCCCGCGCTGCTGGCACTTGCCCGTGGCGGAGCTCGCCACCACGGGTGCCAGGTCGCCCCGCGGTGTGACGAGTGCACCGAGGCCGCGGATCCGGTCGATTCCGCGCTGGTCGAGCACGTCGCAGCCGATGAACCCGGCGCCGCCGACCTGCGACGGGATGAGGTCGTCACCCTTGAGCACGTCGTTGAACTTCCAGCCGGAGAGGGCCTCGACCTCGTTGAACTTGTCGCGGACGTCCACGGTGAGGATGTCCATGCCCACCAGCGGCAGGTTCAGGTCCTGGTTCTGCGGCTGGGGGTCGCCCTGTCCGATCTCCCAGTCGTAACCCCCCGCGCCGGCGACCTTCTCGATGCCAGGTCCGCCGAGACCGATGTCATCGCCGTCCTCCATGTCGTAGTCGTCGTCGCCACCCTGACCGTTGAGGATGTCGTGGCCGTCCTTGTTGGAGTCGCCCAGGAAGAACAGGTTGCCGCTGTCGCCCTGGAGCAGGTCGGGCTGGTCGCCGCCCTCCTCGTAGTCGTCACCACTGTCACCGAAGACCGCGTCCAGGCTCTGGCCGGCGATCACGAAGTCGTCGCCGGGTCCGGCGAACGTCTCGTTGGCGTTGGCGCCACCGTCCGTGACGTCATTGCCGTCGCCACCCATCAGGATGTCGAGGCCGATGCCGGCGTCCAGGGCGTCGTTGCCCGGGCCACCCTTGAGCACGTCGTCACCGGCGGAGTCGGTGATGCGGTCGTTCCCGTCACCGCCCAACGCCACGTCGGCCCCGTCGTTGCCCTCGAT
Source organism: Nocardioides sp. (assembly GCA_035691135.1). Lineage (GTDB taxonomy): Bacteria > Actinomycetota > Actinomycetes > Propionibacteriales > Nocardioidaceae > Nocardioides. Next base: position 627 of record DASSJR010000160.1, on the reverse strand, counting down.
GATGTCGTTGCCCTCGTTGCCCAGGAAGGTGTCGTTGTCCACACCGCCCCAGACCCGGTCCACCCCGGCGGTGCCGTTGTAGACGCTCTGGCCGTTGATTCCGGCCGGGTCGACGCTGTTGCGCTCCCGGTAGCGGATCGTGCCGTCGGACATGCGGACCAGGAGCAGGTTCTCGTTGCACTCGGACCCCGGGTCGTCGGTGACCGTGTTGCCCTGCGCTGCGAAGCCCGCGGTGGTGCCAGCGAGGTTGCTCAGCTCGAACTTGCAGTCCGCGGTCCCGAACGCGTCGGCCTTCAGGCTGTGCGCGTTGGTGTTGCGCATGACCAGCTCGGCGAACGAGTTGCTCTCCAGCTGGGTGCGCAGGTTCATGCCGGGGGTCCGGGCCAGGTAGTAGAGCCGGTCACCGTTCTGCAGGTCGGTCATCTGGTTCTCGAACACGTAGTTGAACGTCGAGCCCAGCAGGCCGCCGAACAGGTTGGTCTTCTCGGCCAGGCCACCGACCCACAGGTCGATGTCATCAACGCCTGTCTTGGTCACACCGGCGGCGGTGTTCCCCCAGGTGGCGCCAGTGCTGTTCAGGAACGCCATCCGGTCGCCGGGAACCCGCGCGGCCGGGATGTCGTCGGC
>DASSJR010000159.1:0-20659 GCA_035691135.1 Nocardioides sp. | reverse complement strand
CCGGTTCTCGTAGACCCAGTCGTGGAGCAGGGTCTGGCCGTGGGCGGTCGCCGCGATCACCGCGAAGAACGGCAGGTTGTCGATGTTGAGGCCGGGGAACGGCATCGGGTGGATCTTGTCGAGCGGGGCGTGGAGCTGGCTGGGCCTGGTGGTGAGGTCGACCAGCCGGGTGTGCCCGTTGCGGGCGACGTACTCCTCGGAGCGGGAGTACTGGAAGCCCATCTCCTCGAGCAGGGCGAGCTCGATCTCGAGGAACTCGATCGGTACCCGCTTGATCGTGATCGACGACTCGGTGACGATCGCCGCGGCCAGCAGTGACATCGCCTCGATCGGGTCCTCGCTCGGCGCGTAGTCGACGTCGACGTCGATGACGGTCCGGCCGGTGACGGTGAGCGTCGTGGTGCCGATGCCTTCCACGTCGACCCCGAGCTTCTGCAGGTAGAAGCAGAGGTCCTGGACCATGTAGTTGGACGACGCGTTGCGGATGACGGTCGTGCCGGAGTGGAGAGCGGCCGCCATCAGGGCGTTCTCGGTGACCGTGTCGCCACGCTCGGTGAGCACGATGGCGCGGCCGGGCTCGATGGTCCGGTTGACGTTGGCGTGGTACATCCCGTCGGTGGCCTTGACCTCCAGGCCGAACGGGCGCAGCGCCGCCATGTGCGGCTCGACCGTGCGGGTGCCGAGGTTGCAGCCGCCGGCGTAGGGCAGCTCGAACGTGCCGGCGCGGTGCAGGAGCGGCCCGAGGAACATGATGATCGAGCGGGTACGCCGGGCCGCGGTCTCGTCGATGTGCTCGAGGTCGAGCTCGGCCGGCGGGATGATCTCCAGGTCGCCGTCGTCGCCGAGCCAGCGGGTCTGCACGCCCAGGCTCCTCAGCACCTCGAGCAGGCGGTTGACCTCCTCGATCCGGGCGACCTTGCGCAGCGTGGTCCGGCCCCGGTTGAGCAGCGAGGCGCACAGCAGCGCCACTCCGGCGTTCTTGGACGTCTTGACGTCGATGCTGCCGGACAGCCGGGTCGGTCCGGTGACCCGCAGGTGGGTGGGTCCGGCGCCGAGCGCCACGATCTCGGAGTCGAGGGCGCTGCCGATGCGCGCCAGCATCTCGAGGGAGAGGTTCTGGTGGCCCTTCTCGATCCGGTTGATGGCGCTCTGGCTGGTCTTCAACAGCTGCGCCAGCTCGAGCTGGGTCAGGCCGCGGTGCTTGCGGGCGTCCCGGATCAGGTTCCCGATCCGGCCCTTGTAGTCGACACTCATGCCCGCCACGTTATCTCAGATATGAGATGAACCAACATCGGCACGCGGGGGAGGGTTCATTCACCCATGCATAGGATGCCCGAATGCGAGCCACCACCATCCATGCGCCAGGAGACATCCGGATCTCGGAGGTACCCGACCCGGTGATCTCAACGCCCACCGATGCGATCGTGAAGGTCACCGCGGGCTGCATCTGTGGATCCGACCTGTGGCCCTACCGCGGGGAGAACGAGATCGACCCGGGGTCGACGATCGGCCACGAGTGTGTCGGTGTCGTCGAGGAGGTCGGGGGAGAGGTGACCTCCTTCCGCCCGGGCGACTTCGTGGTCGTGCCGTTCTGCCACAGCGACAACACCTGCGCCCACTGCCGGGCCGGGATGCACTCGGCGTGCGTCGCCCAGGGGTTCACGGCCTCGGGCCAGGGGGAGTACACGCTGGTCAACCAGGCCGAGGGCACGATGGTCAAGACCGACGGTCAGCCCGACCCGTCGATGGTCCCGTCCCTGCTCGCACTCTCCGACGTGATGGCCACCGGCTGGCATGCCGCCGTCGCGGCCGGCGTACGCGAAGGGGGCACCGCGGTCGTGGTCGGCGACGGTGCCGTGGGCCTGTGCGGCGTGCTGGCGGCCTCGGTGATCGGTGCGGAGAAGGTGGTCGTCATGTCGCGGCACCAGCCACGGCAGGACATCGCGAGGCAGTTCGGCGCGACGCACGTCGTGGAGGAGCGGGGCGAGGAGGGATCCGCCAGGATCCGCGAGCTCACCGACGGTGTGGGCGCCGACGCCGTTCTGGAGTGCGTCGGCACCGACGCCGCCATCCAGACGGCGTTCGACATCGCGCGGCCGGGATCGACCGTGGGGTTCGTGGGCGTCCCGCACGGCGTCGAGCTTCCGGTACGGCGGATGTTCCAGAAGAACATCGGTCTCGCCGGCGGAATGGCGCCGGTCCGTGCCTATCTGCCGGAGCTGATGAAGCTGGTGCTCGACGGACGGATCAACCCCGGGCTGGTGTTCGACTCGACGCTGCCTCTGTCGGAGGTAGCGGAGGGGTACCGGGCGATGGACGAGCGTCGCTCGGTCAAGGTGCTGCTCCAGCCCTGATTTCGGGTCCCGCGCGTCAGGCGGCGGTTCCCGGCATCGGGGCAGGCTTGCAGCTGCAGTTGTCCCCGCACACCAGGTAGGTGTGGATGGCGTGCCCGCAGTTCTGGCACGGCATGTCGTGCGACAGGTGGTGTGTCGTCGTCTGAACGGTGTCCCACATGGCCTTTCCCCTCCTCCCCACAAAGAGTTCCCGCTATCCCCGTGCTCACACTCACCGGTCTGAATCCTGTGGATCGTGTGACCTTCGTAAGTAATCGCACCACCATGATTGAACGTTCTACTGACGACTCACCGGAGAACTCGGTGAAATCCCTAGAGGTGACCAGACCGGCATAGTCCACCTGATCCCTGGACTCCTTCGATCGTGCGATGTTGGTGGTCACAGCGCGTCGTCTTGCAGACCACGTGGCCTGTGCCAGACTGCGGGCCGAGGCCTCCGTCGGGGGCACGAAGGAAAGGCACCACATTGAACACTCGCACCATCGCCATCGTCGCCCTGGTCCTGGTCGTCATCATCATCCTGTTCCTGGTTCTCTGACCTCGTCGCCCGCGCGACGTACGCTTCGCGTGTGGCCAGCACACCCGCCCAGGAGCAGCATCTGCGCGACCTCGCCCGGCTGCGCCGGGTCCGGGACCGGATCGACCGCGAGTACGCGCAGCCGCTCGACGTCGAGGCGCTCGCGCGTGGCGTGCACATGTCGGCCGGCCACCTGAGCCGCGAGTTCCGGCGTGTCTATGGCGAGTCGCCCTACTCCTACCTCATGACCCGTCGGATCGAGCGGGCGATGGCGCTGCTGCGCCGCGGTGACGTGAGCGTCACCGCGGTCTGCTTCACCGTCGGCTTCTCCTCACTCGGCACGTTCAGCACCCGCTTCGCCGAGCTGGTCGGCGTGCCGCCCAGCACCTACCGGGAGCAGAACGCGGGCCAGTCAGCCGAGATGCCGTCGTGCCACGCGAAGCAGGTGACCCGACCGATCAGGGCCAGATCGATCAGGAATGGAGAAGCGCGGCCCACGCAGCCCCAATAGCGTTGGCGCCATGAACATCACCATTCACTACGCCTTCCTCCCGCAGACCGATCCAGAGGCATCCCTCGCCTTCTACCGCGACACCCTTGGCTTCGAGGTCCGCAACGACGTCGGTTACGAGGGAATGCGCTGGATCACCGTCGGTCCGCCCAACCAGCCGGAGACGTCGATCGTCCTGCATCCGCCGGCCACCGACCCCGGCATCACCGACGACGAGCGTCGCACGATCCTCGAGCTGATCGCCAAGGGCAGCTACACCGCTCTCACCCTGGCCACTCCTGACCTCGACGAGGTCTTCGGGAAGCTGGAGGCCAGCGGCGCGGAGGTCCTCCAGGAGCCGACCGACCAGCCGTACGGCGTGCGGGACTGCGCGTTCCGCGATCCGTCGGGCAACCTGCTCCGCATCAACCAGGCGTCGTGACCCGACTCCGCCACCCACAACAGGAAGACGGACCCATGAAGACGATGACCTGCCGACAGCTCGGGGGAGCCTGCGACCTGCAGCTGCGCGGAGGCGCAGCCGACGAGGTGATCAAGGCGCAGGACCGACACCTCCGGGAGGCAGTGGCCGGCGGTGACACCGCCCACGAGCCCGCCCTGCGCGACATGAAGGGCCGGTGGAAGCACCCCGTCAAGGGCATGGGCTGGTACAAGAACACCAAGAAGGAGTTCGCGGAGCTTCCCGAGGACTGAGACCAGCCCGGCCCACCGATCAAGGAGACGACCACAGGCATGCCCCAGAAGAGCGTCGGGTCGCCGGCAGCGCGCGCGGCCGACACCCACGACCTGATCCGCGTGCAGGGCGCCCGAGTCAACAACCTCAAGGACATCAGCGTCGAGATCCCGAAGCGTCGGTTGACGGTGTTCACCGGGGTGTCCGGCTCCGGGAAGAGTTCGCTGGTCTTCGAGACGATCGCCGCGGAGTCGCAGCGGATGATCAACGAGACCTACAGCGCCTTCGTCCAGGGCTTCATGCCGACGCTGGCCCGGCCCGAGGTCGACGTACTGGAGGGCCTGACGACGGCGATCATCGTCGACCAGGAGCGGATGGGCGCCAACCCGCGCTCGACCGTGGGCACGGCGACCGACGCCAACGCGATGCTGCGGATCCTCTTCAGCCGGATCGGGAAACCGCACATCGGCTCGCCGCAGGCCTTCTCCTTCAACGTCCCGACCCGCACGGCGAGCGGCATCATGACCGCGGACAAGGGTCAGGGCGAGAAGACCGTGGTGCGCAAGCGCGTCTACCTCGGCGGCATGTGCCCGCGCTGCGAGGGCATGGGGTCGATCAGCGACTTCGACCTGACCGCGATCTACGACGAGTCCAGGTCGCTGGCCGAGGGTGCCCTGCTGGTCCCGGGCTACAGCATGGACGGGTGGTACGGCCGCATCTTCAGCGGCGCCGGCTTCGACATGGACAAGCCGATCGCCAAGTACAGCAAGAAGGACCTCAAGAAGCTGCTCTACGGCGAGCCGGAGAAGATCAAGGTGGAGGGCGTCAACCTCACGTACGAGGGCGTCATCCCGAAGATGCAGAAGTCGATGCTCTCCAAGGACGTCGAGGCCATGCAGCCCCACGTACGACGGTTCGTGGAGCGCGCGGTGACCTTCACGACGTGTCCTGACTGTGACGGCGCGCGACTCAACCAGGACGCCCTGTCCTCGAAGATCAATGGCAAGAACATTGCCGAGCTCTGCACGATGCAGATCAGCGACCTCGCCGGGTGGGTCCGCGATCTCGACGAACCGTCGGTAGCACCGCTCCTCACCGGGTTGCGGCATCTCCTCGACGCCTTCGGTGAGATCGGGTTGGGCTACCTCTCGCTCGACCGGCCCGCGGGGACCCTGTCCGGGGGAGAGGCACAGCGGACCAAGCTGATCCGCCACCTGGGCTCGTCGCTCACCGACGTCACCTACGTCTTCGACGAACCCACGATCGGCCTGCACCCGCACGACATCGACCGGATGAACGAGCTGCTCTTCCAGCTGCGCGACAAGGGCAACACCGTCCTCGTCGTGGAGCACAAGCCCGAGACCATCGCGATCGCCGACCATGTGGTCGACCTCGGTCCCGGCGCCGGCACGGGGGGCGGCACCCTCTGCTTCGAGGGCTCCGTGGACGGTCTGCGCTCCAGCGACACCATCACCGGCCGCCACCTCGACGACCGGGCACGCCTGAAGGAATCGGTGCGCACGTCGTCGGAGGCGCTGGAGGTCAGGGGCGCGTCCCTGCACAACCTGCAGGACGTGGACGTGGACATCCCGTTGGGGGTGCTCTGCGTGGTCACTGGCGTTGCCGGCTCGGGCAAGAGCTCGCTGATCCACGGCTCGATCGCCGGCCGCGACGGGGTCGTGGTGATCGACCAGGGTGCGATCAAGGGCTCGCGACGCAGCAACCCGGCCACCTACACCGGAGTGCTCGACCCGATCCGCAAGGCCTTCGCGAAGGCCAACGGCGTCAAGCCGGCGCTGTTCAGCTCCAACTCCGAGGGTGCCTGCCCCACGTGCAACGGGGCCGGCGTCATCTTCACCGAGCTCGGCGTCATGGCCACCGTCGAGTCCACCTGCGAGGAGTGCGAGGGGAAGCGGTTCCAGGCTGCGGTGCTGGAGTACACACTGGGCGGCCGCAACATCGCCGAGGTGCTCGCGATGTCGGTGGTGGAGGCCGCAGAGTTCTTCGAGAACGGTGAAGCGCGCACCCCGGCGGCCCACAAGATCCTGGAGCGGCTGTCCGACGTCGGGTTGGGTTATGTCAGTCTGGGTCAGACGTTGACGACCCTGTCGGGCGGGGAGCGGCAACGGCTCAAGCTGGCCACGCACCTCGGCGAGAAGGGCGGCGTGTTCGTCCTCGACGAGCCGACGACCGGCCTCCACCTCGCCGACGTCGAGCACCTGCTCGGCCTGCTCAACCGGCTCGTGGACGAAGGCAAGTCAGTCATCGTGATCGCACACCACCAGGCGGTCATGGCCCACGCCGACTGGATCATCGATCTCGGACCCGGCGCCGGCCACGACGGCGGCAAGGTCATCTTCGAGGGGACGCCGGCGGATCTCGTGAAGGAAAGGAAGACCCTGACCGGGAAGCACCTGGCGGCCTACGTCGGCGCCTGACCGAGCCGCCACACGTACCGGCTCGTCGGGACGAGGTCGATGTCGCGGTCGGCTCCCAGGACGGCGACGCTCTCCATCAACTTCGTGATCCTCCGCGACAGCTCGGCGTCATCACCTTTGCTGCCGTAGAACGCGTGGATGTCCGTGACCGCCGCGATCGGGAACAGCTCCTCGACGATCGCGTCGACAGCCGGGGTGTCCGGAGTCAACGGCCGGACCACGCGGTTCTGCACGTAGCCGAACGTGGCCTGTGTCTGAATCGCCACCTCGGTGTGCCGGCCGTGCCAGTGCTGTAGCCACGCGTCGTACGACGCCTCCGACGGCTTGCGGATGAATGCCAGGTTGGCGAGCGCGTCGGCCCGGACACCGTCCGGCACCGGGGGCGGTGGCAAGGGCTTGCGCTCCTCGACCTCCCAGCCCACCAGGTTGTCGGCCCGGTCCGACAGGATCCGGAGGATATCGGCCTCGATACCATCGGAGGTGCTGACGACCGTCTCGATCGGCTGCTCGAGATGCTGGATCGTGAGAGCGCCCGCCACGGCATCGTCGCGGACATTCACCTGCAGCTCGTGGACCCCGGCGGCACCCAGCTCGGCCCGCCATCCCGCGACAGAGGAGAGGTCGAGGGGGCTGGTGGCGGCGAGGATCAGCTTGGGCACGCAGCGCAGGCTAACCCTCCCGCCGCCTGAGTCATTCGCCGATAAGTGACATTATGTCAATTAACGAAGACGGTAGCCGGATCGGGGTTCAGGTCCCCCCTCCCCGGGGTACGGCGGCGCCATGACTGAGGAGAAGACCGAGGCCATGCAGGCAGTCGTCGACCGGGTGTCGTCCTGGCAGGACGGTGCACCGCAGGGCACCGTGGAGTCCGAGCTGCGAGACGGGTTCACCCAGGCCGGTGTCGACGTCGACGACACGGACGTCACGAAGCTCGCCGACGCCATCGAGTCCCGACACGGCGCCGTACAGGTCACGGACGTGCTGTCCTGACCACGTCCCGGTTCGACTTCGATTTCGCCGGCAGCTACCGGCTGCCGGCACTCGCGTTCGGTGTCACGCCGCGGACGGCCTGGGTGGAGGTGGACGAGGCCACGCTGTCGGTCCGGTTCGGCCCCTGGTCTCTGCGGACCCCGGTTCAGAACATCCTCGAGGCGGTCGAGACCTCCGAGTTCGCGTATCTGAAGACCGCGGGTCCGCCGCACCTCTCCTTCGCGGACCGTGGCATCACCTTCGCCACCAACGGCGACCGGGGGCTCTGCCTGCGCTTCGCCGAGGCGGTCCCGGCCATCGACTGGATCGGGTTCATCCGGCACCCGGGCGCGACCGTCACGGTGTCGGACGCGGCGGGACTGCGACGGGCGCTGCGGCTCTGACGCTGGATGATCGGTGCCAGGCGGATCGCCTACCGTGGCGGCATGTCGACGACCCTTCCCTTCGAGGCGCCGCCGACGCCCTACCTGAAGGTCGACCCGGTGCGGATGCGCCACAACATCCGGCGTACGGCCGACCGAGCCGAGTCCGCGCGAGTCGCGCTGCGGCCGCACGTGAAGACGCACAAGTGCGTCGAGGTGGCCAAGCTGCAGCTGGCCGCAGGGGCCGTCGGCATCACCGTTGCCACCCTGGGTGAGGCCGAGACCTTTGCCCGCCACGGGTTCGACGACATCTTCATCGCCTATCCCCTGTGGCTGGACGACGTCTCGGCGCGCCGGATGCGTGACCTGGTCGAGATGGCCACGCTGACCATCGGCGTGGACTCGCCCGCGGGTGCCGCAGCCGCGGGCAACCACCTCGGCCACCGGGTCCGGGCACTGGTGGAGATCGACAGCGGCCATCACCGCAGCGGTGTGCGGCCGCGCGAAGCGGGATCGCTCGCCGAGACCGCGGGCCGCGCCGGTCTCGACGTACGCGGCGTCTTCACCTTCCCCGGCCACAGCTACGCGCCCGACATGGTGGGCCAGGCCGCCGTGGACGAGGCGCAGGCCCTCACCGAGGCGGCCGAGTCGCTGGGGGCGGCCGGGATCGAGCCGACCGTGGTGAGCGGCGGCTCCACACCCAGCCTGGCCGGTGCCGACACCGACGTCCTCACCGAGCTCCGGCCGGGCGTCTACGTCTTCGGCGACGCCCAGCAGTGGGAGCTCGGCTCCATGTCCCCTGACGACATCGCCCTGACCTGCCGCTCGACCGTCGTCAGCCACTCCGGCGGCAGGCTCGTGCTCGACGCGGGGAGCAAGGCACTCGGCGCGGACCGTGCCTCGTGGGCGACCGGCTACGGCCGGCTGCTCGAGCACCCGGAGGCGCGGATCGTGCTGCTCTCCGAACACCATGCCGTGGCCGACCTGGGCGCCGCGCCCCTGCCCGCGATCGGCAGCCGGGTCGACGTGGTCCCCAACCACGTGTGCAACGCCGTGAACCTCGCGGAGGCGCTGCACGTCGACGACGCCGGGGTGCTCACGGTGTGGCCCGTTGTCGCCCGCGGTCAGAACGGTTGACCCGGCCTCCTAGGATCGCCCGCATGCCCGCTCGACTCTCCCCTGTCCTGATCGCACTCCTGTGCGCGACCGTCCTTGTCTCGTGCGGCGACGACAGCACCACCGGCGCCGACAGCTCGGGGGGCGGCAGCGGCGCCACCTGCGACTACACCGAGGGCGGCGGTGCCCCGACCCGTCAGGTGGACCCCCCACCCTCCGAGGCGACCGAGACCGGTGACGTCGACGTCACCATCTCGACCAGCGCCGGCGACGTCGGGGCCACGCTGGACGCAGCGGCCGCGCCGTGCACCGTCAACTCGTTCTTGTCCCTGGCCGACCAGGGCTACTACGACGACACTCCCTGTCACCGGCTGACCACGGCCGGGATCTACGTTCTGCAGTGCGGTGACCCGAGCGGCAGCGGTACGGGTGGCCCGGGCTACTCGTTCCCTGACGAGCTGAGCGGCGACGAGCAGTACAGCGGCGGCACGCTGGCGATGGCCAACGCCGGTCCCGACACCAACGGTTCGCAGTTCTTCATGGTCTACCAGGACACACAGCTCCCCCCGAGCTACACCGTCTTCGGCTCGATCGACGACGCCGGCCTCGAGGTGCTCGACACGGTGGCCAAGAAGGGCACCGCGAACGGCCACCCGGACGGCCCGCCCAAGGAGAAGGTGCAGATCGAGTCGGTCACCCAGAACTGAGTCGGGTCACAGCGGGAAGACCGTGCCGGTCAGGACCTCCGAGCGCGTCCACAACTGCTTGCCGGTCTCCGGGTCGCTGGCGGCGGCGCTGCGGCCGACCAGGGTCGGCCAGCCCAGCATCTCCCCCGGCCCGTGGGGCCCGACGTAGCTGTTGCCGGGCAGGTCCATCGTCGCCGCGTAGACCGTGGCCAGGGCGCCCTGCCACGCCGGCATCCCGATCAGCCGGTTGCCCAGGTCGGAGATCCTGGTGAACATGCGGCTGCTGGTGCCGGCCATGATGGCCGTCGAGGTGTATCCGGGGTGCGCCCCCGTGGCCCGCAGGGTCGATCCGGACGCGGTGAGCCGCCGCTGCAGCTCTGCCATGAACAGCAGGTTGGCGAGCTTGGACTGTGCATAGGCGGCATAGGGCCGGTAGGGCCGACGCTCCCAGTTCAGGTCGTCGAGGTCGAGGCTGCCCGATCGGTGGGCGGCCGAGGCGATCACCACGACCCGGTCGGTCAGCTTCGGCAGCAGCAGGTTGGTCAGGGCGAAGTGTCCCAGGTGGTTGGTGGCGAGCTGGCTCTCGAAGCCGTCAGTGGTCCGCGCCAGCGGGACCGCCATGATCCCGGCGTTGTTGACCAGGACGTCGACCCGTCCGGTCTCCGCCGCGAAGGACCGCACGGAAGCCAGGTCGGAGACGTCGAGACGTCGTACGTCGGTGCTGCCGCGGAGCTCACGAGCCACCGCCGCGCCCTTCTCGGGGTTGCGTACCGCCAGCACGACGTGGGCACCGAAGGCGGCCAGGATCCGGGCGGTCTGCAGCCCGATGCCGCTGGTGGCGCCGGTGACCACGACCGTGCGGCCGTCCTGGCGCGGAACCGCGGTCCACGGCGGCCGGCGGTGGGGCCGGCGCATCAGGTCTCGAGCCTCCGCTTGAGGGCCGCGAGGTCCTTGGTCATCGCCCGGCGCATCGCCAGCGCCATCACCGGAGTGGCGACGCGGGCAAATCCGCTCGGGGCGCCGTTGTTGCGCAGCGTCATCCGGGTGCCGCCGTCCGCCGGCTCCCAGGTGTAGGTCGTCTGCATCGGGAACGGCCCTTGCGCGGTGCGCATGACCAGCCGCTCCCCCGGCACCAGCTCGGCGACCTCGTAGGTGTACTCGATCCGCCGCCCGAGGAACGACGCCACGAAGTCCATCCGGGATCCGACCTGGACCGGCGGCGGAGTCTGCCAACGCACCGAGTCGATGTTGACGTACCACGACGGGGCGTTGCCCGGATCGCCGGCGAACGCGGCGACCTCGGCTACCGGGCGCGCGATCCGGGTCTCGACGGTGACGTCGACCGACATGTTCACGCCTCGACGTACTCGATGGGCTCGCCGATGGCGACCGTGCGCCCCACCGAGCAGAGCCGGTCGCGGGTCTGCTGCAGTGCCCGGGGCAACATCTCCCGGGCCCGATCGCCACCCTCCCCCTCCGGGAAGGTGACGTCGAAGGTGACCTTGAGGCCGACCAGGTGGTTGCCCTGCTCGTCGCGGACCTTGTGTCCCTCGGTGTGGACGTCGAACTTCTCGGCAGTGGCCCGCTTGCCGGTGATCAGGTCGACGTCGATCGCGCTGCAGCCGGCGATGGCGACCAGCAGGAGCTCCACGGGCGTGAAGTCACTGCCCTCGCCGGAGCCGACCGGGAGCACTCCCCCGCGCCGGTTCGTGGCCTGGTAGGCACCCTCGCCGGTGCGCGTGAGGTCGATGCTGCGGAGAGTCTCGGGATCCATGCGGGTCAGCCTGCCAGACCGCTCCCCCGGCTCAGCGGGACCGGCGCCGGCGCTTTCCGCGGCGGTCGCGACGCGACTGCTTCCGGGCGAGCTCCACGGTGCGCAGCAGCACTGGGTCCTGATCCGTGTGGACTCGTCCTTGGACGATTCCGGCGGCCAGGTGCAACTGCGTGTTCATGGAGCATCATCCTCTCGGCCCGGGTCGCGGACCAGCTGAGTGTGTAATATCCGTCGCCGCATTGGTGACTCTTACACCCTAGTGGTCCGCCGCGGCCGAAAGCCCATTGTCGAGGACGTGATTCGCGGCACTCCCAGGACGTACGACGACCCGGGCGCGAACCCGGGCCGCCGTACCTCACATGGGGTCGGTCAGCGCAGGACCAGACCGGCCATGCGCCGGCCCATGACGACCGCACCGGTGCGGTCGCTGGCGTCCTGCCGCTCGAAGGAGTGGTGGCGCGACTCGATGAACAGCCGACCCTCGACCTGGTCGTTGCGAGTCACGGTCGACAGCTTCTTCTCGAGCTGGTCGACGGTGTCCGCTCCGCCGAGCCAGTCCCAGGATGAGCCGCCACCGGCGACCATCAGCATCCCTTCTCCGCGCGTCGCCCGCCTGGGGATGTGCATTGACAGCGGGATCGTCCGGTCCTCGGTGCCGTTCTCCAGGACGGCCCGCAGGTTGAGGGTCCCACCAGACGCCACGATGGCGGGCTTCCGCCGGGCGAGGGTCACCCACTTCCCGCCACGCCGCTGCTGGACCTGCACCACGCGCCAGGTGGAGTGGTCGTCGGCGATCTCGCCGTTGATCTCCACCGTGTCGACGTCCACGCCGGACATCTGGCTCAACGCGTAGACCGCGTCGGCGACGTCCCACGGCGACTCGAAGGCGATGTCGTAGTCAGACGCGTACATGTCGGCGAAGCCGAGCGAGAACGGAGTGCCGTTGTCCGTTCCGGTGATCGTCCAGTTCTGATCCTCCGAACCCGGTCCGTAGGACTCGAGCACGGCGTCGTGGTTGGCCAGCTGCTCGTAGAACGTCATGTCCGCATTGAACGTCGGGAGCGACACGCTGGTGACCATGTCATTGGACTTGCTGCCGTAGGTCAGGCTCGATGTGACGTCCATGGTGTCGGGCAGATTCCCGAGGAAGCCGCTGATCCCCGCGGTCCGGTCCTGGTCGATGGTGCCGACCGGGGCCCCGATGTTGGCAACCTTGAACGGCGCTCCGAGCGACTCGGGCTGCACGAAGACCGCGCTGGCCGGGTGCAGGCCGAGACTGGTCTGGCCGGAGAACGTCATGGGGTGGCCGAAGCCGACCAGGCGGTTACCGCAGACCGCGGTCACGGTTCCCACCCCGCCCATGGTGAGGTCGCCGTAGGCGACCGTCGCCGCCAGGTTGCCGCCCGCCACGAGGTCCGTGGCCTCGGCCGCGCTGGCGCGGGCCCCGTTCACCGTCGCCGCGTACTTCCGGACGTAGGGGCGCGCCTTGCCGTGCGGCGGCTGCTGGCTCGTGGCGTAGGCGAGCCGCTCGCCGCCCATGCCCGTCAGGGATCGCGGCATCCGCAGCCGGCTGAAGCCCTCCCCCGCCTCACTCGGCGTGGCCGAGGACTCCGCTGCGACCTGGGCCACCTGCACCTGGTTGAGATCGACCTGACGTGCTGGCTGGACGCCGGGGTCGGCCGCGAGCTGCGTGGCCATCTGCGCGTACGGAGTGATGCCGGCGATGGGAGAGGGTCCCCACGACAGGCCGTAGGAGACGGCGCCGATGAGCCGACCGTCCGCGGGGTCGTAGACCGGCGATCCGGACATGCCGGACCAGACGCCGCCGGCCTTGGTCAGCGCGTCGGAGCTCAGCTCGGCCATGATCATGTCCACACCCGGCGCAATTCCGTCGTCGATGACTCCGAAGACTGTGCCGGTGAACTGCTCGGGCACCGTGCCCCTGGACACCGTCTTTCCCTCGACGGGGATCTCCTGCCCGGCGTCCACGGCCGCGATCACGTCGGCCAGCGGGTACGCCGACGGGCAGTCGCCCGCCGGCTCCACCGACTGAGCCGGACTGGTGGTGACGGCGCCGGCCGTGGCCATCAGGCCAAGCGACACGGCGAGCGAGGCCGCGACGCGGCCGCGCGCACGAACGACTGAGAACATGCTGATACTCCCTTTCCCGAGTTCGGGCGTATCGGACGCCCCCCTGAAGTGCGTAGGACGTCCTGGGAGCAATGTTGGTTGCCTCCGGTCCGCGGCCCCCTGAACCTAGTGGCAACGGGCACTCACCGCGTGGCATTTGCAGCACGACTTCTAAGGTGTCGGAGTGGCCACTAGCAGCTCCCGTGCTCGTCGGCCCGGGCCGACGGTCCGGGTCTCGGTGCGCGAGCTGACCCCGGACCGCGAGGTCCGGCACGAGGACCGGCTCGCGACCGAGGAGCCCCTCGAGATCCGGTTGGCCTGGCCCGGCGTGCCCGCCCACCGGGTCTGGGTCACCATGCGGACTCCGGGCCACGACTTCGAGCTCGCCGCCGGTTGGCTGGTGCACGAGGGCATCGCCGGACCGGACTCGATCCAGGGAGTCGCCTACTGCGTGGACGCCGAGCTCGAACCCGAGGAAGAGTTCAACGTCGTGACCGTGACTCTGTCCGCTCCCCCGGTCAGGGATCCGGGACACCGGCACGCCGGCCACTCGTCGGGCTCGTCGGCCTGCGGGGTCTGTGGCAAGGACTCGGTCGCGGAGGCACTCGACGTTCCGCAGGCCAGTCCCTGGTCGGGGCCACGCCCCCGGCCCGACGTCGTGCGCCGGCTCCCGGGATCGCTGCGCGAACAACAGCAGGTCTTCTCCCGAACCGGTGGGGTGCACGCCGCCGGGTTGGCCACCGTGGACGGCGACCTGCTGGTGTGTCGCGAGGACGTGGGACGGCACAACGCAGTCGACAAGGTCACCGGGTCGCGGGTGCTGGCCGGCCTCTCCCCGGCCGAGGCCTGCCTCGTCGTGAGCGGCCGGGCCGGGTTCGAGCTGGTGCAGAAGGCCGTCGCCGCCGGGGTGGGGGCGCTGGTGGCGGTCGGAGCCCCGTCGAGCCTCGCCGTACGCCTCGCGGAGCGCAGCGGACTGCACCTCTACGGGTTCACCTCCGAGGAGCGGTGCGTCCGGTACCCCTAGTTGAAGGTTCACCCGGTCTAGCCATATCGAACGAGGATTCGGCGGCGTACCAAAGGAGGGGGGACTTTACCTAGGGAGAACGCTCGATGACCTCATTCAAGCGGAACCTGATCCTGTCCGGAGTCGGAACGGCGGCCGCGATCGCGATCGCGATCCCGCTCACGTCTTCGTCCCAGGCGACGACACCGACCGATTTCCAGACCACGGAGATCGCGGTCCAGATGGTCGGCGCCCAGGAGACGCAGCCCGCCGACCCCAACGGAATCGGTGACGCACGCTTCTTCGCCAACACGAGCGATCCCACGGCACTGTGTTACGTCCTGATCGTGGACCGGATCGGGCCGGCCACCGCGGCCCACATCCACCCAGGCGCAGTCGGCGTGGCCAACCCGCCTGTCGTGGAGCTGAGGGCGCCGACTGACGGTGACTCCGCCGCCTGCGTGCAGGTGCGGGAGAGGCTCTTGGCCAGAATCCTGAACAACCCGCAGAACTTCTACGTCAACGTGCACAACACGAGGTTCCCGGACGGCGCGATCAGGGGGCAGCTCGGATAACGGGCCACGCCTCGGTTTGAGTACGACGGCCGGTTGCGACACGGTGGAGGGGTACTGACCGCAATCGGAAGCGAGCCCATGCTCACTCTCACCGACAACGCCAGCACGATCGTCAAGGAGATCTCCGCACAGATCCCGGAGGCCGCCGGGCTCCGGATCACGAGCGAGAGCGCCGACCAGCCCTCGTTCGAGGTCGAGCCCGCCGCGGCCGCCGAGCCGGGTGACGAGGTCGTCGAGCAGGATGGCGCCACCATCTACCTCGACGAGGCTGCCAACCTGCAGCTCGACGACAAGGTGCTCGACGCCGCCGTCGACCAGAACGGAGGAGTGCAGTTCGCGCTCACCCTCCAGGGGTGAGCGGGCGCTCCTGAGGCCGGCGCGCGGCGTGGGTCCATCGCGGTGTCGGTGGGTCCTTCTACGTTCGTGCCGTGCGCATCCTCCACACGTCCGACTGGCACCTGGGCAGGTCCTTCCACCGCGAAGGCCTGCTCAGGCACCAGGCGGCGTTCGTCGACCACCTGCTCGACGTGGTCGACTCCGAACGGGTCGACCTGGTGGTGGTGGCCGGTGACGTCTACGACCGCGCCCTGCCGCCGGTCGAGGCGGTCCGGCTGGCCGACGACACCTTCGCCCGGCTGGCCTCGTCCCGCGCACAGGTCGTGGTCACCAGCGGCAACCACGACTCCGCCCAGCGCCTCGGGTTCGGCTCCCGGCTGATCGACGCCTCGGGTGTCTTCATCCGCACCGACGCCACGTCGTCCGGTGTGCCCGTGCTCCTCGAGGACAAGCACGGGCCGGTCGCCGTCTACGGGCTCCCCTACCTCGACCCTGACTCCCTGCGCGAGCCGTGGGGCCTGTCCCACCGTTCCCATGAGGCGGCCCTGGGCGAGGCCATGTCCCGGGTGCGTGCCGATCTCGCGCGGCGTCCCAACACCCGGTCGCTGGTCCTGGCCCACGCCTTCGTCGCCGGCGGCGAGGCCAGCGAGTCCGAGCGCGACATCAGCGTCGGAGGCGTCTCGATCGTGCCGACCTCGATGTTCGACGGCATCGACTACACCGCCCTGGGTCACCTGCACGGCCGTCACACCCTGTCCGACACGATCCGCTACAGCGGGTCCCCCCTGGCCTACTCGTTCTCCGAGGCCCGCCACCGCAAGGGCAGCTGGCTGGTCGACCTCGATGGGGCCGGGATGCGATCGGCCGAGTTCATCGACGCACCCGTCCCCCGGCCGCTCGCGCGGATCAGGGGCGAGCTCGAGACCCTCCTCACCGATCCGTCCCTCACACGCCACGAGTCGGCCTGGGTCCAGGCGACCCTGACCGACGACACCCGCCCCCTCCAGGCCATGGACCAGCTGCGGCGACGCTTCCCCCACACCCTGGTCCTCGCCTTCGAACCCACCCGTCCACGCGACGCGGGTGCCCCCACTGCCCGCACCCGGGGGCGGACCGACCACGAGATCGCCCTGGGCTTCGTCGCCGACCTGCGCGGCGCTCCCGCCACGCAGGCCGAGTCCGCGGTCCTCCTCCAAGCCTGTGACGCGTGCTGCGAGGATCCCGACTTCGACGTACTGCTCTCCGCGGAGCCGGACTAGTGCGCCTCCACCACCTGCAGATCGAGGCCTTCGGTCCGTTCCCCGATCCGGTCGTGGTCGACTTCGACGCGCTCTCGGGGGCCGGTCTCTTCCTGCTCACCGGCGCCACCGGTGCCGGGAAGACCTCGATCCTCGACGCCGTCTGCTTCGCCCTCTACGGCGAGGTGCCGGGTGACCGGCAGAGCGCCAAGCGACTGCGGGCCGACCTCGCTGCCGACGGCGAGACCCCGCGCGTCACCCTGGAGCTCACGCTGGCTGGCCGCCGGTTCCGCATCGTCCGCTCCCCCGCCTGGCAGCGGCCCAAGCGGCGCGGCACCGGCACCACCACCCAGCAGGCCTCGGTCAGGCTCTGCGAGCGGCGCGAGGAGACCTGGCACCCACTCTCGACCCGGCTCGACGAAGCCGGTCACCAGATCACCCATCTCGTCGGCCTCAACCTCCACCAGTTCTGCCAGGTGGCGCTGCTCCCCCAGGGCCGCTTCCAGGCGTTCCTGCGAGCGAGGTCCGAGGAGCGCCACAAGCTCCTGCAGCAGCTGTTCCGGACCACACGGTTCGAGGACGTCGAGCGATGGCTCGCCGATCGGCGGCGGTCCCTGCGCCGCGACTCGAAGATCCACCACGACCGGGTGGCCGGACTCGTGAGTCGGCTCAGCGAGGCCGCCTCCGCCTCCGTTCCCGAAGAATGGGATCTCCACGAGCTCGGCCCGGTCGCCGAGACGGGTGCGATTCTTCAGTGGTCAGCCAGCCGGCGACAGGCCGCCGAGGAGTCGGCGGACGACGCGCTCACCCGGAGCCACGCTGCCGTCCGCCAGGAGGCGGCAGCACGCGACCACCTCGAACAGGCGCGGCGGCTGCGGGATGCGCAGGCGCGCCATGCCGGCGCTCTCGCCCGGCGCGACCAGCTCGCGTCCGCGGCCCCCGACCACGCCCAGCAGGTCCAACGGCTCTCGCGGGCCCGGCGAGCCGCCGAGGTCCTCCCCCTTGGCCGGGTTGCCGATCAGCAGGCCGACGCGGCCCGGTGCGCCCACGAGCTCAGCGAGACCCGCACCCGGGCGGCGGCCGTCCGTGTGCGGGCCCCAGCAGCCGACCTCGACGATCTCCTGCTGGTCGAACTGCGCGACCGGGCCGTCGCCGCTGCAGCTGACGCCCGGGCGCTGCTTCCGAGAGAGGTGGCCCTCGGCGTCCTGGAGGAAGAGGTGCACGACGTCTCCGCCCGCCAACGACAGCTCGCCGTCGAGTGCGACGAGCTCACTCACCTGCTCTCCGACCTTCCCGAGCAGCTGGTGCAGCTCCGTGAGCGCGCGTCCGGGGCTCGCGATGCCGAGCGAGACCTGCCCGGCCTCGACCACAAGGTCGGTTCGCTGCGCAAGCGGCAGGAAGCCGCGCGGCTGGCGGTCCGGCTCGCCGGAGAGCTGACCGAGGCCACTGAGCTGCACCGGCAGGCAGTCGACGATGCACAGCAGCTCAAGGAGACGTGGCTCCACATCCAGGAGGCGCGCATCCGCGGCATCGCCGCCGAGCTCGCCGGCGCACTCGTCGTGGGCCACGACTGTCCGGTGTGCGGGTCCGCCGACCACCCCAGGCCCGCGCGTGCCGACGCGGGCGCCCCGGGCGCCGGGGTCGAGAAGGCCGCCCGCAAGCAGGTCGATGACGCCGAGGCGACCCGCCACGCCCACGAGCTCCGCGTGCGCGAGCTCACCGCCCGGCTCGAGGCAGCCCGGTCCGCCGCCGACGGGGACCTCGCGGTCCTCCAGGCCGAGCTGGTCACCGCGGAGACCGGGCTCCAGCGGCTCGCGGAGATGGCTGAGTCCGCGGCGGATCACCAGGCGCGCCTCCTCGCCGCCGAGACCCGTCAGGCCGAGCTCACCAGCCGGCGCGAGGAGGTCGCCCACGAGCTGGCGGTCGCGACCACGACCCTGGCGCGCCAACGGCTGGAGCTCGCTGCCATCGAGCGCGAGATTTCCGACCACCTCCGCGAGACCGGCTGCGAGACCCTCACCGATCTCGCGGCCCACCACGACGAGGTGGCCGACGCCTGCACCCGGGCCATCGTCGCCCGCGACGAGGCGCGCCGCAGCGACACGGCAGCCGCGGCGGCCCGCGCCCAGCTGACCGAGGTGGCGATGGCCGCGGGTTTCGACGATGCCGACTCAGCCCTGCACGCGGCGCTCGAGCCCCAGGTCCTTGCCCGTCTCGAAGGAGAGATCCAGGCACACCAGCAGGCCGTGGCGGGCGTCGACGCGACATTGGCCGACCGGGCGCTGCGCGAGCAGGCGAGGCTCCCGGCGCCCGACGTCCCTGCTCTCGAGGCCGACCACCAGCGGGCCGTCGA
The DNA here is from genome assembly GCA_035691135.1 of Nocardioides sp. Lineage (GTDB taxonomy): Bacteria > Actinomycetota > Actinomycetes > Propionibacteriales > Nocardioidaceae > Nocardioides. The sequence continues at coordinate 1,603 of DASSJR010000159.1, read as the reverse complement.
CGAGCTCGCCGCGGCCGCCACCGTGGCCGACGTCACCCGCACGAGGACGGAGCGGGTGACAGGGCTCGGAGACCAGCTCAGAGAGGCACTGGAGGCCTGGTCACCGCTGCGAGCCGAGCTCGACCTGGTCACCCGGCTGGCGGCGTTCGTCGACGGGTCCTCCCCCGACAACCGGCTCCGGATGCGGCTCTCCGGCTACGTGCTGGCGTCCCGGCTCGCGCAGGTGGTGGAGGCGGCCAACCTGCGGCTCTCGCGGATGAGCGACCGACGCTACGCCCTGGAGCACACGGGCGGACGGGGGGCGGGTGAGAACCGCGGCGGCCTGAGCCTGCTGATCCGCGACGAATGGTCCGGGGAGGCCCGCGACCCGGCCACGCTGTCCGGGGGCGAGACGTTCGTGGTCTCCCTGGCGCTTGCCCTGGGCCTGGCCGACGTCATCGCCCACGAGGTCGGTGGCGCCGACCTCGACACCCTGTTCGTCGACGAGGGCTTCGGCACCCTCGATGCCGAGACCCTGGATGACGTGATGGACACCCTCGACACGCTCCGCGAAGGTGGCCGCGTGGTGGGGGTGGTCAGCCACGTGGCCCACCTGCGCGAACGCATCCCCACCCAGCTGCACGTCGAGAAGCGACGCCACGGCTCCGCGGTGCGCGCCGTCCACGTCGGATAGGTTCGCCCTCATGGTCAATGCCATCGATCCGACCTTCCTGGACCTGCCTTTCCGGACCTTGTCCGACGCCGCGCTCGGCCGGGCCGGGGAGCTCGGGGTGAGCCACGCCGACTTCCGCTTCGAGCGCGTTCGCTACCAGCAGCTCGGCGTCCGTGACGGGGTCCTCCAGGGTGCCGGCGACACCGAGGACCTCGGCTTCGCGGTCCGGGTGATCCACCGTGGTGCCTGGGGATTCGCCTCCGGCGTGGTGCTGACCCCCGAGTCCGCCGTGGCCGTCGCCGAGCGGGCGATCGAGGTGGCCAGGGTCGCGGCCGCCATGACCAGCGCTCCGGTGGAGCTGGCGCCAGAGCCTGTCCACGACGACGTCACCTGGATCTCGTCCTACGACGTGAATCCGTTCGAGGTCCCCACTTCCGACAAGTCCGCCCTCCTGATCGACTGGACCAACCGCCTGCGAACCGGCGCGGCAGTCGACCACGCCACCGCCTACCTGCTCCAGGTGCAGGAGAACAAGTTCTATGCCGACCTCACCGGCACGCGCACCACCCAGCAGAGGATCCGTCTGCAGCCGGGGTTCGAGGCGATGGGGACGGGGGCCGACACCTTCGACTCGATGGCTTCGATCGCGCCGCCGGTGGGCCGCGGCTGGGAGTACCTCACCGATGGCACCTATGACTGGGACGACGAGATCGAGCAGGTTCCCGAGCTGCTGGCCGAGAAGCTCAAGGCACCCAGCGTCGAGGCCGGCAACTACGACCTGGTCATCCATCCCTCGAACCTGTGGCTGACCATCCACGAGTCGATCGGGCACGCGACCGAGCTGGACCGTGCCCTGGGCTACGAAGCCAACTACGCCGGCACGTCCTTCGCCACCGTCGACAAGCTCGGCACCATGCAGTACGGCTCGCCGGTCATGAACGTCACCGGCGA
>DASSJR010000158.1:0-8641 GCA_035691135.1 Nocardioides sp. | reverse complement strand
CCGAGCAAAACGTCGTCGGCACCGTCGTCCTCCAGCCACGTCGGTTCCGATGTCGCGTCCACCACTGCTCGGAACATCGAGCGGATGGCGACCGCGGAGTGCTCGAGTGCCTCGAACCCCTGGCGCAGGCCCGGCCCGACGTTGGGGGTGCCGACGGCGCGCACGTTGAGCTTCCGTCCCTGCTCGGCGTGGAGGAGGGCGGAACCAACCCGCGGGATGTCGTGGTGGGTGATCCTGCGGGCCTCGTCGAGCCACGTCCTGGCGGCCGACGCCACGTCACGCTCCTCGGCCACGAGCTCGGTGAGCTCCTCGGCGGCGCCGTTGAGCAGGTCGCTCATCGAGTCCGACAGGCCGTCGATGGCCCGCGCAGCGTCCGTACTCGCGATCCTGGGAGGGAACAGCAGGTTTGCCGCGATACCCACGGCGGCACCCACCAGGGTCTCCGCGATCCGTTGCCAGGCTGCGGATTCGGCGCTCAACGAACCGACGCCCAGCACGAGCATGCCGCTGATCGCGACCTCGATGAGGTTCGAGCGCAGGCGTAGCGCCTGACCGATCGTGATGCAGACAAAGATCAGCAGGCCCAGGCTCCACCACTCGAGCGGGAGGACAGCAGCAAATCCCACGGCCAGGGCCACGCCGGTCACCACAGACACCACCCGGTCGAGACCGCTGGCGAGAAGCGAGACCGGGGTGACCTGGACGACCAGCATCGCGGTCAGCGGTGCGAGCAGTGGCTGCGCACCCGGGAGGAACAGCAACGCCACGACATAGCTCGCGACCGCGGCGATCGTGATCCGCAGGGACCACAGGACCGCCGCACGGCCGTCGTTACGCAGCCGTGTCGTCGTGCGACCCAGCCTCCGTCGCCACATGTCACGCACGCTTCATCATCCTTGATGCTGGTGTGGAACGCCCACAACCCGGGATCAGCGGGGCTGCCCACGGAGGGTCTGGCTGTCAGCCCTCCCCGCCCTCGTCAGGATCGTCGTACTCGTCGTGCCGTTCGTCCTCCCGCTCCTGAGCCTGGCGCGCGATCTCTCGCGCGCGCTGCGCGATCGCCTCGGTCTCCCTGACGTCGTACAACTCTTCCTTTGCCTGTTGCAGAGCCCATCCCGGGATGGGCGCTGGGGACGATCCTGGGGCCGAGGAGGGCATGGTGTCCCCTTGACGGAGGTGAGTGGGCTGACGTCGACATTACGCTCCGCAAGTCCGGCAGGCGAGGCGCCGGCAGGGGCCTGGTCGTACTACCTTTCGGAGATGGCAACGATCGTGCTGCGGGTCCGGCTCCTCGGTGGCGAGAACACTGACCTGACCTACGAGGATCCCGATCAGGACGACGAGGTTGCGCTCATCGATCAGGTGGTCGAGGAGATGAGGACGGAGACGGGTGTCCTCCGCTGCCGCCACGGCGACCGGCTGGTCGCGATCTTCTCTCGCGGCGTGGCAAGTATCGAGGTATCGCCGCGAGGAGCGATCGTGTAGGTCGGCCCTCTGAGCTGAGCACCCGGCCTAGACGTCTTCGTCAAGGTCTCCTCAAAACAGGTGCGTACGGCGTGGCGCGTTGCCTAAGGTTCATGTTGTCGAGCCGCTGGTGACCCGAGACGCCAGCGGCTCGACTCTTGCCCGGCGGAGGATCAGTGCGTCGTCTCGGGTGGGCCGGCCACCTGGTCGACGACGGGTAGACCGGCCGCGTCCATCGTGAGCCGGTAGCGACGATCCCACACGCCGCTCGGTCCGCCCGGAACGGTGAAGTAGACCTCGTCCACCTCCGACCCCTCGGCGTACTCGGCCTGCATCGCGGGTTCGTGCGCGAGCTGGAGGTAGTAGGCCGCCCGCAGGGCTGCCCGTCCGATTCCACACCCCTCGAGGGCCATGGATAGAGGCTAGCCCTGCCGTGCGCCACCGAACCGGTGAGGGATCGGGTCGTCGCTTTCCACAGCGATCGGAAACGCGCGGCGGGAGTGTCGGTGGTCTTCGGTGAACTTCTCTCATGACCGAGACGCAGGCCGAGATCCAGCCCTACGCCGCCGCGTGCGCGCGGTTCGGGAGCACGCGGAGGTCGCGCGACTGCGGGCGATGCTCGACGAACTGGCCGAGATCGCGGGTGACCCGGGTGCACAGGGCGTGCTGGTCGACGCTCACCGGATCGACCTGCTTCGGCAGCTCGAGGAGATCAAGGGTGCGGCGGCGGCGGCGGCGCAGGCGCGGATCACCGTCGAGTTCGAGACCTCCCAGCTCGCCCAGCAGGATGCCCACGGTGTCAGCCGCAGGATGCGCGGTCGCGGCATCGCCGACCAGGTCGCGTTGGCGCGGGGTTGCCCGGCATCGCAAGGAGCCAGACACCTCGGCTTCGCCACGGCGATGGCCGAGATGCCCCACACCATGGCGCTGCTGACACGCGGCTCGGTCGACGAGTGGACGGCCACCGTGCTGGTTCGCGAGACCGCGATCCTCTCCGTCGAAGACCGTCAGACGGTCGACGAGCGGCTCTCCGCCCTGAGGGTCGACACGGCGACCGGCGAGATCGCCCAGCCGCGGGTCCTTGGGCTGACTCCGCGCCGGGTCGAGGGTGCCGCCCGAGCGCTCGCCAACGAGCTCGACCCCTCAGCCGCCGTACGCCGCGCCTCGAAGGGCAAGGATGACCGGCGGGTGACGATTCGGCCGACGCCCGACACGATGACCTACGTGACCGGCCTCCTGGGGGTCGAGCAGGGAGTCGCCTGCTGGGCCAGCCTTCGCGCCGCGGCCAAGGCCACCAAGTCGGCCGGTGACGAGCGCACCGAATCCCAGATCATGGCCGACCTGTTCGTCGAACGGCTCACCGGCCAGGCCACTGTGGACACGGTGGCGGCGGAGATCCAGCTCGTGATGACGCCCGACACCCTGGTCGGCGCCTCGGAGCGCCCGGGACGCATCGGGGAGTCCGTTGTTCCGGCCGCAACCGCGCGCGAGCTGGCGCGACGCTCAGATGCGCCCCGGTGTTGCGTCCATCTTCGTCGACCCGGTCACCGGCGTGGTGACCGACCGCGATCCCCGGAGGCGTCGCTTCAGCGCCGAGGACGCCCGGTTCCTCGACGCCCGCGACCACCACTGCCGCCATCCGCGGTGCGACGGGGCGATTGCGGACCACGATCACGTCACGCGGAGGGCTGATGGTGGCCCGACCACTCAGGCCAACGGCCAAGGGCTGTGCGAGGCCCACAACCTGGTCAAGGAGCTCCCCGGATGGCGCAGCCGGGTCACCGATCCCCGGCCCGGCAGCGACACGGTCGAGATCACGACACCGACCGGCCACACCTACCGGTCCCAGGCGCCGCCCGGACTGCCGCCGCCGGTCTGAGCCGCGCCCGCTAGCGTGCCGCGCATGCCCGACCCATCCCCGAGGAACCCGATCGGGACCCACGTCGTGGTCGGCAAGGGTCTGGTCGCCGGGGCGGTGGCGCGCGCCGACGAGCTGGGCTGCGAGACCATCCAGATCTTCGCCGGCAACCCGCGCGGGTGGGCCAACTCGGCCGGGAACCGCGACGAGGACGCCAGGTTCCGGAAGGCCACGGCCGAGCGCGGCATGCGGACCTTCATCCACTCGCCGTACCTCGTCAACCTCGGCTCCCCCACGCCCGCGACCTGGGAGAAGTCGGTCGCGAGCATCGCCCACAACCTGAGACGCGCCGCCGAGCTCGGGGTCGAGGGGGTGGTGGTGCACACCGGGTCGTTCGTGGACCCCACAGGGAGCGAGAAGCAGTACGCCGCCGCGATGCGGCGGGTACGCGACGGGCTGATGCCGATCCTGGGCGCCATAGCCGGCGACAGCGCGCCCTGGCTGCTGCTGGAGCCGACCGCGGGCCAGGGACGGTCGCTGTGCGCCGGCGTGGACGACCTCGAGCCCTATCTGGCGGCGCTCGACTTCCACCCCAAGGCCGGTCTCTGTCTCGACACCTGCCACGTGTTCGCCGCCGGGGCTCCTCTCGACCAGCCGGGCGGAGCCGCCGCCACCCTCGACCGCGTGGTCGAGATCGGCGGTGAGGCACGCCTTCGACTGGTCCACGCCAACGACTCCGTGGACGTGCGCGGCGCCTTCCGCGACCGTCACCAGAAGATCGGCGAGGGACACATCGGGGTCCAGGCGTTCGCGGAGCTGCTCGCCCACCCGGCCACCGCCGGGGTGCCGTTCATCCTCGAGACCCCCGGCTCCCGCGACGTCGACGACGGTCAGATCAACCTCCTCAAACGACTACGCTCGTCGTGATCATCACCCGGCGTACGTCCCTGCTCGCCGCGCTGCTCCTGCTCAGTGTCACCGCTGTCTGGGGATCGACCTTCTTCCTGATCAAGGACCTGCTGGAGCGGGTGCCGGTCCTCGACTTCCTGGCAGTCCGGTTCTCCATCGCGGCGGTCCTGCTCGTGCTGGTGGCTCCCCGGGCGCTCGGCCGCCTGTCCAGGGACGCGCGCAAGCACGCGCTCGTCCTCGGCGCGCTCTACGGCGTTGCCCAGATCCTGCAGACCGCCGGCCTGGCGCACACGGCCGCAAGCGTGTCCGGCTTCATCACCGGGATGTACGTCGTCGCGACGCCCCTGTTCGCGGCGCTGATCCTCCACTCCCGCATCACCAGGATGACCTGGGGCGCCGTCGCCCTCGCGACCGCGGGACTGGCGGTACTCACCCTGCAGGGCTTTGCGGTGGGCTACGGGGAGGCGATCACCCTGGTGGCGGCAATGATCTACGCCCTCCACATCGTCGGCCTGGGTGCCTGGTCGAAGCCGGCCGAGGCGATCGGGATGTCGATCCTGCAGATCATCGTGATCGCGGTGATCTGCCTGGTGGCGTCCGTTCCCGGCGGGGTTGTCCTTCCGCAGACCATGGGCGACTGGCTGGCGGTGCTCTACATGGCGGCGTTCGCGGGGTCGCTGGCACTGCTGGCCCAGACCTGGGCGCAGGCCCATCTCGCGCCCACCCGCTGCGCGATCATCATGAGCATGGAGCCGGTGTTCGCGGCTCTCTTCGCGGTGCTGGCCGGCGGCGAGGACCCGACGCTTCGGTTGATCCTCGGCGGCGGGATGGTGGTCGCCGCGATGCTGGTCGTGGAGCTGGTGCCGCGACGCAAGGTCGAGGCCGAGGTACCCCACATCGCCGTGTGAGCAAGGGCTGGATCCACGACGTCCATCCGCTGGCCGGTCGAGCGGACGCGAGCGAGGGGTCCGCCGGGGCTGAGCGCTTCGGCCGTCTGCGCTTGGCTACCCTTGCCGCGGAAGTCCACCGAGGGGGTTCCCACCCATGCCCGTCTGCGCGAAGTGCGGCCACGAGTTCGACATCGGCCGGTTCTGCACCAACTGCGGACACCCCCTCGGCGCTCCTGTCGACGACGACGCGGGCCTCGACTTCTGGCGCAGTGACACCGCCGAGCGCCTCGACACCGCCGATCGCGGCACCCACGCCGCCGAACGCACCGACACCGCTGAACGGCCGGCCGTACCCGGCCGCCACGCCCAGCCCGCTCCACCGATCCCACCGCCACCGCCACCTCCGCCTGACGCCTCGGCCCGTTTCCCCCTGTTCGCCGACCAGGCCACGACCCCGGAGCAGCGCTACCCAGACGAATCGGAACGGCCCGAGCGACCTTGGCTGGTCTGGGTGGTCGGCGCCGTCGCCCTGCTGCTCGTCGCGGTGTTCGGCGCGTGGCTGCTCTTCGGCGACGACGAGTCCGATCCCAACCTGGTCGCCGGTGAGCCGGCTGGCACGACGGCCGAGAAGGCTCCCCCGCACAAGCCCACCAAGCCGAGGAAGACGCAGCAGAAGGCCGCGCAACCGAAGCCGAAGCCGGATCCCCCGGTCGACGTCACCCCGCAAGCCACGGCCACCGTGCCCGCGACCGCCCCGTCGAGCACCGACCTCGACGGCAACGTCGTCGGGTACGAAGCGCGCAACATGCTCGACGGCGTGCCCACCACCTGCTGGCGGATGCCCGGCGACGGGTCCGGCGACACGATCACCGTCGAGCTGGCGACAGCGACGCGGCTGACGTCGGTTGGCCTGATCAACGGCTACGCCAAGACCGACACCGACCCGTCGGGCAACCCGCTGGACTGGTACGCCGGAAACCGCCGCATCCTTGCCGTGCAATGGACCTTCGACGACGGGTCGGTGGTCACCCAGGACCTCACCGAGACCAGACGGCTCCAGCGCCTGAAGGTCGAGCCCACCACCACCTCGACCGTCCAGCTCCGCCTGCTCACGGTCACCCCGCCCGGCGACGGCCCGTCGCGACGCGACTACACCGCGATCAGCGACCTCGCCCTGGTCGGCACCCCGACCTGACGCCCGCTCACCTCGGCAGGCCGCCGAGCAGCTTCGCTGCGCGCTCCGCGTCGTCGCGGGAGATGTCGAGATGCGTCACCAGTCGTACGGCGGCCTTGCCGACCGCCGCGAGCAGCACGTCAACCTCCCGGGCCGCGGCCACGAACGCCGGAGGATCGTCGTGGGGCACCACGACGATGTTGGTGTCCACCGTCGCCGGGTCCACCCCGCACGCCTCGGCCAGCAGCCGGGCGTGCTCGTGGTCGTCGGCGAGCCGCTCGACGTGGTGGTCGAGCGCGTGGAGCCCGGCCGCCGCCAGAATGCCGACTTGCCGCATGCCGCCACCCATCCGCTTGCGCCACACCCGCGACTCCGCGATCGCCGCGTCCGATCCGATGACCAGGGAGCCGACCGGTGCACCCAGCCCCTTGGAGAGGCAGACGGCCATGACGTCGGCGACCGCGCCGTAGTCCACCAACGGGGTGCCGGTGGCGACGTGGGCGTTCCAGATCCGGGCGCCGTCGACGTGGATGCGTGTTCCGGCCGGGACGGCCCAGCCCTGCAGCGCCCGGAGGTCGTCCAGCGGCTGCACCGTCCCGCCCGCGAAGTTGTGGGTGTTCTCGACCGAGACCGCCGCCGTGGGCACGAAGAAAGGACCCATGTCGGGGGCGTGCATGCGCTGGATCGCCGGCAGGTCGACCTGGCCGCGCTCACCGGTCCAGGTGCGCATGGTCAGCCCGGTGTAGGCAGCGTGGGCGCCGAGCTCGGCCCGCGCGATATGGGCCGACGACTCGCAGATCACCTCCTGCCCCGGACCGACCAGTGTGCGCACGGCGAGCACGTTGGCCATCGACCCGGTGGGCGTGAACAACGCAGCCTCGTGACCGAACATCGCGGCGACACGTTCTTCGAGCCGACGCACGGTCGGGTCCTCACCGAAGACGTCGTCGCCCACCTCGGCGCGAGCCATCGCGGCGCGCATCGCCTCGGTGGGCGTGGTGACGGTGTCGGAGCGGAGGTCGATCACGGGGTCGTTCAGGCTTTGCGGAGCATCTCGGCGACCAGGAAGGCCAGCTCCAGCGACTGGACCCGGTTGAGCCTGGGGTCGCACACGGACTCGTAGCGGTGGGCCAGGTCGACCTCGGCCAGCTCCTCACCGCCGCCCACGCACTCGGTGACGTCGTCGCCGGTGAGCTCGACGTGGACACCGCCGGGCCAGGTGCCGAGCGAGCGATGGACGTCGAAGAAGCCCTGGACCTCCTCGATCACGTCGTCGAAGCGGCGGGTCTTGTGGCCCGACGACGCCTCGAAGGTGTTCCCGTGCATGGGGTCGCACACCCAGGCAACCTCGACGCCGGCGGCGGAGACCTTCTCGACCAGGTGTGGCAGCCGGTCGCGGATCCGGCCGGCACCGAAGCGGGTGACGAAGGTGAGTCGGCCCGGCTCGTTGTCGGGGTTGAGCTTGCCGGCCAACGCGAGGGCGTCGTCCGGCGTCGCCGTCGGACCGAGCTTGACCCCGATCGGGTTGCGGATGTGGCGCATCAGCTCGACGTGGGGGCCGTCGAGCTGTCGGGTGCGTTCGCCGATCCAGAGGAAGTGCCCGGAGACGTCGTAGGGCGTCCCGGTGCGTGAGTCGATCCGGGTCAGCGCGTGCTCGTACTCCAGGATCAGCGCCTCGTGGCTGCTGTGGAAGTCCACCCGGTGGAACTCGTCGGGGTCGGCGCCGATCGCTTGCATGAAGGTGAGCGCGCGGTCGATCTCCCCGGCCACCTGCTCGTAACGCTGCCCGGCCACGGAGTCGCGGACGAAGTCGGTGTTCCAGGTGTGGACCTGGCGGAGGTCGGCGTAGCCGCCGGTGACGAAGGCCCGCACCAGGTTGAGGGTCGCGGCCGAGGAGTTGTAGACGTCGACCAGCCGCTGCGGATCGGGGGTGCGGACCTCGGGGACGAAGTCGAAGCCGTTGACGGCGTCACCGCGGTAGGCCGGGAGGGTGACCCCGTCGCGGGTCTCGGTGTCGGACGAGCGGGGCTTGGCGTACTGGCCGGCGATCCGGCCGACCTTCACGACCGGCACCGAGGCCGCGTAGGTCAGGACGACGGCCATCTGCAGCAGGACCCGGAGCTTGTTGCGGACGTTGTCAGCCGTGACGCCGGCAAAGGTCTCGGCGCAGTCACCGCCCTGGAGCAGGAACGCCTCGCCGCGTGCGACGGCGGCGAGCTTGGCCTTGAGGTCGTCGCACTCGCCCGCGAAGACGAGCGGAGGCATCGTGCGCAGCCGCGCGACGGCGGCGTCGACCGCGTCGCGGTCGGGGTAGGTCGGCTGCTGCGCCGGACCCATGGCGTGCAG
>DASSJR010000157.1:0-8823 GCA_035691135.1 Nocardioides sp. | reverse complement strand
GTCCTCACGATGCGACCGAGCCTCCGGTCGGTGGCCCGCACCGCGTCGAGGTAGGCCGGTGAGTTCCAGCCGCGGGCGTGGCCGGCGTCGTCGGGGCCGGAGAGGTGGAGGAACGTGAACCCGCGGTTGTGCCGCAGCAGGTCCCGCCGGGTCATCCGCGCCAGACGCGCGTTGTCGAAACGCATCCGGTAGGAGTCGATGCCGACGTCCCAGGAGCGCTCGAAGAGCGAGAACTTCGTCTTGCTCGCAAACAGCGCGGTCCCGCGGTTCGCGTCGTGGACGACCCGGAACACCGACGACACGTCGTGGCCGGCAGCGCGCTGGATGGTCGGTGGCCGGCGCCGGTCGTCGTTCCAGCTCACGCCATGGCCACCCTGGGAGGCGGCGATCCGGCGACCGGTCACCATGCCGGTGTGGTTGGGGAGGGTGACGGTCATCTCCCGCTCGGTGCGGGCGTTGAGGGTCGACGCGCCCTGGGCCATGAGGCGGTGCAGCGTCGGCGTCCCGGCACGTCCGAGCTGGGTGATCGCCGAGGCGCGCAGACCGTCGATCGAGACCGCGAGCACCCGGGTCACGGGTCCGCCGGGAACCGCCCGGTCGACAGGGGTCCGCGAAATCCGGGTCGTCTGCCCCTCCGAGGACGACGGGTCTCCACAGCCAGCCACGGCGAGCGCCACGGCCACCAGGACAGCGCCGACCGAACTGGAGGCGAGGACCATGACCTCGAGGCTAACAAGACGTGATGACCGTCTCGTGTCATTCGATGTGCACGCGAGGTGCCCGACGACCTAGCCTTGCGTGTCGTGCCGGAAATGACGGCCGATGCTCCCATCGGCATCTTCGACTCGGGCTTCGGTGGTCTCACCGTGGCCCGATCCGTCATCGACCAGTTGCCGCACGAGTCGATCGTCTACGTCGGCGACACCGCACGTCAGCCCTACGGCCCCAAGCCGATCGGCGAGGTGCGGGAGTACGCCCTCGAATGCCTCGACCACCTGGTCGACCGGGGGGTCAAGGCACTCGTCATCGCCTGCAACTCCGCCAGCGCTGCGGTCCTGCGTGACGCCCGCGAGCGGTACGACGTCCCGGTGATCGAGGTGATCTACCCGGCCACCCGGCGCGCGGTAGCAGCCAGCCACACCGGCCGGATCGGTGTGATCTGCACCCACGCAACGGCAGAGTCGATGGCCTACGACGACGCGTTCGCCGCCGCTCCCCATGTGGAGCTGGTGACCCGCGTCTGCCCCCGGTTCGTCGAGTTCGTCGAGCGCGGCGTCACCGGGGGAGACGAGCTGCTCGCCGTTGCGCGTGACTACCTCGACCCGCTGATCGAGGCCCGGGTCGACACGCTGATCCTCGGCTGCACCCACTACCCGCTGCTCACCGGTGTGATCTCGCTGGTGATGGGCGAGACCGTCACTCTCGTCAGCAGCGCAGAGGAGTGCGGCAAGGCCGTGTACAAGTCGCTGGCCACGACCGGGCTGATGCGGCCGGGCGGGGAGCCGACGTACCACTTCCTGACCACCGGTACCCCGGGCGACTTCGAGGCCCTCGGGCAGCGGTTCCTCGGACCGGAGCTGGTCTCCGCCTCCCAGTTCGCCGGGGGTCTGGCATGAGGCTCACCGTCGTCGGCTGCTCCGGGTCCTATCCCGGCCCGGACTCGCCGGCCAGCTGCTACCTCCTCGAGTCCGAGCACGAGGGCCGCACCTGGCGGATCCTCCTCGACCTGGGCAGCGGCGCCCTCGGCGCGCTGCATCGTTACGTCGACCCGCTGGCCGTCGACGGCGTGTTCCTCAGCCACCTCCACGCCGACCACTGCCTGGACCTGACCGGCTACTACGTCCTGCGCCGGTTCCACCCGGACGGCCACCAGCCGAGGATCCCGGTGTGGGGACCGATCGGCACCGCCGACCGGATGGCGCGTGCCTACGACCTGCCGCCCCGGCCGGGCATGCACGAGGAGTTCGACTTCCGCGTCTATGACGGCAAGGTCGGGTTCGGACCGTTCGTCGTCGACCCGATCGGGGTCGAGCACCCGGTGCCGGCGTTCGGCCTCCGGGTGACGGCGGGCGGACGGACCCTCGGGTACTCCGGTGACACCGGGCCGTGCGTCGGCCTCGATGCCGTCGCCGCCGACGTCGACCTGCTGCTGGCGGAGGCCTCGTTCACGTCGCGCTACCAGAACCCCGCCAAGCTGCACCTCACCGGCGCCGAGGGCGGAGACTCGGCGGCGCGCAGCGGGGCCCGGCGGCTGGTGCTGACCCACGTCCCGCCGTGGGGCGACCCGCAGGACGCCCTCGCCGAGGCGCGGACGACGTACGACGGCGAGATCCAGCTCGCGACCGCTGGCGCTGTGTTCGAGGTCTGAGCCCGGCCGGCTCGATCCACCCGGACTCAGGCCAGGCCGGCGTCATGGACGAGGATCGCGATCTGCACGCGGTTGGTGACCTCGAGCTTGTCGTAAAGCCTCGAGACGTGTGCCTTCACTGTCGGCACTGAGAGGTAGAGCTCCCCTCCGATCTCGGTGTTGCTGAGGCCGCGCGCGACAGCGAGGGCGACCTCGCGCTCCCGCGCCGTCAGCATTGCCAGGCGTCCCTCCGCCTCCTCGGAGCGGTGCCCGGCGCCGTCGGTGCGCACCCGCTGGATCAGGGTGCGGGTGACCGACGGCGACAGCATCGGGTCGCCGGACGCCACCCGGCGGATCGCCGCGACGATCTCGCTGGGTGGAGTGTCCTTCAGCAGGAACCCGTCCGCGCCCGCTTCGAGTGCTCCGAAGACGTGCTCGTCGGCATCGAAGGTCGTGAGGATGATGATGCGCGGCGGCTCCGGACCCGCGTGGAGCTCGCGGGTCGCGTCCAGCCCGTTCAGCACCGGCATCCGGATGTCCATCAGGATGACGTCGGGCCTCATCGACCGGGCGAGGTCCACTCCCTGCCGACCGTCGCCGGCCTCGCCGATGACCTCCAGGTCGGCCTGGCCGCCCAGCATCAGCGACAGGGCCGATCGGACCAGGGGGTCGTCGTCGACGACCAGGACGCGGGTTGCGTCCGGGCTGCTCATGCCGCCCACGGTATCCAGCCGTGAAGGACGAAAGTCGACCCGTCGCGGCGATGCTCGATCCGCCCACCCCGCAGTTCCGCTCGCTCGGTCAGGCCGACGAGGCCCAGCCCCGATCCGGGCGTCGCGGTGGGACCGAAGCCCACCGGGTTGCACAGCCGGATGTCGATGCCTTCCTCCTGCGAGCCGCTGACCCGGATGCTCAGTCGGGCGCCGGGAGCGTGCTTGCGGGCGTTGGTGATCCCTTCCTGCACGATCCGGTAGAGCGTCCGGCCGACCGCGTCGGGCACCGCTCGGGTATCACCGTCGAGGAGGTCGACGTAGTCGAGGTCCAGCCCGGTGTCGCGCGCCTCGTCGACGAGCCGCGGCAGGTCGGCGTACGTCGGCTGCGGCGCGTCGAGGCGCTCGCCCGAGTCGTCGCGAAGAACACCCAGCACACCCCGCAGGTCGGTCAGGGCCTCGTGCGCCTTCTCCTGGATCACCCGGGCGCTGGTGCGCATCTCGGCGGCCGTGAGGTCCTCCCGGAAGGACAGCGCACCCGCGTGCATCGAGATCTGGGAGATGCGGTGGGCCAGCACATCGTGCATCTCTCGGGCGATCCGGGCGCGTTCGTTGCTCCGGGCCTGCGCCACCCTGAGTTCCTGCTCGGCCTCGGCGCGCTCCGCCCGCTGCCGCAGGGTCCAGACCAGCTCGCGTCGCGAGCCGACGTACATGCCCCAGCCGAGAATGGAGGCCATGAACGTCAGGTTGACCACCAGGACCAGCAGGTAGGGATCCTTGGGAGCCCCGGTCGGCTCCACGAGGGAGAAGACCTGGGCGCTCGCCAGGTTGGCGACACCGACCACCACGACCTGCCACCACCGGCGGTGGGTCGCCACAGAGGTGGCGGCCAGGGTCGCCGGACCCGCCGCCAGGCCGGAGAAGGTGCCCAGCAGGGCCAGGGTGAGAGCGATCGTCATCGGCCACCGCCGACGGAAGAAGACGAGGGCGTAGGCGGGAGCGGCAAGTGCGATGTCGAGCCAGAAGAGGGCCGGGTAGTCCTCCAGCTGCCGCGCAGCAACCGTGCCCCAGACGATGCCGCTGATCACGAGCATCAGCAGGATCCGCCAGACGTGGCCCCAGCGCGTGATCGGCGGCTGAAAGGCTTCGGGCGGGGGCTTGTCCACGATCCAAGGCTAGGGCGACCACAGGCTCCGGACAGGAGGCTCAGGTCTCCTTCCGGGCACTACCCCGGTAGGTGCTTGAGCATTCCCAAGTCGGATGCGGCGAGGCAGTAGCCGGAGCAGGATGTGGCTCATGATCAAGGTGGACGGACTCTCCAAGTCGTACGGCGGCTTTCTCGCCCTCGACGACATCAGCTTTACCTGCCAGCCGGGTCGTGTGACGGGCTTCCTGGGCCCCAACGGAGCCGGCAAGACCACCACGATGCGGATCATGGCCGGGCTCACCCCGGCCAGCCGAGGCGAGGTGACGATCGGCGGCTACCACTTCAAGGACATCCCCAACCCGGGCCGCCACGTCGGTGTCCTCCTGGACGCTTCAGCGCAGCACAGCGGCCGGACCGGGCGGGAGGTGCTGACCCTCGGGGCCAGGACCATGGGCCTGCCTCTGTCGAGGGTGGAGGAGATGCTCGCGATGGTCTCGCTGACCCCCGCGGAGGCGAAGCGCCGGGTGCGCAACTACTCGCTGGGTATGCGACAGCGCTTGGGCATCGCCCACGCTTTGCTGGGGGACCCCTCGGTGCTGATCCTCGACGAGCCGGCCAACGGGCTCGACCCCGCCGGCATCCGCTGGATGCGAGGGCTGCTCAAGTCCTACGCCGAGCGAGGTGGCACCGTCTTGCTCTCCAGCCACCTTCTCAACGAGGTCGAGCTGATCGCCGACGAGATGATCCTCATCGGCCGCGGCCGGATCGTGGCCCAGGGCGACAAGAAGACGCTGCTCGCCGAGCGGGGCACGAGCACCCACGTGATGGCGCTCGACAACACTCGCCTGCAGCAGGCGCTCGACGCCAACGCGGTCGGCTGGACGGTGGCCGGAGAGGGACTGGCGGTCGAGGCCGAGCCAGTCGAGGTCGGTCGCATCGCCGCCGAGAAGGGCATTGTCCTGATCGACCTCCGCCCGGCCCACGGTGGCCTGGAGGAGCTGTTCCTCGAACTCACCTCAGACGCCCAGCGCGACGAGATCACCCCAGGAGGGCTCGCATGACCACCGCGACCACCACACCCACCCTCGACCTGTCGGGCACCAGTGCGGTCCCGTTCGGCCGCCTGATCGGTGTCGAGCTGCGCAAGATGGCCGACACCCGTGCCGGCACGTGGCTGCTGCTCGCGATCGGGCTGATCACCGCGGCCATCGTGACGATCTTCTTCTTCGCCGCACCGGACGAACAGCGCACCTTTCTCAACTTCATGGGGGCGACGGCGACCCCGCAGGGCTTCGTTCTCCCGGTGCTCGGCATCTTGCTCGTGACCAGCGAATGGGGGCAACGCACCACCCTGACGACGTTCGTCCTCGAGCCGTCACGACCGAAGGTGATCGCGGCCAAGGTGGTCGCGGCCCTCATCCTCGGCCTGGTCGCGATCGTCCTCGCGGTAGGGGTCGCGGCCCTGGCCACCGTGCTCGCAGGCGAGCCAGGCGCCTGGGACAACATCGGCGGCGACGACTTCGTGAAGTTCGGGATCCTCCAGGTCAGCGGTGTCCTCCAGGGCCTCGCGTTCGGCCTGATCTTCCTGAACTCGGCCGCAGCGATCGTGACCTACTTCGTGCTCCCGATCGCGTTCTCGGTTGTGGCCAATCTCTGGAGCGCCCTCCAGGACATCGCCCCGTGGGTGGACCTCAACACCTCCCAGCAGCCGCTGTTCAGCGGCGTCGACGTGACCGGGGAGCAGTGGGCGCAGCTCGCGACGGCCAGCGCGATCTGGATTCTCCTGCCGTTCGTGGCGGGACTGGTCCGGGTGATGCGGGCCGAGCTCAAGTAGCACGCACTGCCCGCAGCGCAGGTGGAGGTGTCCTAGGGTCGGCGCCATGAACACACGCGCCGACGGCCGGACCGACGACGAGCTCCGCCCGGTCAAGCTCACCCGCCACTGGCTCGACCACGCCGCGGGCTCGGTGCTGGTCGAGTTCGGGGGGACCCGCGTGCTGTGTGCGGCCTCGGCGTCGGAAGGCGTTCCGCGCTGGCGCAAGGGGTCCGGCCTCGGGTGGGTCACCGCCGAGTACGCCATGCTTCCGGCCGCCACCAACACCCGCTCGGACCGGGAGTCGGTCAAGGGCCGGATCGGCGGCCGGACCCACGAGATCTCCCGGCTGATCGGCCGCTCCCTGCGTGCGGTCATCGACTACAAGGCCCTCGGCGAGAACACGATCGTGCTCGACTGCGACGTCCTACAGGCCGACGGCGGGACCCGGACGGCCGCGATCACCGGGGCCTACGTCGCCCTCGCCGACGCCGTTGCTCACCTGCGCGGCGCCGGCGCACTGACGGGCGAGCCACTGACCGGGTCGGTGGCCGCGGTCAGCGTCGGCATCATCGACGGCGTGCCGCGACTCGACCTTCCCTATGAGGAGGACGTCCGGGCCGAGACCGACATGAACGTGGTGATGACCGGCGAGGGCAAGTTCGTCGAGGTGCAGGGCACGGCCGAGGGCGCTGCGTTCGAGCGGTCCGAGCTGGACGCGTTGCTCGCGCTCGCCGAGAAGGGTTGCGCCGACCTCACCCGGCTGCAGGGCGAGGCACTCTCTTCGTCATGAGGGTCTTCCTCGCCTCCCGGAACGCGAAGAAGCTCGAGGAGATGCAGCGGATCCTGCGTCAGCACGCGCCGGACATCGAGGTGATCGGCCTGGACGACGTGCCGACCTACGACGAGCCGATCGAGGACCAGCCCACCTTCGAGGGAAATGCGCTGCTCAAGGCCCGCGCCGGGCTTGCCGCCACCGGTCTGCCCACCCTGGCCGACGACAGCGGGCTCTGCGTGGACGCCCTGAACGGAATGCCCGGCGTGCTGTCCGCGCGCTGGGCCGGGACGCCCAAGGAGGACCACCGCAACAACGAGCTGCTGCTGGCCCAGCTTGCCGACGTGCCCGACGAGCGCCGCGGCGCCCACTTCGCCTGCGCGGTCGCCTTCTGCCAGAGCCCGGGCAACGAGATCGTCGTGCACGGCGAGATGCACGGCCGGGTGATCCGGGAGCTGCGGGGGGGCGGCGGGTTCGGCTACGACGTCCTCTTTGTCGCCGACGAGCACGCGGAGACGGGCACCACCTCCGCCGAGCTCACCGCCGAGGAGAAGGACCGCATCTCGCACCGGGGCCGAGCCCTCCGCGAGATCGCCCCCGCGGTGGCCTCCGCGCTGGCAGAGGGGTGATCGCCGGGGCTGGCCGGCCAAGGCCGCTAGACCGGTCTGGGCGAGAGGATCACACTGGACTGCATGAGCGTCACGTCTGCCAACGGCCTCGATCGAGGCGGGCAGTTCCCGCCCATCGGGGACTACGGGTTCCTGTCCGACTGTGAGACAACGGCGCTCGTGGCTCCGGACGGTGGAGTTGAGTGGCTCTGCCTCCCCAGGATGGATTCGCCCAGCGCGTTCGGAGCGATCCTCGATCGGGATGCCGGGACGTTCCGGGTCGGCCCGACCGGCGTCAAGGTCCCGTCATCCCGGCGCTACATCCCAGGCACGATGGTGCTTGAGACGAGCTGGTGGACGCCCGGCGGCTGGCTGGTCGTCACCGACGCACTGTTGATCGGTCCGTGGCACCACGACGACCATCGCTCGGACACGCACCGGAGACCGCCGACCGACTACGACGCCGACCACGTACTGCTGCGGCTCATCAAGTGCGTGAGTGGCCAGGTGCAGGTCCGGATGGACTGCAGCCCGGTCTTCGACTACGGGCTGATCCAGGCGAAGTGGGACTACGGCAGCTCCGACTACCACGAGGCGATGGCCACGGGGGACGGTCACGCCCTCCAGCTCCGCCTGACGACGGACCTCAACGTCGGGTTCGAAGGCCCGGTGGCCACCGCACGGACACTCCTCAAGGAGGGCGAGAGCCGATTCGTCGCCCTGTCATGGAGCGAGCACCCCCCACCTCGCACACTCATGGAAGCGCGCCAACGACTCACCTGGACGTGCCACCACTGGCAGCACTGGCTGGACCGGGGCCGGTTCCCCGACCACCCGTGGCGAAGCCTCCTGCAGCGCAGCGCCCTGACGTTGAAGGGGCTGACCTTCGCACCGAGCGGAGCCGTCGCGGCAGCGGCCACGACGTCGCTGCCCGAGACACCGGGCGGCGTCCGCAACTGGGACTACCGCTACACCTGGATGCGCGACACCGCGGGCACGCTCGCCGCGTTGTACACGCTCGGCTTCGACTGGGAGGCCAACGACTTCTTCCAGTTCGTGGTCGACGTGGTCACGGCCGAGAGCGGTTCCCTCCAGCTCATGTACGGCGTCGACGGCGAACGCGTCCTCGACGAGCGGATCCTCGACCACCTGTCCGGGTACGACGGCGCGAAACCGGTGCGCGTCGGAAACGCGGCCTACACGCAGAGACAGCACGACGTCTGGGGCGCGGTCGTCGGCGCCATCGATCTCTACACCGCACATCAGCGTCTCGACGACCGAATGTGGGCGATGGTCAGGACCCTGGTCGAGGCGGCCCTCGACCACTGGAGTGAGCCCGACCAGGGGATCTGGGAAGTCCGCTCAGGCCCTCAGCACTTCACCTCCTCCAAGGTGATGTGCTGGTACGCCGCGAGCGCCGGCG
>DASSJR010000156.1:0-14121 GCA_035691135.1 Nocardioides sp. | reverse complement strand
GGAAACACCCGGACCCATACCGAACCCGGAAGTTAAGCCTGCCAGCGCCGATGGTACTGCAACCGAGAGGCTGTGGGAGAGTAGGACGCCGCCGGACATACACTGCGTGGAGGCCACCCAGCTGGGTGGCCTCCACGTCTTTTTTCGCGCCATGCGCGACCCAGTATCCAGTCGAAGGAGTGAGCACAGCCGTGGCCGAGGACCGTCGCAGCCAGCGTCCGTCGCGACCCTCCGGCCGGCGTCCGGCCGGCCAGGGGAAGCGCCAGGACCAGAGGTCCGACACGC
The DNA here is from genome assembly GCA_035691135.1 of Nocardioides sp. Taxonomy (GTDB): domain Bacteria; phylum Actinomycetota; class Actinomycetes; order Propionibacteriales; family Nocardioidaceae; genus Nocardioides. The sequence goes on along the minus strand of DASSJR010000156.1, from coordinate 13,836 downwards.
GTGCCCGCGGCGGCCGAGACAGGAGTGGCGGCCGGGATCGCGACCCTCGTCAGGAGCGGTCCGCCAGCCAGGCGCAGTACGACGGTCCGGAGCTGCCCGAGGAGATCACCGGCCGCGAGCTCGACCGGTCCGTCGCTGCCCAGCTCAAGGGCCTGCCGGAGAAGCTCGCGGCCCGCGTCGCCCGGCACCTCGCGGCCGCCGGGATGCTGATCGACGAGGATCCCGAGGCGGCCTATCAGCACGCCCTGGCGGCCCGGGCCCGGGCGGCGCGATTGGCCGTGGTCCGCGAGGCCACCGGTGAGGCGGCCTACGCCGCGGGCCACTATGCAGAGGCTCTCGCCGAGCTCCGCGCCGCCAAGCGCATGAACGGCGCGACCGCCTACCTGCCGATCATGGCCGACTGCCACCGGGCACTGGGCCACCCCGACCAGGCCCTGAAGCTGGCCAAGAGCCCGTCCGTCGCCAACTTCGCACCCGAGGCCAAGGCCGAGATGACCCTGGTCGAAGCGGGCGCCCGACGCGACCTGGGACAGTTCGACGCAGCCCTCCGCACGCTCGAGATGGCGCCGCTGAACTCCAAGAGCCGGGCGGCGTGGGTGGTCCGGCTGCGCTACGCCTACGCGGACACGTTGCTGGCGGCCGGGCGCGAGACCGACGCGCTCGCCTGGTTCCACCGCACGCAGGCGATCGACGGCGAGGAGATCACCGACGCCGCCGAGCGGGCCGACGATCTGGAGCGGCGCCTCAACGGCTGAGGAAGGTGGCCGTCACCGTCGGGCCGACTGGTCGAGTTCCCCACCGGATGCCCTCTCGGAAGGAGATCTCCATCGGGGCGATGGTGGCCTCGCCCGACTCGTTGGCGTCGAGGATCTCGAGCACCAGCGCGTCGCCGGGTTCGAGGGTCGCGCCCGCTGCGTCGGTGACGGTGCTGCAGAACTCCTCCGGCTGCGAGGTGACCGCGATCGTGCCGTCCCGGCACACCCGGGCGACGACGGTCGCCGCGCCGTCGACCTCGATGGTGGCCTCGCTGATGTGCAGGGTTCGGTCGCCGTCGGCGGCGGGGTCGTAGACACCGACGTAGACCGCCTCGCCCAGGGGCACCTCGACCGCCACCGGATCCTCGGGAACCGGCAGCGGAGCAGGGTGCGTGACGAACCAGGCGCCGAACGCGATCACCAGGGCGAGGGCGGCGATCCAGAGCAGCGCCAGCCCGCGGCGGGAGCGCTCGACGCGGAGGTCTTGCGGCGTCCGGGCGTCGGTCATGTGACGAGCGTAGGGGACCCGGCTGCCAGAATTCGGTCATGAGCAACGTCAAGCGCCCGGCGCTCGAGGGAACGGTGGCGGTGCGCGACGATCGGCGGCTGAGCTTCGCCGAGTACGGCTCGAGGCGCGGCCCCGCCATCGTGTGGATGCACGGTACGCCGGGTGCTCGTCGGCAGATCCCGCTCGAGGCGAGGGCGTACGCCGAAGAGCACGGCCTGCGCATCGTGGGCATCGACCGCCCCGGCATCGGCTCCTCGACCCCGCACCTCTACGCCGACATCCTGGACTGGACCCGTGACCTGGAGATCCTGCTCGACACCCTCGGGATCGACACGTTGCGCCTGATCGGCCTGTCCGGCGGCGGCCCCTACGTGCTCGCCGCCGGGGTCGCGATGCCCGACCGCGTCCACGGCATCGGGATCCTGGGCGGGGTGGCGCCGACGACCGGGGAGGACGCGGTCGGCGGTGGCATGATCCAGCTCGCGGTGCGGCTCGCCCCGTTGCTGTCGGTCGCCCGGGTTCCGCTCGGCGTGGTGCTGACCGGCGCGATCCGGCTGGTGCGGCCGCTGGCCGGGCCGGCGCTCGACCTGTACGCCGCGGTGCAGCCCCCCGGTGACCGGAAACTCCTGGCCCGGCCGGAGTTCAAGGCGATGTTTCTCGATGATCTGCTGAACGGCAGCCGGTTCCAGACCTCGGCGCCGCTCACCGACCTGGTCCTGTTCACCCGCGACTGGGGCTTCACCGCAGCCGAGGTGACCGTCCCGGTCCGCTGGTGGCACGGCGACGACGACCACATCGTGCCGCTGGCGCACGGGCAGCACCTGGTCGAGCGCCTGCCCGACGCGACGCTGAAGGTGATCGACGGAGAGAGCCACCTGGGCGGGCTGGGCATCGCCCAGGAGGTGCTGGGCACGCTGATGGAGCTCGGGCCCCGTCGGGCGGCCGCCCGACCCGCGACCTGACGCCACGGAGCGGCGAACACCTGTTTCACTGGTATTCAGCCGCCCCATGGGCCACAATGGTGCCCACAACTACACACGTGTGACTCTCTCGTGAATCCGTTCACTCCGTCGCCAGACCGCTGGGGAAGGCGTATCTCGACGCCGGAGATGAAGGAGGACACGGTGACCGCACGCACCGCCAGCCGCCCCGAGGGCGCGGGGACGAGGGGCATTCTCTACGTGCACTCGGCCCCCTCTGCGCTCTGCCCTCATATCGAGTGGGCCGTGGGGGGCGTACTCGGCCTTGCCGTGAGCCTGGACTGGACGCCGCAGCCGGCGCAGTCCGGCACCTACCGCGCCGAGCTGTCGTGGACCGGAGCCGCGGGCTCTGCCGCGGAGATCGCGTCGGCCCTGCGCGGCTGGGGCCAACTCAGGTTCGAGATCACCGAGGAGGGGACGACCTCCTCCGAGGGCGTGCGCTACTCCTACACTCCCGAGCTCGGCGTCTTCCACGCCGTGACCGGGCTGCACGGCGACATCATGATCCCCGAGGACCGCCTCAAGGCGGCCGTGGTGAAGACGGCGCTGGGGGACACGACGCTCGAGCTCGAGATCGACAAGCTGCTCGGCAAGCCCTGGGACGACGAGCTCGAGACCTTCCGGCACGCCGGCGAGGGCGCCCCCGTCCGCTGGCTGCACCAGGTCGTCTGACAGCCGGACGCGAGCAAAGCTCGCGTCCGGTGTGGGTCAGACGAGGTTGAGCAAGGCCCACGACCGAGCGAAGCGAGGGCGTGACGGCCGTGTCGAAACCTGGGTCGATATGCCTGATCGGGCAAGCAGCGTCAGCGACGCCGCATCCGGAAATACCCCGGCTTGACCCAACGCACGTGACTGGTGCAATCGCTGGCCGGGCCGGGCAAGCCGTTGCACCTCTGCCAGGTCAGCTTGCCGGTGATCTTGAACCGCCCGGGGCGGGTGACGTCGTTGCAGAACCGGAAGTGGTTGGCGCCGCGCTTGGGGTCGGCCTTGTTGTCCATCGTGTTCGACGCGATCGTCCGGCCGGACGGGCCGTGCAGGAATGTCTCGAACAACCACCCGCGGGTGGGCGGTCGCACGACGTACTGGTAGCGGTACGCGTGGCAGCCTTCGCGCAGGACCTTGTTGCCGGCCCAGACCCGACCGAACCTGAGGTCGCCCGCGTGGGCAGGTGTGGTCAGCGCGCCTATCAGCAGGGCGCCCACCGCGATCATCACTGCGATGTGTTTCATCGGCTTCCCTCACCTCTCGCCCTGTTCAACGCGGGAGCGTGAGGCGCGTTACGCCGACCCTTGCGGGGAGCTGCTCAGAGAGGGATGTTGCCGTGCGCTCCGCGGCGTACGCCGTCAGCCTGGACCGCGTTGTCGATCGCCCGGGCCAGAGCGGTGCGGGTGGCCTGGGGCTCGACGACCTCGTCGACAACACCGATCTCGACCGCCCTGTCCACGCCGCCGGCCAGCCGCTCGTGCTCGGCGGCGAGCTCGGCCTCCACCTGAGGCCGGATGTCGGGCGCGACCTCGGCCAGCCGACGTCGGTGCAGGATCCGGATGGCGGCAACCGCGCCCATGACCGCGACCTCCGCGCCCGGCCATGCGAACACCCGGGTGGCACCGAGCGAGCGGGCATTCATGGCGATGTAGGCGCCCCCATAGGTCTTGCGGGTCACCAGCGTCACGCGCGGTACCACGCACTCCCCGAAGGCGTGCAGCAGCTTCGCGCCGCGGCGCACCACGCCGTCCCACTCCTGGCCCACTCCGGGCAGGTATCCGGGGACGTCGACGAGCACGATCAGCGGGACGCCGAGCGCGTCGCAGAGGCGTACGAAGCGGGACGCCTTCTCCGCGGACAGGGAGTCGAGGCAGCCGCCGAGCCGCAGCGGGTTGTTGGCCACCACGCCCACCGTGCGCCCGCCGAGGCGTCCGAGAGCGGTCACGATGTTGGGCGCCCAGCGGGCGTGCAGCTCGGAGACGGTGTCCTCGTCGAGGATCGCCTCGACCAGCGGGTGCACGTCGTAGGCGCGCTTGCGGGACTCGGGGAGGAGCTCGGAGAGGTCCCGGTCCTTGACGTCCTCGACCTTGAGGCTGCCTTGGGAGCCGAGCAGGGTGGCGACTCCGCGCGCGCGATCCAGCGCCTCGCGCTCGGACTCGGTGAGGATGTGCACCACGCCGGAGCGGCGGCCGTGCGGTTCTGGTCCACCGAGTCGCAGCATGTCGACGTCCTCGCCGGTGACCGAGCGCACCACGTCGGGGCCGGTCACGAAGATCCGGCCCTCGGGGCCGAGGATCACGACGTCGGTCAGAGCCGGTCCATACGCGGCGCCACCCGCCGCGGGTCCGAGCACCACCGAGATCTGCGGGATCTTGCCGGAGGCCTGGGTCATCACCTGGAAGATCCGGCCGACGGCGTGCAGCGACAGCACACCCTCGGCCAGCCGGGCACCACCGGAGTGCCAGAGACCGATGATCGGGACGCCGTCGGTCATCGCCCGGTGGTAGGCGTCGACCACGACGCGGCAGCCCTGGTCGCCCATCGCGCCGCCCATGACGGTGGCGTCGGAGCAGAAGGCGACCACGCGGGTGCCGTCGACCAGTCCGACCGCGGCCAGCATGCCGGAGTCGTCGTCGGGCGTGATCAGCTCCAGGGAGCCCTCATCGAGCAGTGCGGTGAGGCGGTGGACCGGGTTGCGCGGGTCCTGCTCACGCGGCAGCTTCTGCTTGCGACCGGCCGGGGCCGCCGGCGCGGCGGTGGAGGTCATCAGACGCTCCGGAACGCGAGCGCCACGTTGTGCCCACCGAAGCCGAACGAGTTGTTGAGCGCCGCGACATCGCCCGCCGGCAGGTCGCGCTTCTTGTCCGCCAGGTCCAGCCCGGTGTCCTCGGGATCCTCGAGATTGATCGTGGGCGGCACCGTGCGCTCGTGGATGGCGAGGATCGTCGCCACCGACTCGAGGGCTCCTGCGGCCCCCAGCAGGTGACCGGTCATCGACTTGGTGGAGGTGACCACGACACCATCGGCGGCGTCTCCGAGCGCCGCGCGGATCGCCCCCGCCTCGGCCAGGTCGCCGAGCGGTGTCGAGGTCGCATGTGCGTTGATGTGCCGTACGTCGCCAGCCTCCAGATCGGCCTCGCGCAGGCACAGCTTCATCGCGCGGGTCGCCCCGAGACCGGAGGGGTCCGGCTGGGCGATGTCGTGGGAGTCGGCCGTGATGCCGGCGCCCGAGGCCTCGGCGTACACCCTGGCCCCGCGGGCCTCTGCGTGCTCCGCGGACTCCAGCACCACCACGGCCGCACCCTCACCGAGCACGAACCCGTCGCGGCCCTTGTCCCACGGACGGGACGCGGCCTCGGGGTCGTCGTTGCGCCGGGAGAGCGCCATCATCTGGCCGAAGGCAGCCATCGGCAGCGCGTGGACGGCCGCCTCGGTGCCTCCGCACACGACCACGTCGGCGCGGCCGAGCCGGATCAGGTCGATCCCCAGGGCGATCGCCTCGTTGCCGGAGGCACAGGCCGAGACGGGCGTGTGCACCCCGGCCTTGGCCCCGAGCGCGAGCCCGATGTTGGCGGCGGGGGAGTTGGGCATCAGCATCGGGATCGCCAGCGGCGAGACCCGGCGCGGGCCCTTCTCCTTGAGCGAGTCGTAGTTGGACAGCAGCGTCTGCACGCCGCCGATCCCGGAGGCCATCGCCACCGCGAGCCGCTCCGCGTCGACCCCGGCGTCGGCCAGCCCGGCGTCGGCCCACGCCTCGTTGGCGGCGATCAGCGCGAACTGGCCGGAACGGTCCAGCCGCCGGGCCTTGACCCGGTCCAGGACCTCGGTGGGCTCGACCGCGACCTCGGCCGCGATCCGGGCGCCGAGCTGCTCGGCCCAGTCCTGGGTGAGGGCAGCGACGCCGGACCGCCCCTCGAGGAGGGCGGACCAGGTGGTGGGCACGTCTCCGCCGACCGGGGACGTGGCCCCCAGGCCGGTCACGACGACTCGCTTGGCAGACATGAGGTTCCTTTGCTGAGTGGTGGACTCGGGCGCGCCCCGACGGGGCGGCGGTGGTCAGCCCTGGGCGCGCTCGATGAACGCGACCGCGTCGCCGACCGTCTTGAGGTTCTTCACCTCGTCATCGGGGATGGAGACGCCGAACTTCTCTTCAGCCGCGACGACGACCTCCACCATCGACAGCGAGTCCACGTCGAGGTCGTCCACGAAGGACTTGTCGAGCTGGACGTCGTCGGCGTCGATGCCGGCGACCTCGTTGACGATCTCGGCAAGGTCGGTGCGGATCTCTTCGGTGGTGGCCATCAGTGGCTGTCCCTTCTGTTGTGTGTTGCGTTCTTGTGCGGTGATTGGCGGCGCAGGAGCTGCTAGGGAACGGTGACGACCTGGGCGGCGTACGCCAGACCGGCACCGAATGCCACGAGGAGCGCCGTGTCCCCGCTGCGTGCCTCGCCCTCGTCGACCATGCGCTCGAGAGCAAGGGGGATCGAAGCCGCCGAGGTGTTGCCCTGGTCGGCGATGTCGCGGGCGATTCGCACCCGCTCGGGCAGCTTCATCGAGCGCGCCATGGCGTCGATGATCCGCATGTTGGCCTGGTGGGGCACGAACACGTCGAGGTCGTCGATGGAGACCCCGGCCCGGTCGAGCGCCTGCTGGCCGATCTTGGCCATGGCGAACGACGCCCACCGGAACACCGGGTTGCCCAGCATCATCAGGTGGGGCATCGTGCCGGTCCCCGGCCGGTCGGGAGTACCGACGACGTCGCGCCAGTCCTCCTTCTGCCGGATCAGGTCGAACTGCTCGCCGTCGGAGCCCCAGACCACCGGTCCGATGCCGGGCTCGTCGGACGGGCCGACCACGGCCGCACCGGCGCCGTCGGCGAAGATGAACGCGGTGCCGCGGTCGTGGACGTCGGTGAGGTCGCTGAGGCGCTCGACGCCGATGACGACGACGTGGCCGGCGCTGCCGGCCCGCACCATGTCGGAGGCCATCGCGATGCCGTGGCAGAAGCCCGCGCAGGCGGCGGAGATGTCGAACGCCGCGGCTTTGTTGGTGCCGAGCTCGTGGGCGATCGCGGTGGCGATGGCCGGCGTCTGGAGCATGTGGCTGACGGTCGCGACGATGACGCAGTCGACCTGCTCGGCGGAGATCCCGGCCTGCTCGATCGCCTTCCGGGTCGCGGCGACGCTCATCATCTGGACGGTCTCCTCGGGCGCGGCCCAGCGACGCTGCCGGATCCCGGACCGCTGCTGGATCCACTCGTCGCTGGAGTCGATCGCCTCGATGACCTCGGAGTTGGGTATCACCCGCGAGGGACGGTAGCCGCCGATGCCGAGGATCGCCGCGTGTGATGCCCCGGTGGAGCTCGCGAGGGGACTCATCAGGAAACCCCCTCGGGGTGCAGGCGCAGGAGCGGCTGGCCGGGTGCGACCAGGTCTCCGTCCTCGACGAGCCACTCGACGACCTGCCCGCCGTGCGGGGCAACGACGTTGATGTTGTCGCGCAGGCTGGCGATGTCGCCGATCGGGGTCCCAGGAGCGAGGTGCTCGAGGTCGGCCGCCTCACTCGCGAGGTGGAAGGTGCCCTTGGCGGGCGAGACGATCATCCGCCAGGTCGGCGTGGTCTCGATCTGGGAAGCCTCACCGTGCTTCTCGACGAAGGCCCGTGCGTCGTCGAGCTGGTCAGGGGTCTTCAGCGCGAAGGTCTCGACGCCCTTCATGGCCCGCTTGGCGATCCCCGACAGGGTCCCGGCCGGCGGCATCTCGAGCATCCCGGTCACACCGAGGTCGAGCATGGTCTCCATGCAGAGGTCCCAGCGGACCGGGTTGGCGATCTGGCCGACGATCCGGGCCAGCACCTCTTGACCGTCGTGGATCACCTGACCGTCCTTGTTGGAGATCAGGGGCGTGCGCGGGTCGTGAACCGAGACCGAGCGGGCCAGGCCGGCGAGGTGGCCGACCGCCGGAGACATGTGCTCGGTGTGGAAGGCGCCGGCGACACTGAGCGGTGTCAGGCGGGCCTTGGCCGGCGGGTCGGCCGCGAGCGCTTCGAGCTGCTCGAGCGTGCCGGCGGCCACGACCTGGCCAGGACCGTTGTCATTGGCGGCGGTGAGTCCGTGCTTGTCCAGGGCGGTGAGCACTTCGTCGCGATCGCCGCCGAGCACCGCGGTCATCCCGGTCGGCGTCTTGGCGGAGGCCTCGGCCATTGCCCGACCCCGCTCCCGGACCAGGACCATGGCCTGCTCGGCGGTGATCACCCGGGCGCCGGCGGCGGCGGCGATCTCGCCGACGCTGTGTCCGGTGACGGCGCCGATCATGGAGAAGGCGTCCGCGGGGTGCGGGAACAGCTCCAGGGCCGCGATCAGCCCCGTGGCGACCAGCAGCGGCTGGGCCACCTGCGTGTCGCGGATCGTCTCGGCGTCGGACTCGGTCCCGTGCCGGGCCAGGTCGATGCCGGAGACGGTCGAGAGCCAGTCGAAGCGCGAGGCGAAGGTGGGGTCCTCCAGCCACGGCTTGAGGAATCCGGGGGACTGGGCCCCCTGGCCGGGAGCGACGATGACGAGCACGAGGTCAACTCTGCCGGGTGAGGGGGGTCCGCCTCGCCTCTGGCGTGCACGAAACTAGCCCGGCGTTCTTTGTAGGGTTTCTACAAAGACGTCAATCAGTGGCGGTTCGCCCCGACTGCCGGCCGAGCACGAGGGCGATCTCGAGGGTGAAGGCGTGGCGGGGCATGGTGGGCGTGTAGCCGGTCAGGTCGGCGACCTGCCGGAGCCGGTAGCGCACGGTGTTGGGGTGCACGAAGAGGGCGCGGGCCGCCCCCTCGAGCGATGAGCCGTGCTGGAAGTAGGCGGCCAGCGTCCCGATCAGGGTGCCCTTCGCCCGCAGGAGTGGCAGGTAGACCTCTTCGACCAGGTGGCGTCGCGCGTGGCCGTCGCCGGCCAGCGCCCGCTCGGGGAGCAGCTCCTCGCTGCTGACGGGCCGCGGAGCTTCGGGCCAGCCCGGTGCCGAGCGGTAGGCCGACAGCGCCGCACGGACCGAGAGATGGGCCCGGCTGAGCCCCTCCTGGACCGGGCCGACCACGACCGGCCCCTCGCCGAAGAGGTCGACGACGGTCTTCGCCGCCTGGTGGGCGTCGGACACGCCACCGAGGATCACCACCAGGCGCTCGCCCTGGGTGGCGCACAGAGCATCCATCCCCGCCGCCCGCGCCTGACGTCGTACCTCGTCGAAGACGTCGGTGTGCGTCCGTTCGGCAGGTACGGCGCCGAGCACCACCGCCACCTCGCCGGGCGCCGACCAACCCAGGGCGCTAGCTCGGGACAGGACCGCCTCGTCGGTCTCGGCGCGCAGGATCGCATCGACCACCAGCGCCTCCAGCCGGGCATCCCAGGCGCCGCGCACCTCGGCGGCGCGGGCGTAGACCTCCGCGGTGGCGAAGGCGACCTCGCGTGCGTAGCGCAGCACCGCGGCGTGGACGTCGGCTGCGTCCTCGGGTGCGACGATGTCGTCGATCTTGCTCTCCATGACCTCGATCGACAGGCGCACCAGGTCGACGGTCTGCTGGAGGTTGATGACGCCGGCCAGTGTGCGAGGGGCGGCCCCGAAGACGGAGGAGGCGAGCACGCTGCCACCCGGGACGGGCTCGCCGGCGTGGCGGTACCAGTCCACGAAACCGCGGATACCGGCCTGGACGATCAACCCCACCCACGAACGGTCCTCGGCGCTGAGGTCCCCGAACCAGGGAAGGTCGGTCTCCATGCGCGCGGTGGCGGCGGTGCTCAGCGTGCCCGTGGAGCGCTGAAGGGCGTTGGCCGCCCGGTTGGGACGGCGGTCGGGCGCGGAGGTCACAATTCGAGATTAGTGCAGGGAAATTCGAGGTTAGGTCCGGCAGACCTGGGGTATATCTCAATCACACAATGGGCCCCGGGTCCCGGAGTGGAACAGGTTCTGGTTGAATCCCGAATCACCCGACCGATCTGGGAGGCCCCCGTGCCCGAAGCCCCGCACGATCTTCAGTTCGTCACGATCCACGGTCACCGCCGCGCGTTCGTGAAGGCGGGTAAGGGTCCGGTTCTCCTGCTCCTCCATGGTCTCGGTTGTGACCACACCACGTGGGCTCCGGTGATCGACTCCCTGGCGCGGCGCTACACGGTCATCGCGCCCGACCTTCTCGGCCACGGCCGTTCCGACAAGCCACGCGCCGACTACAGCGTGGGCGGCTACGCCAACGGCATGCGGGACCTGTTGACCGTGCTCGGCATCGACAAGGTGACGGTGGTCGGACACAGCTTCGGTGGCGGCATCGCCATGCAGTTCGCCTACCAGTTCCCCGAGCGGACCGAGCGCATGGTGCTGATCGCCCCGGGCGGCCTCGGGCCCGACGTCAGCCCGGCCATCCGGGCGGTCACCACGCCCGGCTTCCACCAGGTCATGGGGGCGCTGACCCTGCCCGGTGTGCGACACGTCGGGAAGGTGGGACTGCAGGCCCTGTCCCGTACGCCGTTGAAGCATGCCCGCGACCTCGACGAGGTCGCGGAGATCTACGACTCGTTCAAGGACCCACGTGCCCGGCACGCCATCCGCCACGTGGTCAAGGCCGTCGTCGACTGGCGGGGCCAGATCGTCACGATGGCCGACCGCGCCTACCTGACCGACGCGATGCCGATGTGTGTGGTCTGGGGTCGCGACGACAAGGTGATCCCGGTCCGCCACGCCAGCAACGCCGCGATGCTCGCGCCCAAGGCGCGCGTCGAGGTGATCCCCAACGCCGGCCACTTCCCCCACAAGGACCACCCGCAGCGGTTCGTGAAGATCGTCAACGAGTTCGTCCGCTCCACCCAGCCAGCGACCTACTCCCGCGACCGGTGGCGCCACCTGCTGCGCAACGGTCAGCTCGACGCGGCCGAGGTCGCCTCGGTGACCGACATCAGTACTGCCTGACACACCGCGCGGGTGGTTGAGCAGCGAGCGAAGCGAGCGTCGTCGAAACCCCGGAAGTGATGCAGGGCCGTGACCACCGTGGTCACCGCCCTGCGCAGGTGCGGGGATTTCGACGCGCCTGTCGCGACCTCGCAAGCTCGGTCGCGGGCTTGCTCAATCTGCCTTCGCCCACGCCGTGCGCTCGTTCCTCGCGCACGGCTGCTCAGGCATCCCCGCCTTCTTGTTCCACATCTGCGACGGCGGTGGGGTCGTCGATGCGGTACTTGTCGAACGCCTCCTGCACCTTCGACCGGTCGATCTCGCCGGCGTCCGCGAGGGCCTGGAGGGCCTGGACGACCACGGACTGGGCGTCCACGTGGAAGAACCGGCGGGCGGCCGGTCGGGTGTCGGCGAACCCGAAGCCGTCCGTGCCGAGCACCCGGTAGTCGCCGGGTACCCAGCGCGCGATCTGGAGGGGTACGGCGGCCATGTAGTCGGAGACCGCGACCTTCGGGCCGGCGGCGTCGGCGAGCTTGTCGGAGACGTACGCCGTCCGCGGGGTCTCGCTGGGGTTGAGCAGGTTCCACTCCTCGGCTGAGACCGCGTCGCGGGCCAGCTCGTTCCAGGACGTCACCGACCACGTGTCGGCCGCGACGCCCCAGTCCTCCCGGAGGATCCGGGCGGCGTCGGCCACCCACGGGAAGCCGACCCCGGAGCCGAGCAGCTGCACGCGGGGACCGTCGCCCTCGCCCCTGGACACGGAGTAGAGGCCGCGCAGGATGCCCTCGGCGTCGACGTTCTCGGGCTCCTTGGGCTGCACGAACGGCTCGTTGTAGACGGTGATGTAGAAGATGACGTCCTCGCCCGCGGACTCGTTGTCGCCGCCGTACATCCGCTCGAGGCCGGACTTCATGATGTGGCTGATCTCGTAGGCGAACGCGGGGTCGTAGTGGACCACCGCCGGATTGGTGCTGGCCAGCAGCGGCGAGTGGCCGTCGGCGTGCTGCAGTCCCTCACCGGTGAGCGTGGTCCGGCCGGCGGTGGCGCCGATCAGGAAACCACGGGCGAGCTGGTCGGCCATCGCCCAGATGGAGTCGCCGGTGCGCTGGAAGCCGAACATCGAGTAGAAGATGTAGAAGGGGATCATGTGCTCCCCGTGGGTGGAGTACGACGACCCGGCGGCCGTCGCCGACGCCATCGCTCCCGCCTCGGAGATCCCCTCGTGGAGCATCTGCCCCTGCGTCGACTCCTTGTAGGACAGCAACAACTTCCGGTCGACCGCCTCGTACTGCTGGCCGCCGGGGTTGTAGACCTTGGCGCTCGGGAACATCGAGTCCATGCCGAAGGTGCGGTACTCGTCGGGAGCGATCGGCACGATCCGCTTGCCGATCTCGGGGTCCTTCATCCAGTCCTTGAGCAGCCGGACCAGCGCCATGGTGGTGGCGATGGCGTTCTTGCCGGACCCCTGCTTGAGCTCGTCGTACATCTCCTCGCCGGGCAGCTTCAGCGGCGCGGCGCGCACCACCCGCTTGGGCAGCGAACCGCCGAGCGCCTTGCGGCGCTCCATCATGTACTCGATCTCGGGGGCGTCCTTTCCCGGGTGGAAGAAGGGCGCCGCGCCGGTCTCCTCGTAGGACCGCTCGAGGTCGTTGTCGGAGATCGGCAGGTAGAGCCGGTCCCGGAACTTCTTGAGGTCCGCGGGCGTCAGCTTCTTCATCTGGTGGGTGGCGTTCTTGCCCTCCAGCGCGTCGATCGTCCAGCCCTTGATCGTCTTGGCGAGGATCACCGTGGGCTGGCCCACGTGTCGCGTGGCCGCGTCGAACGCGGCGTAGACCTTGCGATAGTCGTGACCACCCCGGGGCAGCTTCACGATCTGGTCGTCGGTCATGTGCTCGACCATCTTCCGCAGCCGCGGGTCGACGCCGAAGAAGTGCTCGCGGATGTAGCTGCCGGTCTCGGTGGAGTAGGTCTGGAACTGTCCGTCGGGCGTGTTGTTCATCCGGTTGACCAGGACGCCGTCGACATCGCGGGCGAGCAGCGGGTCCCACTCGCGACCCCACACGACCTTGATGACGTTCCACCCGGCGCCGCGGAAGAACGACTCGAGCTCCTGGATGATCTTGCCGTTGCCGCGCACCGGGCCGTCGAGCTGCTGGAGGTTGCAGTTGACGACGAAGGTGAGGTTGTCGAGCTCCTCACGCGCAGCCAGGCCGATCGCGCCGAGCGACTCGGGCTCGCCCATCTCGCCGTCGCCGAGGAATGCCCAGACGTGCTGGTCACCGGTCTCCTTGATCCCGCGGTTGTCCAGGTAGCGGTTGAACCGGGCCTGGTAGATCGCGTTGAGCGCGGTCAGGCCCATCGAGACGGTCGGGAACTCCCAGAAGTCCGACATCAGCCGCGGGTGGGGGTACGACGGCAGGCCGGCCCCCTTGCCGTGCTGGACCTCCTGGCGGAACCGGTAGAGCTGCTCCTCGGTGAGCCTTCCCTCGAGGAACGCCCGGGCATAGATGCCGGGGGAGCCGTGGCCCTGGATGTAGATCTGGTCTCCGCCGCCGGGGTGGTCCTTGCCGCGGAAGAAGTGGTTGAAGCCGACCTCGTAGAGGCTGGCCGCCGACTGGTACGTCGCGATGTGGCCGCCCACCTCGAGGCCCTTGCGGTTGGCGCTGGACACCATGACCGCCGCGTTCCAGCGG
>DASSJR010000155.1:0-2164 GCA_035691135.1 Nocardioides sp. | reverse complement strand
GGCGAGGTTGGCCAGCCAGGTGAGGGTGGCGAGGTCGTCGCAGATCGGGAAACGGATGGTGCCGTCGCCCTTGCCGGTGCGCGAGCCGGTCGTCGGCACGTCGACCGTGCGCACCCACGACGGCGTGCCGGCCGGCGCGTTCTTCTCGAAGAAGCTCTTGTCCGCCACCCCGTGGGGCCAGCGGATCCGGGTCACCGCCCGGTCCTTCAGGTGCGGCAGCAGCACCGGCGCGACCTGCGCGTAGTAGTTCAGCACCTCGCCCTTGGTCGTTCCGGTGCGCGGGTAGAGCACCTTGTCGAGGTTGCTGATCTTGAGCGTGCGTCCCTCGACGTCGACCCGCACCTCCTCCCCGGTCGGACTCATGGGCGCGCTATCTGCCGATCGCGATCACGGGTACCCGGTCCTGGTCGAGCCGGTTCATCGCCCTGACCATGAACCACCGCGGTGCGCTCACGCAGCCGGCGGTCGCGCCGGAGCCGTTGACGTGCAGGAAGATCGCGCCGCCGCGGTGGCGGACCTGACCGGCGTTGAAGCTGGTGGCCACGGAGAACTCGTACTGCCGGGGGAAGTCCCGCAGCCGCTCGGAGGCGTCGGGGCTGCTGGAGGCCAGCCACCACCGGAAGCCGCCCCTGCTCTTGTTGCGGTAGCGGTTGTAGAACCTCGAGCGGTTGTCGAGCACCCAGTAGTCGCCCGGCCTCGCCTTCCGGTAGCTCGGGTCCCACGAGGACCCCTGCCGATGCATCCCGAACGAGAACGGCAGCCTGAAGGTGCCCAACGGCGTCTTGCCCGACCCCTGCACCCGGCGCCGCGCAGGGACCAGGCCGTTGTAGCCGATCCGCCCGTCCGTCGCCCGGAACTGCAGGCGCCACCGCCCCTGCTGCCACGCCCAGTAGCTCACGCGCGCATGGATCCCCGACGTGTGGTTGACCGTGACGACCTGCAGGGTGCCGGGACGCAGGCGGACGGTGACCCCGTCGAGGCGGACCTCGCCCGCGTACGCCGGACCCGGCGCGCCCGGGAGCAGAGCGGCCGCCAGCAGGAGCGCGGTGAGCAGACGCTTCATGTCAGGTCCTCGGGATCAAGGTCGGGTCGCACGCCACGGTACGACGGCTGGCGGAGCCGCTGCTGCCCCTTGCGACCGTGCGTGTCGACGTCGACCACGACCCGGGGCTCCACCCAATGTGTCCCGACCGCATCCACCCGCGGCACCTCGTCGTCGAACGGGCTCCGGTCGCGTTCGCTGCCGGCGAGCACGCCGGCCAGCAGCCGCGCCGCGGCACCGCCGATGCCGCTGCCGACCCGCCCGCGGTAGAGCAGACCTTGCGGAGTCGGCTCCCCCACGAGCAGGGCTCCGATCCGGTTGGAGGTGCCCTCCTGCGGACGCCAGCCGCCGACGACGTAGGAGAACCGGTGCCGGTGGGCGATCTTCCGCCAATGGGGGGATCGCGAGTCGAAGGTGTAGCGGGACGAGAGCCGCTTGCTGACGATTCCCTCGAGTCCCTGCTGGCGGGTCGCATCGAAGAGCATCAGCCCGTCGTCGTACACCTGGGGGACCTGCCAGGGAGTCTCGGCAAGGTCGAGCTCTTCCAACCGGGCGCGACGCTCGCGGAGGGGCAGCGTGGTCAAGTCCTGACCGTCGAGGCGGAGCAGGTCGAAGACCATGTAGGTCGCGGGTACCCGCTCGGCCAGTCGTGCCGCCGTCGATGCCTTGCGGACGTGCATCCGCTCCTGGATCACCCGGAAGTCCGGCAACCCGTGCTCGTTGAGGCCGATCACCTCACCGTCGACCAGGAGATCGCGATCCCCCAGCGGGGGGACGTGCAGGTCGGGCCAGGCGACGGTGGCGTCGTTGCCGTTGCGGGTGAGCATCCGTGCCTGAGAGGCGGACGGAACCACGTCCGCCAGCATCCGGACCCCGTCCCACTTCACCTCGTGGATCCATCCGTCATCGGTCGGCACGTCGGTGCCGGCAGTGGCGAGCATGGGTCGCATGGGGCCATCCTGTCGGATACTGGAGCACCATCACGATCAGCGGGAGGTATGAGCATGCGTGCGATCTGGAAGGGGGCGGTCTCGTTCGGACTCGTCAGCGTCCCGGTGAAGCTCTACTCGGCGACGGAGTCCCACGACGTCTCGTTCCGGCAGGTGCACGCCAAGGACGGCG
>DASSJR010000154.1:0-15150 GCA_035691135.1 Nocardioides sp. | reverse complement strand
GACGAGCCCGCGGGCCAGGTCCTCTCCACAGATCCGAGTGCCGGCGACAGCGTCCCCGAGGGCAGCCTGGTCACCGTCTTCTACTCCGACGGGCCCGAGCAGGTCCCCGGAGTCGTCGGCCTCAAGCAAGCAGAGGCGGAGCGGGTTCTCCGCGACGCCGGGTTCGAGCCGCAGGTGGTCGAGACGACTGACACCAGGCAGCCGAAGGGGACGGTCATCAACCAGAGCCCGGACGCCGGCGAGGACGCACGCGAAGGGTCCACGGTCACGATCGTGGTCTCGGCGTTCGAGAAGCCCACCAAGTCGCCGTCGCCGACCCCGACACCACCACCGGAGCCCACACCGACTCCGACCGAGACGGTGCCCCCGACCCAGTCCCCGACGGTCCAGCGCTCGCTGCCCCGGAGGCGAGGTCAGCGCAGCGGCTCGGCGTAGCTGAGGTCGAGCAGGCCGTCGTAGGCCGGCGCGACGACCCGCGACCGCGGCTGGAGGTCCCAGCCCACCGAGATGTCGGGGATCGCGGCCTGCTCCCGGTAGATCTGCAGGTAGTCGTCGGCCGCGATGGCGCGAAGGAGTTCGGCCTGGTTGCCCACCGCCTCGATCACGTAGGGCTGCGGGTAGGGCACGCCCTGGAGCTGTACGGCGTTGCCCTCGCACTTGATGCCCGTGGTCGTCACCAGGCGTTGACCCTGGACGGTCACCGCCGAAGCCCCGCCGACCCACATGGCGTTGACCACCGCCTGGATGTCCTGCTGGTGGACGACGAGGAGGTTGAGGTCCTGGCTCGTGGAGTTGATGACCTCCTCCGGGGCGTCGGAGAGGGTGACGGATACCCCCGGCCCGGTGTGCGGGGTGAGGCCGGCGGGGTCCTCGAGTCGCTCGATGTGCCGGTTGAACCGGTCGACGATCTTGTCGTTCACCGAGCCGGCCAGCTGCTCGACCTGGGCGTTCAGGTCCGCAACCCGCTGCTGGAGGGCGTCGTACTCGTCGGCCTCGCTGTCGGTGAGGGCGGCCAGGTCGGTGTAACGCCCCGGGCGAAGGTCAGTGCCCTCGCTGTTGGTGGCGCTGACCACGAACAGCGCCCCGCAGAGCAGTACGACGGCGGGGGTGCCGATCCGCCACCGCCCCCACGGGCGGCGGCGGGGACGCTCCGGGGCGGCGTCGTCCGCCCTCGGCTCGGAACCCTCGCTCATGCCGACTACGCTAGCCCCCGCCCAGAAAGTGTGAACCGCAAGTACGAACCGCAAGCCGACCCAAGGAGTCAGGGTGTCCAAGCAGAAGGCCCGGCAGGATCCCCTCGACCCGGTACGCGGCCCCGTGTTCTCGGTGCGGTTCGTGGTTGCGCTGGTGCTCATCGCCGTCGGCATCGCCTGGATCGCCTACTACTACCTGGCCGTGCGGGTGGACCCCTCCGTCATTCCGGCCCCCGAGCCGGGCAACCCCGCGTTCATGGCCGACCTGGGCGACTGGAACTACCTCATCGGCTTCGGCGCGATCATGGTCGGCCTGGCCATCTCGGCCCACCCCAGCACCCCACTCGGGCGCGGTCGGGGCGTGGTGGTCGGCATGCTCGGGTGCTTCCTGATCGGCCTGCTGTGGATCTGCACCTTCTACGTCTTCAGCAACGACATCGCCCAGGTGCCGGTCTTCAACGACCTCGGCCAGTTCAACCTCGTGGTCGGCATCGCGTTCATGGCCGTGGGCTTCACCTTCGCCACCCACTGGGAATGAGCCGCCGCGTCGCGCGGAACGCGCGGCGCGAATGGCGGCGAAGGTTGAGGAGCGTCGGCGCAGGGCCGAGCGAAGCGAGGGACTGCGCGACGCGTCTCGAAACCCCTTCACCCGGGCACCCACCGCAACCTCGGTCAGGTGTTTTGCGGCTCGTTGACGCCCCGACATCAGGCTGACTTTGCACAATGGGGATAACTGTGTGCATAACTACATGCGTGTAGTTCTCCACAGGTGATTCCACAGGTGTGGAGAACCTGTTCCGCGGTAACTCGCGACGGCTCGGTGGAATCGCCCGGTAACTCGCGACGGCTCGGCGGACGTGGTCAGGAAAGGCTGGCCGTGACGGCCAGGATCGCGGCGAGCAGCACGAGGGTGACGGCCGACAGCCCGACGGACTGCCACAACGCGCGCCGCTGGCGGGGCGAGTAGACCACGATCGCGGCGACGGCCACGCCCCCGAGGAAGCCACCGAGGTGGCCCTGCCACGACACGTGCGGGACCGCCAGGCTGTAGACCGACATGATCGCGAGCCAGACCAGGAGGCCGCGCAGGTCAGCACGGACCTTGTGGGCGACGATGAGCAAGCCTCCGACGAGACCGAAGACCGCACCGGAGGCGCCGAGTGTGAGCTGGAACTCCGGGGAGGCCCAGTAGACCACCAACGAGCCGGCCAGCGCCGACAGCAGATACAGGGCCAGGAACCGCGCCCGGCCGAAGACCTGCTCCAGCTGGGGCCCGAGGAACCAGAGCGCCAGCATGTTGCCGGCGATGTGCCAGATCTCGACGTGGGTGAAGGCACTGGTGACCAGCTGCCACCAGGCACCGTCGCTGACGCCGGGCAACCACGTGCCTCCCCCGGCCTCGCACTCGGCCTGGCCGATGGCGAAGCCGCCCTGCGGTGTCGAGCAGAATCCTCGCGGCCGCAGCCCGAGCAGGGGGACCAGCCGGCTCGAGGTCCAGCCGGTGGCCAGGATGGCCACCCACACCGCCGCGTTGATCCCGATCAGGACACTCGTGGTCAACCCGGGGTTGCCGGACCTCAGCCCGCCGTACGCCGTCCGTCCGCTTCGTGTGGTCTTGCGGCCCTCGGCGACACACGAGGGGCACTGGAAGCCGACGGCCGCGTCGTGCATGCAGTCGGGGCAGATCGGCCGATCGCAGTGCTGGCAGCGGATGTACGTCTCACGGCCGGGGTGCCGGTAACAGGTGGGCACCCCGGTCGCGGGAGTGGACTGCTCGGTCAGCGCACGACCTCGACACGCTCGATGGTCACGTCCTCGGCTGGGCGGTCGCCGGGACCGGTCGGTGCCTTCGCGATCGCGTCGACCACGTCGCGCGAGGGCTGGTCGGCGACCTCGCCGAAGATCGTGTGCTTGAAGTTCAGCCACGGAGTGGCGCCGACGGTGATGAAGAACTGCGAGCCGTTGGTGCCGGGACCGGCGTTGGCCATCGCCAGCAGGTAGGGCTTGTCGAAGGTGAGCTCGGGGTGCGGCTCGTCCTTGAAGGTGTAGCCGGGGCCGCCGGTGCCGGTGCCCAGCGGGCAGCCACCCTGGATCATGAAGCCGTCGATGACCCGGTGGAAACCGAGGCCGTCGTAGAACGGCCCGGTCCGGCCGTTTCCGGCGTCGTAGGACTTGGTCCCCTCGGCGAGGCCGGTGAAGTTCGCGACCGTCTCAGGGGCGTGGTCGGGGAACAGATCGACGGTGATGTCGCCCTTGTTCGTCTTCAGGATGGCCTGGGCTCCGGACATGACTACCTCTCGCATGAGTGGGTACGGCGACTGCGACGTCGACCGCGCGTGCGCTCCGATCCTCGCACGGGCCACAAGGTGACCCTCTGGTGGCCGGGTGCCGCAAAGCATGGTCGAATGGACGTGAACCGACGAGAGGAAGTGCCACGCCATGGGTCTGCGCAAGAAGAAGTCCCTGACCGATCGAGCGAGCGACTACGTCGAGAGCGCAAAGCCGCAGATCGAGTCTGCCGTTGCCACGGCGAAGGACCGCGCGACGCCCCTGCTCTCCCAGGCCCGTGACAAGGCGGCGCCGGTGATCTCGGATGCCCGGGACAAGGCGGCTCCGGTGTTCTCGGATGCCCGCGACAAGGCAGCCCCCCTGTTCGCCGATGCCCGCGACAAGGTCGCTCCGCTCGTCGCCGACGCCCGGGCCAAGGCCGGCCCGGTGATCGCCGAGGGAGCCGCCGTCGCCGCGGACAAGGCCGCCCTCGGCGCTGCCCTGGCGGCGGAGAAGGCCGCCATCGGGCGGGACCTGGCCACGGCCAAGGCGGCCGAGCTGCGCAAGGAGGGCAAGAAGGGCGGCAAGCTCAAGAAGCTGCTCCTCTTCGGTGGCCTCGCCGCCGCGGCCGGTGTGGCCTACAAGAAGTTCAGCGGGCAGTCGACCAGCGACAACTGGCAGTCGTCCTACACGCCGTCACCCGCCCCCTCGGGCTCGCCGTCCGCGAGCACCGAGCCGTCGACCAGCACCCCGCCGGTCGCGACCGAGCCCGGCGACGACGGCGCCGGCTCCTCACCCGACGAGGCCCTCGCGGACTCGGCCGGCGAGCCGCACCCCGTCTCGACCCCCGACGACCCGGCCGAGGTCGTGGACCTCGACGAGACCAAGGGGTCAAAGCCCTCGCACAAGGCCTGATTTTCAGGTCCTGACACGTCACCGGCCGGAGGAGTCGCTCACCGAGCGATCTCCTCCGGCCGGTTCTCTGCCACCCAGGCGTCGATCCGCTCCCACCAGTCGAAGAGCCAGTCGATGCGGTCTTCGCGGCCGGTCGGGATCTCGTCGCGCGGGACCTGCCACCAGCGCATGATGATCCGCTTGTCCATCGGCAGCTCACGCCAGACGTCGCCGACGGTCAGCATGTGGTCGAGGCCGGTGTGGGCGACCAGGACGACGTCGGCCTCGGGTGCCGCGTCCAGGGCCGCGATCACCCCGCCCGGGCGCGGAGCCAGGACGTTGGTCATCGCCTCGGCGCGCTGGGCCATCTTCTCCAGTCCCAGCTTGCGCAACCGGTCGATCCCGCGCTGACGGCGCTCGGGGGTGAAGTTGCCACCTTCCGGGAAGATCACGAACGCATCGTTCTCGTCCAGGCCGGTGGCGAGCACCCCGATCTGCGACTCGAGGTCCTCGCCCACCTTCGGGTTCGAGGTGATGAATCGCGCCGGGATCCGTCGCAGCACCACGTCGATCATCGGGTCCCAGGCGAGGGTGTCCTTGAGGACCACCCGCGGCTCGCGGGAGTACCAGTGCATGAGCGCGTGGATGAGGGTGAACGAGTCGCCGGGGCCGGCGTGCCGGCAACAGACGAGGATCGGCTGGCCCGGGTGCGCGTCGGGTGTCGGGCCCCGAGTCTCGATCCCGAGCGCCAGCACCCACCGGGCCTGACGGAAGAACACCCACATCAGGCCCTGCACCAGGTCGTAGTGGATGCCCTCGAAGTACGGCGTCCGGATCCGCCGGCCGAAACCGGAAGCCAGCCACAGCCCCAGGAGCACCGCCAGCAGCAGCGACTCGCAGGTGAGGTAGAGCATGGCGACCCACATCAGCCGCAGCGCCCGCCAGCGGCCCGGCTGTGCCATCGAGATCACTGCGACGACGGCCAGCCACAGCGGCAGGCTCAACCAGAGCGCGACCGTGACCAGGATGATGAAGGGAGCGACGACCAGACGCCGCAAGAGCCATATCACGGGAGTGACTCGTCGAGGTACTCGAGGCTCGCCTCGTAGGTCGCGTCGATCCGCCGCTGCACGCCGGCGAAGTCGCGGTGCGCGAGGAGCGAGTCGTCGCGAGCCGACGTACCCCGGGCCGGGAGCACGTGCGCCTCGACGCCGGCGGGCAGCTCGCTCATCTCACGGGCGAACCGGTGCCGCCGGGCGATCTCGAACGACACCCGCGCCACCTCCCACGGCTTCTTGGGGGCCTTGAGGGGGCGGTCGATCCGGCCCACCTGGAGCACGAAGATCCGCTTCGCGCCCAGCTGCACGGCGCGACCCACGGGGATCGAGTTGACGATCCCCCCGTCGAGGAAGTGCTCGTCCCCGACCTTGGCCGGCGGCAGCAGGCCGGGTACGGCGGCGCTCGCGACGATCGCGTCCACCACCGGGCCGGAGTCGAACCAGTGCTCGGCCGCCCGCTCGATGCTGGCGGCGCACACCTGGAACCGGACCGGCAGATCCTCGAACGTGAGATCGCCGAACTCCTCACGCAGCCGCTCGGTCATCGGCTTCGCGGAGTAGATGTGGGTACCCGTGCTCACCGCGCGCCGGACGGTGCGCAGCCGCCGGTCGCCATAGACCTCACCGTTCCGGGCCGCGCTGGTCCACAGCTCCGACATCCGGTCGATCACCGCAGCGGTCGGGTCGCGGGCCACCATCGCACCGTTGAGGGCTCCCACGCTCGTGCCGAGGACCAGGTCGGGCGTGACACCACGCTCGAACAGCGCCCGCAGCATCCCCACCTCGGCCGCGCCCAGCACACCCCCTCCGCCGAGGACGAACGCGGTGCTCACCGGGGGCTCACCGGACAGCCCTAGGCCGCACTCGGGGTGACCAGCTCGGGGTTCTCGGCCTTGAGCTTCTCGGTGACCAGGTGCTC
The DNA here is from genome assembly GCA_035691135.1 of Nocardioides sp. Lineage (GTDB taxonomy): Bacteria > Actinomycetota > Actinomycetes > Propionibacteriales > Nocardioidaceae > Nocardioides. The sequence goes on along the minus strand of DASSJR010000154.1, from coordinate 8,818 downwards.
GGTCCAGAAGATCAGCAGCGGCACCAGGCCGGCGGCCAGGATCAGGACCGTGAACCGCACCGTCCAGCCGGCCCGGCGGGCCAGCAGGAACGACACCACGACGTAGACCATGAAGACCCAGCCGTGGACGGCCCACATGATGCTCGCGTTCTCGCCGAAGGTCTGGAGGCTGCTGCCGTCGGCGGCGAGGTACTTCAGCGGGAGGGCGACCAGCGAGCAGAAGGCCAGGAGGACGCCCACGACCATGGCAAGGACGCGTTGGGCGGGGTACAGCTTCACGCGTCCGAAGGTACCGGGTCCTCCGCAGCGTCCTCCCGCTGCACTGTGTCGCGCAGGTAGCGCCACCAGATGAAGATCGCGAAGGCGCCGAACACCCACCACTCGAGGGCGTAGAGCAGGTTGCGCAGGGCGGTGAAGCTGCCCGCGTCCGGCAGCTGCGCGAGGTCGGCCTGCTCGAGGCCGTCGGCCGGGTCGGCCGCCACGACGTAGGCGCCGTAGAGGTCCTGGTCGACGTGCTGGATCAGGTCGGCGATCCGCAGCTGAGGGAGTACGTCGTCGTCGGGGTCCTCGTCGACGGCGGTGGATCCTTCGGGGGGCTGGAGCCCGCCCACGAGACCGGTCGACCCGGTCGGAGCCGGCGGTGCCGCCTCCGGCGAGGGGACCCAGCCGCGGACGACCGGGATGGCTGGCGTGCCCGGGCCAGAGAGCGCGAGCGGGGTCACCACCCAGTAGCCGCTGCGCCCGTCGTGCTCGCGACCCGACACGAACACGGTCCCGTCGGGCACCCAGGTCCCGTCCACGACCACGGGGTGGCCGACCAGCTCGCCGGGAAACGGGTCGTCGGGGCCCATGGCCTCGTCCAGCGGGATCGGGTCCAGTTGTGTGAGGTCAGCCGCCTCGGCCGCGCGACGCTCCTGCCAGGCGCCGTACTGCCAGGCGCCGAGCCAGCCGGCCGCGACCACGCAGACCAGCGCCAGGAGGTGCACGCCCCAGAACCTCGGGGCCAGGAACCTGCGCACGCCGGAAGCCTACAAACGCCGAGTCGGCGCAAGTGCTGCGCTATGCAGACCCGACTCGGCGCTACCGCCGAGCCGCCAGCGATCGAATCGGCGGAAAACGTTCATAGTGGTCAGACCACTTGACCACCGGGCCTATGGCCGCCTACTGTCTCCGTCCATGCCCCTGCAACCCGTCAGCCGTCGATCGGTCACCGACGCCGTGTTCGACCAGGTCCTCGCCGGCATGGTCGACGGTGAGATCGGCGCCGGCGAGACGCTGCCGAGCGAGCGTCGGCTGGCCGAGGTGCTCGGTGTCTCTCGACCGGCGGTGCGCGAGGCCCTCCAACGGATGGCGCAGACCCGACTGGTCGAGGTCCGTCAGGGCGGCGCCACCACCGTCCGCGACTTCCGCAAGACCGCGGGCCTGGACCTGCTCCCCCGCCTGCTGGTGCGCGCCGGCAACCTCGACACCGCCGTGGCCCGCAGCATCCTCGAGGCCCGGCTGGTGGTCGGACCCGGCGTGGCCGCTCTCGCCGCGGAGCGCGGCGGTCCGGCCGTGGCTGCCACCCTGACCGGTGCGGTCGACGCGCTGGCGGCCACCGACGACGACGTGGAGCGCCAACGGCACGCGCTGGCCTTCTGGGACCTGGTCGTCGACGCCGCCGACTCGCTGACCTTCCGGCTGATGTTCAACAGCCTGCGGGCGGCCTACGAGCCCGCGATCGAGGCGCTGGCCTCCCTGATGAGCGAGGAGGTCGGTCAGATCGGCGCCTACCGCGTCCTCACCGCCGCCATCGCCGAGGGCGACCCCGAGACCACCCGGGCCGCGGCCGAGCGCGTGCTCCGTCCCGCGACCCACAACCTGATCACCGCACTCGAGGCCCTCGAGGAGACGACATGAACACCCCACCTGACATCGAAGAGCTCGCCCGCACCCGGCTCGCCGCCGACGAGGAGCGGATCACCGGCAGCCGCCGGACCCAGGTGACCCTGGGCGACGCCTGGTGCGCCTTCTGGCGCCATCCGTCGCCCTGGATGATCTCCACCTTCCTGGTCGCCGCCGTGGCTGCCCGCACGATGGCGGGCGGGGGTTCGCCGTGGGAGCTGGTCATCCCAGCCACGCTCGTCGCCCTGTTCCCGGTCATCGAGTGGCTGATCCACGTCGGGATCCTGCACTGGCGGCCGCGCCGCGTGGGACCCGTCGAGGTCGACTCGCTGCTGGCCCGCAAGCACCGCGAACACCATGCCGACCCCCGCGACATCCCGCTGGTCTTCATCCCCTGGCGGGCCCTGGCCTGGCTGCTGCCGGCGTACGTCGTCGTGGCCTGGCTGGTCATGCCGACCACCGCGTCGTCGCTCAGCCTCCTGGTCTCGGTCTACGGGCTCAAGCTCGGCTACGAGTGGACCCACTACCTGATCCACTCCGACTACCGGCCGCGGAGCGCGTCCTACAAGAAGGTGTGGCGCAACCACCGGCTGCACCACTACAAGAACGAGCACTACTGGTTCACCGTGACCACCGCCGGCACCGCCGACCGGCTGCTCGGGACCTTCCCCGACCCGGCGGAGGTCCGCACCTCCAAGACTGTGAAGAACCTCCACCAGCTCGAGGCCAGCGCGCGGCGCGGCTGAGCTCGGTCAGAGCCCGGTCGGCTCGGGCACCGGCGTGACGTCGTTGCACACCGCGAACGGCAGCTCCTCGAGCAGGGTCAGCGACGCCGCCTGGGCCGGCCGCGGCACGTCGTAGCCGATCCGACCGGTGCTCGGGTCGCCCACGCCGGACCGGAACGCCGTCCCGAAGTCCGACACCGGCCAGTCCCGGCCCAGGTCGAGCCGGTCGAACAGGTCGTCGCGGTTCGGCTCCATCCGGACGGTCGCCTTGTGGTCGCCGAACCCGACCGCGAAGCCCGGTAGGTCGTCGAGATTCGTGACCGGGTGCAGCGTCAGGAGCGCCTCCTGCTCCTCGGCGCCGGCGTCCGGCCCGAGCGCCTCGGTCAGCGGGATGCAGTCCCTCCTCAGGTACGTCGCCTCGGCGGGCTGCTCACCGACCAGACCACGCCACGTCGGATCGGAGGCCCACACGCCCACCCCCTCCTCGGCGGTGCCCGACACGACGAGGTGGTCCTTCGCGATCACCCGTGCCCCGTCGAGGGAACCCACGCCGGCCTCGACAGCCCCCGCCACTCGGGCCATGTCGAGGTCGGGCCGGAAGGCCAGGACATAGCCGTTGCCGTCCGGTCCGGTGAAGTGCGCCTCCCAGTCGACGTCGTCCTGGGTGAAGCCGTGGTCGATCATCAGCTCGCTGTTGTCGGCCTGCAGCATGCCCTCGGACAGCAGCGGTGCCTCGGTCCGAGCCCGTTCCCAGAAGTCGAACCGGTCCACTACCGGGTCCTGGCTGGTCAGGTCGGGGACGCCGAGCTCCTGGCGGATCTCGTCGAAGTCCGTGACCGTCACCGTCGTCGCCGACCCGGGGATCATCGCGAGGGCGGCTTCGGCCGGCTCCTGCCCGGCGTCGAAAAGCGGGTGGGCGGTGGTGGTCGGTGAGTGAACCGGCGACGGCTGGGCATCCGGGGGTGGGATGTCCCTGCCGCAACCGACCAGCGCCACGGTGAGGGCCGTGACGAGCGGCGGGAGCAACCGAGGTCCGGGCATGGCAGTGAAGTCTGCCAAAGGAGGGGCGGGTGGGTTGCCGGCGCCGGTACGTCGGTCGGCCTGGTCGCTTTCGAAGACCATCCGGCGTAGCCATTGATGGGGTCGGGCTGTCGGCGTATTTTTACCTTAGTGACGGGGGACGGTCGTCGGGGGACGGCTTGGGCATCCGCCCACCTCTCGGTCACGCGATGGCGGAGCCGCTGCTGGGCGGCGCGCGCGGACACGCTGACTGCGGGCAGCTCTGCCAGTGGTTGCCGGGTCGCCCCGTGCGCCGGCTGGCGGTCCCTTGTGGGGGACCCAGGTGAGAGGAGTCCGCAGTGAATGACCAGTTCGACGTGACGTTGATCGACAACGAGTTGCTGACAGAGCTGCAGTTGACCACCGACCTGATGATCGCCGCCAACATGTCCCCGAGCCCCCTGTCGACCCAGATGATCGACCGCATCCTGAGCGTCGTTCCCCTCAAGCCGAGGAGGTCCTGACCGGTCGGAGCGATCAGGTCCGGAGGCCCGAGGGCCCAGAACGCCTCGACAGCTCAGCGGTGGAGCCAAGGGGACTCGAACCCCTAACCCCCTGCTTGCAAAGCAGGTGCGCTACCAATTGCGCCATGGCCCCTCGTGGCCCACCTCGCGGGGAGTCAGGGCCCCCGGTGGGCGGGTCCGGAGGCGGGGTCGACGTGGTCCGTTGCCTGGGCCCACAGCTCCTGCTCGGCGCGGCTCTCCTCGAGCTTCTTTCGCGCGATGAGCGCACCGACCGCGGCGGCCACGACCAGCAGGACCTTCTTCATGCTGACTCTCTCCTCGCTCGGTGGGGCGATCACCCCGGTGGGCTCGACGGACCGGACCCCCGTGGCTTCTTCCTATCAGATGGGCGGCGAGCTACAGCCGGGTGTCGGCCGTCCGGGGGCCACGGTCGGCGTCCCAGCGGAGTCGCTTCATCAGATGGACGGACCCGCCGTTGCGCATGACCGAGTCGAAGACCACCTGGTCGCTGAACGCGGCCATCAGCGCCAACCCGCGCCCGTTCTCGGCGCTGCCGTCCGGCATCGTCGGGTTCCGGTGGTGCTCGGCCACGCCATCGCCGGTGTCGAGGATGTCCATGGTGAGCTGCTCTGCGTTGAGCTCGACCGCGACCTCGTAGTGGTCCACCGTCCCGGAGTGGTGGTAGACGTTCGTGCAAGCCTCGGACAACGCCACCTCGGCCTCTTCCACGCACTCGCGTGCCACACCGGCGCTTCGCATGGCCTCGGCCACGGTACGACGCACCAGGGGCACGCTCGCTGCATCGGCCGGCAGTTCCATGACCATCCTGATGTGCATGCGCCGACCTCGCAGACCTCGTCGCGAGCGACGGGCGAGGTCCGAGACCCGTCACCCGGCGGAGTGCCGAATGAGTGTTCGAGACGGATTCTAGCACCGGAGGGCCTCGCCATCCCGGGCCGGGAAAGGCCTCTCCAGGGTGCGCAAATGCCTCGGAGGCGGGGTGTGGGTGGGCCTAAGAGGACTTGAACCTCTGACCTCTTCCTTATCAGGGAAGCGCTCTAACCGTCTGAGCTATAGGCCCCGAGCCGGGGGAACATTACCCCACCGTGGAGGACGCCAACAAAACCGGCAGGAGCCGACTCAGCGGTCCTCGGTGAGGGTGACCTCGACGCCCCCGAGCAGGGCGGCAGCCATGTTGTAGAGGAACGCGCCCAGGGTGGCAATGGCCGTGATCAGGACGACGTCGATGACCGCCACCAGCAGCGTGAAGCCCATGACCCGGGAGACGCCGACATAGTTCTGGACGTCGAAGTCGCCGGCTCCGTCGCCGCCGAGGATGTTCTGGACGGTCTGGTTGATCGAGTCCCACACGCCGGCGGCGCCGAGCACCGACCAGACCATGAACACCGAGACCACCGTGACCACGCCAAAGGCGATCGACAGCAGGAAGGCGGTCTTCATCACCGACCACGGGTCGATGCGGGTGAGCCGCAGCCGGGCCCGGCGCGGTCCCTTGCGTGGGGAGGTCGCCGTCTTGCGGCTGTGCGACTTGGCGTCCGCCCTGGCGTTGGCGCGGTGCTCGTCGGCGGCACTCGCGAGCTTGGCCTGGATCCGGTCGGCCAGCGGCGGTCGCGCCGTCGTGTCGTCACCGCGACCGGCGTGGTTTCCGGTGCGCGTGGCGGTGCGCTCGGCGGGGCGATCCGTCATCAGGCTTCACCCTCCCCTGGAGTCTCGGAGTCAGTCGGAGATGTTGCCGATCCGTCGATTGTCGCATCCCCGGGCGCATCCCGCGATTCGGCGTCCGCGCCGTCGCCGGGCTCGGCCACGTCGTCGGGCAGCACCTCGGCCTCCTTGGTCTCGACCGAACGCGCCACCACGGCGACCGCGTCGCCCTCCTTGGGAGTCACGAAGCGCACGCCCATCGTGGACCGTCCGGTGGCCCGGAAGTGTTCGTTGATCGGGCTCCGCACGACCTGGCCCGCCTGCGTGATCGAGAGGATCTCGTCGCCCTCCTCCACGATGAAGCCTCCGACGAGCACGCCGCGCTCCTCGTTGGCCAGCGACATCGCCTTGATCCCGATGCCACCGCGCGACTGCAGCCGGTAGTCGGAGATCCGCGACCGCTTTGCGAAGCCGCCGTCGGTGATCGTGAAGACGTACTGCTCCTTCACGTCGGGCAGGTCGCCAGCGGCCGTGGAGTCGCCGGCTGCTGAGGCCTTGGCCTCCGCCGCCTCCTCGGCCGCCATCTGCTCGGCGCGGATCACCGACATCGAGAGCAGCGAGTCGCCCTCGCGGAACTTCATGCCGTTGACACCCGAGGTCGCCCGGCCCATCGGCCGCAGCTGGGTGTCGTCGGCCAGGAACCGGATGGCCTGACCCTTGCGCGAGACCAGCAGGATGTTGTCGTCGGCGTTGACCAGTTCGGCGCCGATCAGCTCGTCGTCGTCCTCACGGAAGTTGATCGCGATGACGCCGGCCTGCCGGGGACTGTTGTAGTCGGCGAGCCGGGTCTTCTTGACCAGCCCGTTGCGGGTGGCCAGCACGAGGTAGGGCGCCTGCTCGTAGTCGCGGATCGCCAGCACCTGGGCGATGTTCTCGTCGGGCTGGAAGCTCAGCAGCCCGGCGACGTGACCGCCCTTGGCGTCGCGCGACGCCTCGGGCAGGTTGTAGGCCTTGGTCCGGTAGACGCGTCCGGCGGTGGTGAAGAACAGCAGCCAGTGGTGGTTGGACGTCGCGATGAAGTGCTCGACGACGTCATCGCCGCGCAGGGTGGCGCCCCGCACGCCCTTCCCACCGCGCTTCTGGGTGCGGTACTGGTGACGCAGCGTGCGCTTGGCGTAGCCGCCGCGGGTGATCGAGACGACCAGCTCCTCGTCGGGGATCAGGTCCTCCATCGAGAGGTCGCCGTCGGCCGGGATGATCTGGGTACGCCGGTCGTCGCCGTACCTGCCGACGATCTCGGCCAGCTCCTCGCCGATGATCTGCCGCTGGCGCGACTCGTTGGCGAGGATGTCCTCGAGGTCGGCGATCTCGCGCTCGATCCGCGCCAGGTCGTCGACGATCTTCTGACGCTCCAGGGCGGCCAGCCGGCGCAGCTGCATGTCGAGGATCGCGTTGGCCTGTACCTCGTCGATCTCCAGCAGCTCGATCAGACCCCGTCGGGCGTCGTCGACCTCCGGCGAGCGCCGGATCAGGGCGATCACCTCGTCGAGCCTGTCGAGGGCCTTGACCAGACCGCGCAGCACGTGGGCGCGCTCCTCGGCCGCCCGGAGCCGGAAGCGGGTGCGCCGCTGGATGACGTCGAGCTGGTGGGCCACCCAGTTGCTGATGAACTGGTCGATGGTCAGCGTCCGCGGGACGCCGTCGACCAGGGCCAGCATGTTGGCGCTGAAGTTGGTCTGCAGCTCGGTGTGCTTGAGCAGGTTGTTGAGGACCACGCGGGCGACGGCGTCGCGCTTGAGCACGACGACCAACCGCTGCCCGGTGCGGCCCGAGGAGTCGTCGCGCACGTCGGAGATCCCCTGGACCTTGCCGGAGTCGGCGAGCTCGGCGCTCTTCAGCGCCAGGTTGTCGGGGTTGACCATGTAGGGCAGCTCGGTGATCGACAGCGTGGTGCGGCCCTTGCTGTCCTCGTCGATCTCGATCACCGCGCGCTGGGTGATCGAGCCCCGGCCGGTGCGGTAGGCCTGCTCGATCCCCGCCTGGCCCACGATCAGCGCGCCGTTGGGGAAGTCGGGACCCTTGATCCGCTCGACCAGCGCGTCCTGCAGCTCCTGGCGGGTGGCGTCGGGGTGCTCGAGCGCCCACCTGGCTCCCTCGGCCACCTCGCGCAGGTTGTGCGGCGGGATGCTGGTGGCCATGCCGACCGCGATCCCGGCCGAGCCGTTGACCAGCAGGTTCGGGAACCGGGCCGGCAGGATCACCGGCTCCTGCGAGCGGCCGTCGTAGTTGGGCTGGAAGTCGACGGTCTCCTGCTCGATGTCACGGACCATCTCGAGCGCGAGGGGCGCCATCCGGCACTCGGTGTACCGCATCGCCGCCGCCGGGTCGTTGCCCGGCGAGCCGAAGTTGCCCTGCCCGTTGATCAGCGGTGCACGCATGACCCACGGCTGCGCGAGGCGGACCAGGGTGTCGTAGATCGCGGTGTCGCCGTGGGGGTGGTACTGGCCCATGACGTCGCCGACCACGCGGCTGCACTTGGAGAAGCCGCGGTCGGGGCGGTAGCCGCCGTCGAACATCGCGTAGAGCACCCGACGGTGCACCGGCTTGAGGCCGTCGCGCACGTCGGGCAGCGCCCGGCCGACGATGACCGCCATCGCATAGTCGATGTAGCTGCGCTGCATCGACACCTGGAGGTCGATCGGTTCGATCCGGCCACCGCCGTCGCCGCCGTCGCCGATCAGGTTCCCGGTCTGCTCCGTCACGTCTCTTCGTCTCTCTCCGTCGATCTAGCGATATCTAGCGTGTGTCGTAGACACTCAGATATCGAGGAAGCGAACATCCTTGGCGTTGCGCTGGATGAAGGACCGCCGCTGCTCGACGTCCTCGCCCATCAGGATCGAGAAGATCTCGTCGGCCCGCGCAGCGTCCTCGAGCGTCACCTGCAGCAGGATCCGGGCGGCGGGGTCCATGGTGGTCTCCCAGAGCTCGTCGGCGTTCATCTCGCCGAGGCCCTTGTAGCGCTGG
>DASSJR010000153.1:0-4472 GCA_035691135.1 Nocardioides sp. | reverse complement strand
CACACTAGTGGTGTCACCCCGAGAGGAGCGTCCATGCCCCGGCAGTCCGTGCTCGTGCTCAATGCCGGTTCGTCCTCCCTGAAGTACCAGGTCGTCGACCCGCTCGACGGCTTGGTGAGCACGGCTGGCAACGTCGAGCGCATCGCCGAATCCGGCATGAACGCGGCCCTGACGCAGCTGACGGGTGCGCTCGACTCCGCGGGCGTGACGTCCTCGGATCTTGTCGGCGTGGGCCACCGGGTGGTGCACGGCGGAGCCCGGTTCACTGCTGCCGCGGTCGTCGACGATGCGGTCCTGGCGGAGGTCGAGGAACTGGCCCGGCTGGCGCCGCTTCACAACCCACCTGCTGTGGACGGGATCCGCCACGCGCGGGCGGAGTTCCCCGACCTTCCGCAGGTGGCGGTCTTCGACACTGCTTGGTTCGCGGACCTGCCGATTGCCTCGGCGACCTACGCTCTGGACGCCGAGGTGGTAGCCCGTGGTGGCCTCCGCAGGTTCGGCATGCACGGCACCAGCCACGCGTACGTCGCTGCCGAGGCCGCCCGGTTCCTGGGGCTCGCCCCGACCGAGCTCGACGTGGTCACTCTGCATCTCGGGAACGGCGCTTCCGCTGCGGCGGTCAGCCGTGGCCGGCCGGTGGACACGTCGATGGGCCTCACGCCACTCGAAGGCTTGGTGATGGGCACGCGCGCGGGAGACATCGACCCGGGGGTCCTGCTCCACCTCCTGCGGCACGACGGGTTCGACCTCGACAAGCTGGAGGACCTGCTCCATCACCGTTCCGGACTGCAGGGATTGGCGGGCCTCCACGACTTCCGCGACCTGCTGAATGCCGTGGACTCCGGGGACGAGCGCGCCGGGACGGCGTACGCCGTCTATTGCCACCGGCTGCGCAAGTACGTGGGCGCGTATCTGGCTGTGCTCGGCGGCGCCGACGCCATGGTCTTCACAGCGGGCGTCGGGGAGAACGTCCCTCGCGTACGCGAGGACGCCCTGCGTGGGCTGGGCGCGCTCGGCATCGAGATCGCCCCGGAGCTGAACCGGGCAGCGAGCTCGATCGCCCGGAGAATCAGCAGCGATGGGTCCCGGGTCGCGGTTCTCGTGGTGCCCACCAACGAGGAACTCGCCATCGCCCGGCAAGTCGTCGACGTACTCCGCTGACGGGCTGACAGGGTCAGCCGGACCGGCCCATGCACCACATCGGCGAGGTCCTCCCCCGTGCTCGACACCAGTAGGCAGAGGGCCCTCCGGCAGCAACTCCGTTCCGCCCGTCGGGCTGGTGCTTGCGTTCACGGTTCCAGTCCGACTGAGCAGAGGGCGGAGGTGATCAACCCGTCTCGGCCCAGTCGCCGAGAACCCAGTCGCGCACCTCGGGCATGTCCTGGAGCTGCTCGACGACGTAGGCCTGGTGATCTGCGAGTCGCTGTTGGCACCATGCCTTGAGGTCATTGGCTCCGGGAGGAGTCCGCCGTGCGTTGTTGAGGGCATCCATCACCAGGTGGTACCGAGAAGCCCGGTTGCGCACCACCATGTCGAAGGGCGTCGTCGTGGTCCCCTCCTCGATGAAGCCCCGCACCCGGAACCTGTCGGCGTCCGGCCGACCGTGCACCAGCTGGTGGACGGCCCCCGGGTAGCCGTGGAAGGCGAACACGACGTCGACGTGGTCGGTGAACAGCTCGCTGAACAGCGTGGGGTCCATGCCGTGCGGATGGTCCTTGGGACGCATCATCGCCATGAGGTCGACGACATTGACCACCCGCGTCCGCAGCTGCGGTACCCGTTCCCGCAGGATCGAGGCGGCGGCCACGGTCTCCATCGTGACCACGTCGCCGGCGCAGGCCAGGACGATGTCCGGGTCCGCCGTACCGTCGTCGTTGCCGGCCCACTCCCACACGCCGGCACCTCGCGCACAGTGGGCGACGGCGTCGTCGATCGACAGCCACTGGAGCTGGGGCTGCTTGTCGATGACGACCAGGTTGACGTAGGACCGGGAGCGAAGGCAGTGGTCGGCGACGGAGAGCAGCGTGTTGGCGTCGGGTGGCAGATACACCCTTCCCACGCTGCCCCGCTGCGTGATGACGTTCTGGATCAGGCCGGGGCCCTGGTGGCTGAACCCGTTGTGATCGTTGCGCCAGGCCGTCGACGTGAGCAGGATGTTCAGGCTGGGCACGTTGGCCCGCCAGGGCAGGTGAGCTGCCTCCTCCAGCCACTTGCTGTGCTGAATGGTCTGCGAGGCGCTCACCATCGCGAATGCCTCGTAGGTCGCGAACCAACCGTGCCGCCCGGTCAGGGTGTAGCCCTCCAGCCAGCCATGGCAGTTGTGCTCGGAGAGCACCTCCATGACCCTCCCGTCCCGGGACAGGGCCACGTCGTCTTCGGTGACGCGCTCGGCGAACGCGCGGTCGGACACCTCGAAGACAGCACCCAGCCGGTTGCTGTTGGTCTCGTCTGGACAGAACAGCCGGAATCGGTCGGGATTGCGTCGATAGATGTCGCGCATCAGCTCCCCGAGCCTGCGCGTCGACTCGGCGCGCAGGTACGCCGGCTTCTCGACGTCCAACGCATAGTCGCGGAAGTCCGGAAGATCCAGGTCGACGGTGAGGAGGCCCGCGTTCGCGTGCGGCGAGCCGCTCATCCGGTGTGCGCCCTCCGGATTGGCCCGCCGGACTGTCTCGGTCGGACGTCCGTCGCCGTCGAACAGCTCGTCGGGTCGGTACGACCGCAGCCATTCCTCCAGGATCCTCAGGTGGTCGCGGTTGTCCTTGATGCCGGCCAGTGGCACCTGGTGGGCTCGCCACGTGCCCTCGACCTGGACACCGTCGACCACCGAGGGGCCGGTCCAGCCCTTCGGCGTCCTCAGCACGATCAACGGCCACCGGGGGCGAGCGCCGTCCCAGTCGCCGCCGCGGGCAGCCGCCTGGATCCGGCGGATGGACCCCCAGGAACGCGCCAGCGCGTCCGCGAAGCGTTCGTGCATGCCGGGGAGATCGTCGCCGGTGACCTCGATGACCTCGTACCCGTGTCCCTCCAGGAGGGACCGGACCTCGGCGGGATCCTTGCGCGCCAGCACGGTGGGCCCGGCGATCTTCGCCCCGTTCAGGTGCAGGATCGGCAGCACCGCACCGTCCCGCGCGGGGTTGAGGAACGAGATGCCTTTCCAGGACCCCTCCAGGGGCCCGGTCTCCGCTTCGCCGTCCCCGACCACCGCGAGGGCGATCAGGTCCGGATTGTCCATCACGGCTCCGAAGGCATGGACCAGGACGTAACCCAGCTCCCCGCCCTCATGGATCGACCCCGGCGTCGGCACCGACACGTGACTCGGGATGCCGCCGGGTGAGGAGAACTGGCGGAACAGCCGGCGCATGCCCTCGAGATCCTGGGTGACCTGCGGGTAGGTCTCCGTGTAGGTGCCCTCGAGGTAGCTCGCCGCGACCAGCGCCGGACCGCCGTGGCCGGGCCCGGCCAGATAGAGCATCTCCTGACCGGTGTGCCGGATCAGCCGGGAGACGTGGGCGTACACGAAGGACAAGCCGGGGCTGGTACCCCAGTGCCCCAGCAGTCGAGGCTTGATGTGCTCAGACGACAGGGAGTCACGCAGCAGCGGGTTGGCCAGCAGGTAGATCTGGCCGATGGTCAGGTAGTTGTTGGCCCGCCACCAGGCGTCCAGCACGTCGACCTCCTCGGCGCTCGGTCGCGCGAGCATCTCGACCAGGTCGGCGGCCGGTGCGGCGGTCCCGGGATCGGCAGTAGGCATCGGCCACGCTCCTTCGGTTCTCAGCCGGTTCGGGTCTCGCATGGGGGCCTCGGGTCCGCCGCCTCGCGCAGTCCTGAGGGCCCGCTCAGGCCCCAATCTGGGTCTCACCAACGTGGGCAGCCTCCCCCAAACAGGGTGGCCAATCCCCATGTCACCGCCGCGCCAGTCACGACGTGCTCACGTGAGGGGTGCTCCACCTGCGTACCGGGGCCACGATTTGAACCTGGGACCTCCGGAAGGGATCGGGCGCTACGGACGGGCTCGAAAGTTCGCGGATCACCTCGGGTTCGCGCGGAGAGACCTCGCGGTCCACCTCGGAGTGGAACGGGGTTGGCCGGGTCGATGCGGACAGTGAGTGGCCAGTTCTTGGCAGCCGCTCGAATCCCGCTCCGCGGGTGACGCACGCAGGACGGCCTGCGCTCCGGTCGTCCGGGCGACAATTCGCAGGACGTCTGGGCCGCGCACGTGGGTGTCTCCCTGAACGTCTTATGGGGGGTGTTTCCCCTTGCTCCATCCGTATGACGTTTTCGAGGACCGACTCCGTTGTTCGGCGAAAGGCAAGACGGATGGCGCCCGTGGTGTCACGATGAGGCTCCTTCGCCAACATTCGTGACGCCAATTCGGAGACACTCATGGAGCGCACCCTCGCCCTCACCGCCGCAGGAATGCTGGCTAGCGCCAGCGCCCTGGTCGCGATCGCCACGCCGGCCACCGGCGC
>DASSJR010000152.1:0-4820 GCA_035691135.1 Nocardioides sp. | reverse complement strand
GCTGATCCGCGCCCGGTGCAGCCCCTCAGACCATCGAAAGAGATAACTCGTGAGCAAGCGCACCTATCAGCCGAACAACCGACGCCGGCACAAGGTCCACGGATTCCGCCTGCGCATGCGCACCCGTGCCGGTCGCGCGATCCTGTCCTCGCGTCGCCGCAAGGGCCGCAAGAGCCTGTCGGTCTGAGCCGGCCGGTCCCGGCCAGCCATGCCTCCCACGTCGAGTGCGGCTTACCGACTCACCGGGAGCGCGCGGTTCTCGCTCGCGATCCGGACGGGTCGGCGAGCGGGCAGCGACACCCTCGTCCTCCATCTCGCCCGCCCCGACGACGTCGAACCGCCCCGGGTCGGCTTCGTGGTGAGCCGTGCGGTCGGTAACGCCGTGACCCGAAACCGGGTCAAGCGCCGGTTGCGCGAGCTGGTCCGGGTTCGGCGCGGGTCGCTGCCGACCGGGTCGCTGCTCGTCGTGCGGGCGCTTCCACCCTCCGCAGGGGCGTCGTTCGCGGAACTCCGGTCCGACCTGGCTCGTTGCCTCTCCCGGGTGACCTCATGAAGTACGTCCTGATCGGCCTGTTGAAGGCCTACCGCGCCGTGATCAGCCCGATCTACGGGCAGGTCTGTCGCTACCACCCTTCGTGCTCCGCCTACGCTCTGGAGGCGGTGACCGAGCACGGCAGCATCCGCGGCAGCTGGCTCGCCGTACGCCGTCTCGCCCGCTGCCACCCCTGGGCGGCCGGCGGCTACGACCCCGTGCCGCCGCGCGCCGGCACCACTCCCATCCAAGGAGCCTGACCCTTGATCGACTTCTTCGGCCAGATCTTCTCGTTCATCGGGACACCGCTGTACTACGCGATCTCGGCGGTGATGGTCGCGTTCCACACCTTCTTCAGCGAGGTGGTCGGCCTCGACCCCGCCGGCGGAGCCGCGTGGGCGCTGTCGATCATCGGTCTCACCCTGGTCATCCGGGCCGCCCTGATCCCCTTGTTCGTCAAGCAGATCAAGGCCAGCCGCAACATGCAGCTGATCCAGCCCAAGGTCAAGGAGCTGCAGAAGAAGTACGGCCACGACCGGGAGCGTCTCGCCCAGGAGACGATGAAGCTCTACCGCGAGACCGGGACCAACCCGTTCGCGTCGTGCCTTCCGATCCTGCTGCAGATGCCGATCTTCTTCGCGCTGTTCCGTCTCCTCAACCATGCCTCCAACGGCGTCCCGAAGGGTGTGCTCACCCAGACCCAGGCCGAACAGTTCGGTGCGGCGAAGCTCTTCGGCGTCGTCCCGCTGTCCGACACGTTCCTGAAGGCCGACGGCGACGTCGCGGTGATGGTGACCGCGGCCTTCCTCGTGGTGGCGATGACCGCCACCACCTTCCTCACCCAGCGCCAGCTGATGAGCAAGAACATGCCGGCAGACGCGCTCAGCGGCCCCTACGCCCAGCAGCAGAAGATGCTGCTCTACGTCCTGCCCCTCGTGTTCGCGGTCGGCGGCATCGCCTTCCCGATCGGGGTCCTCCTCTACTGGACCACGTCGAACCTGTGGACGATGGGCCAGCAGTTCTACGTCATCCGCAACAACCCCGCGCCCGGCACACCGGCGTTCCGGGCGAAGGAGGAGCGCGACCGGGCCAAGGCCGCGAAGCACGGAGTTGCCACCGTCGCCGCTGACGAGACCGCCGCACCGGGCGCGACGACGACCGAGCCGCGGCCCGCACAGCGCCAACAGCCAAAGAAGCAGTCGCGCCAGCAACGCCGAAGCGGCGGCGGCCGACCCACGAGCAAGAAGAAGGGGAAAAAGCGATGAGCGACCAGGACACGAGCATCCAGGCCACCACCGAGCCGACCACCGAGCCGACCACCGAGGAGACCGCTGAGCAGACTGCGGACGGCATCAGCGGGGAGTCCGCGGGGAAACCCGGGCGGCTCGAGGCGTTGGAGACCGAGGGCGAGATCGCCGCGGACTATCTCGAGGAGCTGCTCGACATCGCCGATCTCGATGGTGACCTGGACATGGACGTCGAGGGCGACCGGGCCTCGGTCTCGATCGTCGGGGCGGATCTCAACCAGCTCGTGGGCAGCGACGGCGAGGTCCTCGACGCGCTCCAGGAGCTGACCCGGCTGGCTGTCTACCGGGAGACCGGCGAGCGCTCCCGGCTGATGCTGGACGTGTCCGGCTTCCGCGCCCGCAAGCGCGAGGAGCTCGTGGCGCTGGCGGAGAAGATGATCGGTGAGGTCAGGGAGACCGGCGAACGTCGGAGCCTCGACCCGATGAGCCCGTTCGAGCGCAAGGTGGTGCACGACTCCGTGGCCGCCGCCGGCCTCACCTCGGAGTCCGAGGGCGTGGAGCCGCGGCGCTTCGTGGTGATCCTCCCGGACTGACGGTTTCACGTGAAACCATCCGATCCGGGGATGGCGCCGCCATCGCCACCCCCCTCGGCGCAGGCTGTGTTCGCGCCAGATCGGCTCGAGCTGGCGGTGCGGTACGCCGAGCTGCTCGCCAGCGAGGGCGTGGTCCGGGGCCTGATCGGTCCTCGTGAGGGATCTCGTCTGTGGGAGCGCCACCTGCTGAACTGCGCGGTGCTCGGCGAGCTGGTGCCCCGCGGCTCGAGCGTCTGCGACATCGGGTCCGGTGCCGGCCTGCCGGGGCTGGTGCTGGCCATCGCCCGCCCCGACCTCACGGTGACGCTGGTGGAGCCACTGCTCCGGAGGACGACGTTCCTCGACGAGGTGGTGGCGGAACTCGGCATCACCGGGGTCGAGGTGCACCGTGGCCGGGCCGATTCCCTGCACGGCACTCGCGCCTTCGACGTGGTCACCTCCCGGGCAGTGGCGCCGCTGGACAGGCTGCTGGACTG
Organism: Nocardioides sp.; assembly: GCA_035691135.1. Taxonomy (GTDB): domain Bacteria; phylum Actinomycetota; class Actinomycetes; order Propionibacteriales; family Nocardioidaceae; genus Nocardioides. The sequence continues at coordinate 1,972 of DASSJR010000152.1, read as the reverse complement.
GTCGATGCCTCTCGTGGCCCCGTCCGGCGCGCTGGTGGCGATGAAGGGGTCGTCCGCAGGCGACGAGATCGCGGCCGCCGAGCAGGTCCTCCGACGGTTCGGCTGCGCGACGCCGGAGGTCCGCTCCGTGGGGGCGACCGTGACGGATTCCCCGTCGACGGCGATCCGGGTGGCCTGGGCCGAACCGGCAAGGGTACGTTTGCCCCGCCCGCAGGGATCGTCTGGAAAGAAACGACGACGCCGCGGGTGAAGAACTGGTGCCAGGGCATCCGGAAAGCCGGCCGACTACGGAGGAACGGGACGACGTGGGCAAGACATTTTCCGGCGCGGCGATCCGCCGCCTGGGATGGCCCAGTGAGTCTGCCAGTGACGTTACCGACGAGTTATCCACTGGTCTCGGCTGGCCCGGTGAGCGCGAATATCCACAGGCTGAGGACATTTCTCCACAGAGTGCACCAGTAATCGAACAGCCTCCGGTTTCACGTGAAACCGAGGCCCGACCCCCCGAGGTCCGCACGGCGGGTGACCTGGCGGAGGGCCTTCACGCGGCCGCGGACAGCCAGTACGGCGACCACAGCACCCCGCTCGCCCGGGCAGCCGAACACACCGTGCGCGCCCGCCACGGTGTCCAGATGGGGCCGGCTCTGCCCCGACCCGACGCGACCCGGGTCGTCGTCGTGGCCAACCAGAAGGGCGGCGTCGGCAAGACCACCTCGACCGTCAACGTCGCGGCGGGCCTGGCCCAGCTCGGTCAGCGAGTGATGGTCATCGACCTCGATCCCCAGGGCAACGCCTCCACCGCGCTCGGCGTCGATCACCGACGGGGCGTTCCGTCGACCTACGACGCCGTGGTGGACAGCACGCCACTCGCCGAGGTGACCGTCCCCTGTCCGGACGTCCCTGGCCTGATGGTGGTGCCGGCGACGATCGACCTCGCCGGCGCGGAGATCGAGCTGGTGAGCGTGGTGGCGCGCGAGAACCGCCTGGCGAGGGCGATCAAGGGCCATCCCCTCGTCGGCACCGCCGCCGAGGCCGGCGACGAGCGCTTCGACTACGTGTTCATCGACTGCCCACCCTCGCTCGGCCTGCTGACCCTCAACGCCCTGGTTGCCGGCGAGGAGATGATGATCCCGATCCAGGCGGAGTACTACGCACTGGAGGGGCTCGGCCAGCTGCTCGAGACCGTCGAGATGGTGCGCCAGCACCTCAACCCGCGTCTGCAGGTGTCCACGATCATGGTCACGATGTACGACGGGCGCACCCGGCTGGCCCAGGGCGTGGCCGAGGAGGTGCGCGAGCACTTCGGCGACCAGGTGCTCAAGACCACCGTCCCGCGCTCGGTGCGAGTCTCCGAGGCGCCGTCGTACGGGCAGACGGTGATGACCTACGACCCCGGCTCGACCGGGGCGCTGTGCTATCTGGAAGCCGCCCGCGAGATCGCCACCAAGGGAGCACCGACGTGACCAGCACCAGGACCCCCCGCCGCGGCCTGGGCCGCGGTCTCGGATCGCTCATCCCCACGGCTCCGGCGGCCGAGCAGGAAGGTGACGGCACGGCCGACTTCCGGGCGGACGAGGGACACGCGCCCACGCAGGACGGGGCCACCCCCGACCTGGTCGCGGGCGCCTACTTCGCCGAGCTCCCGCCCGCACAGATCCGGCCCAACCACGCGCAGCCGCGCCAGGTCTTCGACGAAGAGGCGATGGCCGAGCTGGTGCACTCGATCACCGAGATCGGCCTGCTTCAACCCATCGTGGTCCGCAAGGTGGGTGAGGGCGACTACGAACTGGTCATGGGCGAGCGTCGCTGGCGGGCGGCCCAGCAGGCCGGGCTCGAGACCATCCCGGCGATCGTCCGCGAGACCGGCGACGACGCGATGCTGCGCGACGCCCTGCTGGAGAACCTGCATCGCTCCCAGCTCAACCCGCTGGAGGAGGCGTCCGCCTACGCCCAGCTGCTGGAGGACTTCGAC
>DASSJR010000151.1:0-7958 GCA_035691135.1 Nocardioides sp. | reverse complement strand
CCGTCGTAGAACTCGAGGTACTCGTCGATCTGCGACTTCTTCTTCGCCACCGCGGGCTCGTTGAGCGGGAACTTCACCCGGTGGTTGCCGCTGGCCACCACCTTCGACATCAACGCGGAGTAGTCGGTGGCGATGTCGTCGCCGATGAACTCGGCCATGTTGGTGAAGCCCATGACGCGGCGGTAGAACTCGACCCACTCGTCCATCCGGCCCAGCTCGACGTTGCCCACGCAGTGGTCGATCGCCTGGAACAGCCGCTTCGGGTGGCCCTCGCGCCGGCTCACGGTGGTCGTCCGGGCGACGTAGCCGGGGAGGTAGGGACCGTCGTACTTCGACCGGTCGATCAGGGTGTGGCGGGTCTCGCCGTAGGTGGCGATCGCGGCCATCCGCACGGTGCCGTTGTCGTCGGAGACGTCGTGCGGCTCGTCGAGGATCCTCGCCCCCATCGCGCGAGCGTGCTCGATGCACTTGTCGACGTCGGGCACCTCGAGCGCCAGGTCGACCACGCCGTCGCCGTGCTTGCGGTGGTGGTCGAGGACCGGGCTGTCGGGGGTGACGCCACCGGTGAACACGAACCGGGCCGAGCCGGACCGCAGGACGTAGGACTTGGCGTCGCGGTGGCCGGTCTCCGGACCGCGGTAGGCCTCGAGGTCCATGCCCAGCGCCAGCTGGTAGAACGCCGCGGTCTGGCTGGCGTTGCCGACCACGAAGCCGACCGCGTCCATCGCGGTCACCGGGAACGGGTCGCTGCTGGCGTCGTAGTCGACGAGCCCGACCAGCTGCTGGAGCTGCTCGAGGGTCAGGTCGGCCTTGAGCTCGTCGGCGGTGAGCGCGCCGCCGGTCGACTGGACGGAATCAGAAGCGGTCGAAGTCATGGCCTCAGCCTGTCGAGGTCCGGCAAGATGTGCAACAGTACGTCGAAACACTGGTCAACCTGCCTAGTTCAGGAGGACACATGGACGACCTCGACGGCAGATTGATCGACCTGTTCGTGCACCAGCCGCGGATCGGGGTGCTCGAGGCCTCTCGGCGGCTGGGCGTCGCCCGCGGCACGGTGCAGGCCCGCCTCGACAAGCTCACCCACCAGGGCGTGATCACCGGCTGGGGGCCGGAGCTCTCCTCGGAGGCGCTGGGCTACCCGGTGACGGCGTTCCTGACCCTGGAGATCCGCCAGGGCGCCGGACACGAGTCGGTGGCCCAGCACCTGGCGCAGATCCCCGAGGTGCTGGAGGCGTTCACGATCACCGGCGCCGGCGACATGTGGTGCCGGGTCGTGGCCCGCTCCAACAACGACCTGCAGCGGGTGATCGACGCGGTCCTGGCCAGCCCGGGAATCGTCCGGTCCTCCACCGTGATCGCACTCGCCACCCAGGTTCCCTACCGCATCCTCCCGCTCGCCGTCTCCAGCTAGTCAGCTCGAGGCGAGCGCCCGCGCCACCTCGTCGGCGGCGGCCGCCACCTTGGGCCCGAGAGTGTCGACGTCGAGCTCGCCGAGGGTGACGATGCCGACGCTGGCGTCGAGCCCCTCGACCCCGTGCACCGGCGCGGCCAGACCGCTGGCGCCGGTCTGGAGCTCGCCGGAGGTGACGGCGTACGGCGCGGCGTCGCGCTCCCGTCCGAGCAGGATGGCCTTGCCGGCCGCCCCCCTGCGGAGCTGATGGCGCGAGCCGACCCGGTAGGCGACGTGGAAGTCGGTCCACGAGGGCTCGACCACCGCCAGCGCCAGGGCCTCGTCGCCGTCGGCGACCGTGAGGTGTGCGGTGCAGCCGACCTCCTCGGCGAGGGCCCGCAGGATCGGGATCGCGAGGTCGCGCAGCACCGGCTGCACCCCGGAAGCGAGCTGGAGGACGCCCAGTCCGACGTGGACCCGGCCGCGGCCGTCCCGCCGGATCAGGGCGTGCTGCTCGAGGGTGCTGACCAGCCGGTAGACGACGGTGCGGTTGATGTCGAGGCGGGTCGAGATCTCGGTGACGGTCAGCCCACCGGGCGTGGACGCCAGGACGGACAGCACGCGCAGGCCACGGTCCAGGGTCTGAGCCGTCTCCGTGGCCATCCGTTGAGTCTAGTCAGGACGACTTCCGGGACGCCCACTCCCGGAGCCGGTCGATGCGTGCCTGGAGCTGCTCCGCGCCGGCGATCGCCGCCGCCGGGCCGCCGCACTCCTTGCGGAGGGCGGAGTGGGTGACGCCGTGCGGCTGGCCGCTGCGGTGGTGCCACGCGGCGACCAACCCGTTCAGCTCCCGGCGCAGGGTGGCCAGCTGCTCGTACGTCGACACCTGGCCCATCGTGTCCGGCTCCGGCCCGGCCGGTCTCCGGCGGGCACGCTCCGACTGGCGGTGGTGCAGCAGCTCGCGGACCTGGTCGGGCTCGAGGAGACCGGGGATCCCGAGGAAGTCCATCTCCTCGTCGGAGCCGACGTGCACGTCGCCCTCGTGGCCGAACTCCCCGCCGTCGAAGAGCACCCGGTCGAAGCGGGCGTCGGAGCCGATCGCCTCGAAGGACCCGCCGAGCTCGTCCATGGCCGACTCCCCCGCCTCGGCGGCCGCGAGCAGCTCGCGCTCGGCGGCGAAGATGTCGTCCTCGTCGTTGATCCGGCGGCCGAGCACGTGGTCGCGCTCGAGCTCCAGCTCCGAGGCGTGGCCCAGCAGGGAGGCCACCGACGGCAGGAAGACCGACGCGGTCTCGCCGCGCGCCCGGGCCCGGACGAACCGCCCGACGGCCTGGGCGAAGAACAGCGGCGTCGAGGTCGTGGTGGCGTAGACGCCGACCGCGAGACGAGGCACATCGACCCCCTCGGACACCATCCGCACCGCGACCATCCATCGGTCGTCGCTGTCCGTGAACGCCGAGATCTTCGACGAGGCCGCCTTCTCGTCGGAGAGCACCAGCGTCGGCGACTGACCGGTGATCTTGCGCAGCAGCTGCGCGTAGGCGCGTGCCGAGTCCTGGTCGCTGGCGATCACGAGCCCTCCCGCGTCCGGGACGTGGCGCCGTACTTCGGAGAGCCGTCGGTCCGCGGCCGCGAGCACCGACGGGATCCAAGACCCCTGCGGGTCGAGCGCGGTGCGCAGCGCCTGCGCCGCGAGGTCCTTGGTCAACGGCTCTCCGAGCCGCGCCGCCACCTCGTCACCGGCCCGGGTCCGCCACTCCATCTCGCCGGAGTAGGCAAGGAACAGCACCGGACGGACGACGTGGTCGGCCAGTGCGTGGCCGTAGCCGTAGGTGTAGTCGGCCACCGACCGGGACACGCCGGCCCCGGCGCCCGGGTCGGGCGCATAGCTGACGAACGGGATGGGGTTGACGTCGGAGCGGAACGGCGTGCCGGTGAGCGCGAGTCGTCGGGTGGCTGGCTCGAAGGCCTCCCGTACGCCGTCACCCCAGGACAGCGCGTCGCCGGCGTGGTGGATCTCGTCGAGGATCACCAGGCTCTTGAACCGCTCGGTCCGGATCCGCAGTGCCAGCGGGTTGGCCGCCACTCCGGCGTAGGTGACGGCGATGCCGACGTAATCCTGTGACGTCTTGCCCTTGCCTGCGGAGTAGGTCGGATCGATCGGGATGCCGGCGCGGGCCGCGGCCTCCGCCCACTGGCGCTTGAGGTGCTCGGTCGGGGCGACCACCGTGATCCGGTCCACGAGGCGGCGCCCCAGGAGCTCGGCGGCGACCGAGAGCGCAAACGTCGTCTTGCCGGCGCCCGGGGTCGCCACGGTCAGGAAGTCCCGCGGCGAGCGGGCGAAGTAGTCGTTCATCGCCGCCGTCTGCCAGGCGCGTAGCGAAGGCGCCGTCCCCCAAGCCGCGCGGTCAGGCCACGCGGGCGAGAGCGGGACGGCCTCGGGCCGTCCAGTCACTCTGGGGAGTCCCCTCCGTCGTCGCCGGGTTTGAGGCCCTTCCAGATCTCCTCGCACTCCGGGCAGACCGGGAACCGCTCCGGCGCCCGGCTCGGCACCCACACCTTGCCGCAGAGGGCGACCACGGGAGTGCCCATCACCATGGCCTCGGTCAGCTTGTCCTTTTCCACGTAGTGGGAGAAACGCTCGTGGTCACCCTCGTCGGTCGGGACGGTGCGCCGATCCTCGATCGTGTCGGTGCTGGTGCCGAAGCCGAGGGTGCCCATGGGGTCCATCGTAGGTGAGTGTTCCCATCCGGTTCGCTGTCGGCTCACCGGGTCTCGACACGCGCGTCGCGACTTCCTCCGTCAGTCGCGGCGCTTGCTCGACCTCGTCCGGACCAGGCCCGCTGACGCGCACCTGCCGGCTTGATCAGTTCAGGTCAGGATCGACGGGTCGTGTGGAGTGCCAGGCGAGCTCGCCGGGCTGGCGTCGCAGGACGTCCCGCCAGAGGTCGTCGGGGTCGCCGCGGAAGACGTCGAACGGCTGTGCCGGTACGACGTACCAGCTACCCTCCTCGATCTCACCCACCAGCTGCTCGGCGCCCCAGCCGGCGTAGCCGGCGAAGATGCGCATCCCGTCGAGACTGCCGTCGACCAGCTCCACCGGCGTGTCCAGGTCGACGATGCCGAGCTGGCCGAAGACCTCACGGAAGCCGACGGGCGCGTCGTCGGAGTCGCGCAGGAGCCCGACGGCGAGTGCGCCCTCGGTGCTGACCGGGCCGCCGTGGAAGAGCACACCTGGCTCGGCCACCACCTCGCCCCAGTCGGCGAGCACCTCCTCGACCGGCACGGCGGAAGGCCGGTTGAGCACGACCCCGAGCGCGCCGTTCTCGTCGACGTCGAGGAGGAGCACGACGGTGTCGGCGAAGTTGGGGTCGAGCAGGGCAGGCGTGGCGACGAGCAGCATGCCGGCTCGCGCGTCCTCGGTCATGGCTCCATCATGGCCGACTGGACCGGGCAGCAGACAACCCCGGGGCCGACGCGGAGGGAAGGTGCGGCGCAAGCCGCTGAGGGAGGGTGCGTCGGCGCCCGGGGTTGTCGATCTGGGGGCGGCCGTCAGGCCGCCAGCACCGCCTTGATCCGGTCGAGCAACCCGTCGTGCGGCCCTGTGTCCGCACGGTGGGTTCCCGGTCGACGTCCGGCGCGGGCGCGCTGCTCGATCGCCTCGCCGACCCGGGCAGCGGCGGCGTCCCGGACGCTGGCGCGTCCGGCCAGCGCCGCGAGCATCGTCTGCTCCTTGGCGGTGGCCGTGGCCATCGCCCGCGCCATCGCTGCATCGGTCGGCTCCGACCGGTAGTGGTCCACGATCAGACGGACTCCGGGGAGCTCGTCGCGCGTGCCCCGCCAGGCAGTGACGACCGCCTGCTCGAGGTCCATCGGCTGGTTCATCAGCTCGCGCTCGATCCGGCCGGCCAGGCGGGTGTGCCAGCGCAGCTGGAGAGCGCCGAGCAGGGCGAGCTCATCGCCAAAGGTCTCGGCGACGCCCGCGACGTCCATGGGCAGGATCCCGTCCTGCCGGTCGTCGGCAGTGGCGATCACGGCGCGGAGGATCTCTCCGCGATTGTGGAACGACTTCCAGGTCATGGTGCGTCTCCGTTCACTCACATACCGTTGGTACGTACTAACGGTATGCCGCACACCGACGGTACTTCAAGTTGGGACACCGTGACCTGGCTCACCCATACCGCGGGTCGGTCCTAGACTGCCGGGATGACGAAGTCCTCGGTTCACAAGCTGGTCCCGAAGGTTCCAGGTGTTCCGGGAGCCAGTCGCCGAGCGCAGTACTCCGCCTCCACCAAGCGGGCCCTGATCGACGTCGCGGAGGAGCTGTTCACGGAGAACGGCTACGCCGCCACCTCCCTGGACTCGATCGTGGCCGGTGCGCGGGTGACCAAAGGGGCGCTGTACCACCACTTCAGCGGGAAGCAGGCGCTCTTCGAAGCGGTCTTCGAGCGGGTGGAGTCGAACGCGTCGAAGGCGATCCAGAAGTCGCTGCGGGGCGAGCGGGACCCGTGGGAGAAGGCGATGCTCGGACTGCGGGCGTTCCTCGACGTGGTGCGCGAGCCGACGTACCGCCGCGTGGTGATCCTCGAGGGGCCGGCCGTGCTCGGTTACGCGCGGTTTCGCGAGCAGGAGGAGCGCTCGACCTTCGCCAACGTGCTGGAGATCGTGCGCTCGGTCCTGAGCGCCGGCAAGTGGGATCTCGACGAGGACATGCTGCAGACCTTTGCCCGGATCTTCTTCGGGGCGATGTCCTCGGCCGGCGAGTCGGTCTCGGGCGCCGAAGATCGCGAGGCAGCCGCGGCCAGGGTGGAGGCAGCCATCAGCTTCATCCTGATGGGCTTCCAGAGCCTGGCCGAGGCCGGCGTCGAGGTGCCGACAGGTGCGGAGCAGGCCGAGGCCTGACCCGCGGACCCGCCTACTTGAAGCTGACGTTCCCGTTCTTGGCCGGGACCAGCTCGATCCAGGTGTGGCCGGCCGGGACCTTCAGGTCGCCCTGCTTGGTCGTGAGCGAAAGCGGGCCGTCCAGGCCATTCTTGTTCCACGTGGCCCTCACCATGCGCCCGTCGGAGAAGAGCATCGCCTCGCCCTTGCCCTCGAACTTGGTCTCCGGGACGGGGTAGCCGGCGGGGTCGCGGTAGCCGGCCAGCCCGACCTGGACCCTCAGCACGAGCACGTTGTCGGCGCTGAACTCATCGCCCTGGGCGGCGAAGGTGTTGAGGTTGGTGTAGCGGCCGCCGGCGTACTTCCAGTTCGTCGCGTGGTTGCCGAAGTTCGCAGCGATCGTGTGGGCCTTGACGCCCTTGGGCAGGTCCTTGGCGTCGCCCCACGGCAGGTAGTCGTCGGGCCGGGACTCCTCGTGCTTCCGGTTGGCGGGCGGCACCTGAGTCAGGTTCGCGAACAGGTTGTACGGCGCGCTACGGGCGTTGTCGCGGTAGGTGCCGTCGGCACCCTCGCCGTAGAACGGGATGTGGGCGCCCTGGATCCGGGCGATCGTCTGGGCGGCCGCGCCACTGGTCACGATCGCCGCCCGGACCGGCGAGACGATGCCGACGTCACTGGCCCGCATGGAACGGACCGGACCCACCTTCTGGGGGATCTCGGAGTAGAAGAACGCCGCGAGCCGGGTCACGCCGCCCTCGACGAGCTCCTCCACGACCATGTCGGCGCTGCCGAGGCCGTGCTGGGGGCTGCTGGACTCGGTGTTGTCGATCTTGGTGACCATCACCGGGTAGGACTGGGCGGCGCTGTCGTCGCCCTCGACCGGGAGGCCGGTGAGCGGCCAGGTCGAGTCGAGCGTCGATCCTCCAGCGATCTCCTGCGGGGAGTTCTCGTCGGCCGGGTCATCGTCACCGCCGCATCCGGCGAGCACGAGGCTCACGGCGACGAGAACTGCTGGGAGGACACGAAGGCGACGCACAGTAGCTCCGATCATGTGACTTCGGGGGATTCAAGTGTGACCGATGGTCACGGCAACATCGCGCAGGCTAGGCAGAGCGAGACGACAAAATCCAAATGGCACGGGCCGAAAATGCCGCCGTGCGATACAGGTCACTCAGCCGAGCTTGGCCCCACCGTCGACGTACAGCGTCTGGCCGGTGACGTAGGACGCTTCGTCGCTGCACAGGAACGCGGCGGCAGCGGCGATGTCCTCGGGCTGGCCGACCCGGCGCACGGGGTTGGCGTCGGCGTTCATCTTGCGCAGCTCCTCGGGCTCCATCTTGAGCCGGCGCGCGGTGGCGTCGGTCATCTCGGTCGCGATGAAGCCGGGGGCGATCGCGTTGGCATTGACGCCGTACGGCCCGAGCTCGATGCCGAGGGTGCGGGTGAAGCCCTGGATGCCCATCTTGGCTGCGGAGTAGTTCGCCTGCCCGCGGTTGCCCAGCGCGGAGACGCTGGAGAGATTGAGGATCTTGCCGTAGCGCTGCTCGACGAAGTGCTTCTGGGCGGCACGGGTCATCAGGAAGGCGCCGCGAAGGTGGACGCTCATCACCATGTCCCAGTCCTCGTCGGTCATCTTGAACAACAGGTTGTCGCGGGTGACGCCGGCGTTGTTGACCAGGATGTGGAT
>DASSJR010000150.1:0-6937 GCA_035691135.1 Nocardioides sp. | reverse complement strand
CCTGGTCGACGACCCGGAGCTGCGCTTCACCCCCTCGGGTGCGGCCGTGGCCAACTTCCGGATCGCGTCCACGCCGCGCACCTTCGACCGGCAGACCAACGAGTGGAAGGACGGCGACGCGCTGTTCCTGACCTGCTCGGTGTGGCGGCAGGCAGCCGAGAACGTCGCGGAGTCCCTGCAGAAGGGGATGCGGGTCGTGGTGCAGGGTCGCCTCAAGTCCCGGCAGTTCGAGACCCGCGAGGGCGAGAAGCGCACGGTCTTCGAGATCGACGTCGACGAGGTCGGCCCCTCGCTCAAGTACGCGACGGCCAAGGTCACCCGCACCCAGCGCTCCGGCGGTGGCGGCGGTTACGGCGCCCCGCAGGGCGGCGGCCAGCAGGCCAACGACCCGTGGGCCACCCCGGCCCCCCAGGGTGCGCCGGCCGGCGGCCAGTCCGCGGGTTCGGACCCGTGGGGCGCCCCGGGAGTCGGCTCCGAAGAGCCCCCGTTCTGATCCACCCCTCACCAGCCAGGCCGACCATTCCGGCGTGAGCCGGGCTCTGAAAGGAGAGCACCACAATGGCAAAGCCAGTTATCCGCAAGCCGAAGAAGAAGGTTTGCCAGTTCTGCAAGGAGAAGGCGACCGGTGTCGACTACAAGGACACCGTGCTGCTGCGCAAGTTCATCTCCGACCGCGGGAAGATCCGCGCCCGCCGGGTGACCGGCAACTGCGTCCAGCACCAGCGTGACGTGGCGATCGCGGTCAAGAACGCCCGCGAGATGGCGCTGCTCCCCTACACCTCGACCGGTCGCTGAGGAGGCCAGGACACATGAAGCTCATCCTGACCCAGGAAGTCACCGGTCTCGGTGCCCCAGGCGACGTGGTCGAGGTCAAGGACGGCTACGGCCGCAACTACCTCGTCCCCCGCGGCGTGGCGATCAAGTGGACCCGTGGCGCCGAGAAGACCGTCGAGTCCATCAAGTCGGCCCGCGGCTCGCGGTCCGTCCGCGACCACGACCACGCCGAGGAGATCCGGACCAAGCTGGAGGCCGAGCCGGTCAACATCCAGGTTCGTGCCGGTGAGGGTGGCCGCCTGTTCGGCGCCGTCACGGTCACCGAGATCGCCGACGCCGTGGCCGAGAAGACCGGCGAGCAGGTCGACAAGCGCACCATCGCGGTCGAGCACCCGATCAAGTCGCTGGGCCACCACGAGGTCACCGTCAGGCTGCACGACGAGGTGTCCGCCACGGTGGCCCTCAACGTCGTTCCTGCCTGACCCGACGCCTCGACGCGCCTGTCGGCTCCTTCAGTCGACAGGCCCGTCGACCGGCTGGCCGACCGCCCACGGTCGCGCGGAGTAGCTGAACAGCAGCCAGATCAGCGCGAGCAGGACCACTGCCGCGGCGGCGTCCGCCGTGAGCTCGAGTGACTTGGCGCCGGCACCGAACACGATCACCGGCAGCACGGCGGCGACGACGAACCCCGTCATCGCGAGCCGGAGCCACGAGGCCGACTTGTGGTCCTCGGCCGCGGCCGCGCTGGTGGCAAGTGAGTGGCACAGCACGGCCGCGAACCCGAGCTGCGGGAGGGTCAGCGCCCAGGCCAGTGAGGGGTGAATCGCGAAGGCGGCGTCGCTGACGCCGGGGAACCAGAGCGGAACCGACACCACCCCCGCCAGCCACGCCAGCGTGACCACGGTGTCGCGATGGGGCAGGTCGGCCGGGAGGCCGCGGACGCCGAGGATCACCAGCAACCAGCCCAGCGGGTCGGGCAGCGCGTCGTACTCCCCGATCAGGGGGGCACGCAGGGCGACGATCAGCAGCCCCATCGCGATGGACTGGAGCGGCCGCATGGCGGTCAGCGTAGGCCCGGGGAACGCCTACCGCAGCGCCGTCGCGCCGGTCCGCAGCCAGGCGTCACCGCGGGCTCGCCGGGTGAGGATCACCAGACGGGCTCCCATGAAGACCACGGTGAAGGTGACCCAGACCGCCAGCAACCCGCCGCCGAAGGCGACTGCGGCCAGGAGGGCCGGGGCGTAGGCGACCAGGGTGGCCAGGCCGCCCCACGCCAGGTAGGTGCCGTCCCCGGCGCCGATCAGCACTCCGTCCAGCACGAACACCACGCCGGCCACCGGCTGACCGAGCGCCGCGACGAGGAGCACCGGCACCAACCGGTCGTGCACGTCGCCGTCACCGGTGAACAGCGGCCCGAGCAGCGGGCTGGCCGCGGCCAGGAGGAACCCGGTGACCACGCCGCTGAGCAGGCCCCAGCGGACCATCCGCGCCGTGACCTCCCGGGTGCCGGTGACATCACCGGCGCCGAGGTAGCGACCGGTGATCGCCTGCGCGGCGATGGCGATGGCGTCGAGGGTGAAGGCCAGGAACGTCCACACCGTCAGCGCCAGCTGGTGGGTCGCCAGGTCGACCGCCTGGTCACGGGCCCCGGTCGCGCCGATCGTGACGGCGTACGTCGTGAGCAGCAGCGCGGCCCGGAGGGTGAGGGTGCGGATGACCAGGGCGACGCCGGCGTGCGCCGCGGACCGGATGCCGGGCAGGTCGGGGGCGAGGCCGGCGCCCTCGCGGCGGGCGGCCCGGACCACGACCGCGAGCAGGGCGGCGGCGCTGGCGACCTGGGCGAGGACCGACCCCCAGGCGGAGCCGACCAGCCCGAGACCCTCGACCGGCCCGACGCCGTAGACGAGCATCAGGTTGAGTGCCACGTTGAGCGCATTGCCGGCCACCGCGACGAAGAGCGGGGTCCGGGTGTCCTGCAGTCCACGCAGGATGCCGGTGGTGGCGAGCATGACCAGCAATGGCGTGGTCCCGAGGAACGCGATCCGCAGGTACGTCGTGGCCGGTCCGGCGACGGACGCATCCGCCCCGAAGAGTCCGACCAGCTGCTCGGTGAAGAGCATCCCGGGGATGGTGACCAGCGCCCCGATCAGGATCGCGAGCCAGACCCCGTCGATGCCCTGGGTGAGGGCGCCGCGGAGGTCGCCGGCACCCAGCCGGCGGGCCACCGAGGCGGTGGTGCCGTAGGCGAGGAAGACGCAGAGACCGACCGCGGTCTGGAGGACGACCGCGGCCACGCCGAGCCCGGCCAGGGGCTCGGTGCCGAGGTGACCGACGATGGCGGCGTCGGCCAGCAGGAACAGCGGCTCGGCGACGAGCGCGAGGAAGGCGGGCACCGCCAGCCGCACGATCTCGCGGTCGTGGGAGCGTGTGAGGGCGGGAGCCACCCGGACAGACTATAGCCCTAGTAATGATCACACTACCGATGTGACCCTGACAGGTCCGGCGGGCGGGACTGTGCATGAACTGTGGGCTTCTGGGGGTATCCCGTCGGCCGGCTACGCGTGTCGACAAACCGACGTGGAAATCCCAGATGGCGACCAGGTGAACAGCGAGTTCGCCAAGAGTTTTTCGTCCACAGCCGTGGACAACCGTTCCCGCAGGTCAGAGCCGGGAAACGGGTGGGTGACCGACGAGTATCCACAGCCGTATCCCCACGCTGTGCACATGGGGTGGGCGGTTCCCCACGGGATCGAGCTGGTTATCCACAGGGGGTTGTGGAAAGAACGCTTCAGATTCGCGGGGCCGCAGCGTAGGTTCCGGCGGGGCGCCGGGCTGGAATGGATCGCCGACATGGCCCGCTCGGGTGGTGTCGGCGCCTCCTCCTAGGGTCGGCGCACGCCCGAACTCGCCATCGCACCCGTCACCCGAGGAGGCCGCCCGTGAGCGTCACCGATCACGACGCCCCCGGCCTCGCCGACCCCGGCTACGACCACTGGGGCGACGGTCCGGCGAGCTTCGCGCCGGGCGAGGCGCCCTCGCGCCCGGGCGACCGCACCCCACCCCAGGACAACGCCGCCGAGCAGAGCGTCCTCGGGTCGATGCTGCTGTCCAAGGACGCCATCGCCGACGTCGCCGAGATCGTCCGTGGGGTCGACTTCTACCGCCCTGCCCACGAGGTCATCCACGACGCGATCATCGACCTCTACGGACGAGGCGAGCCCGCCGACCCGGTCACCGTCGCCGCCGAGCTGCAACGGCGCGGCGAGCTGCAGCGGGTCGGCGGGGCGCCCTACCTCCACACCCTGTCGGCCAACGTGCCGATCGCAGCCAACGCCGCCTACTACGGCGAGATCGTGCGCGAGAAGGCGGTGCTGCGGCGGTTGGTCGACGCCGGCACCCGGATCGTCCAGATCGGCTATGCCGGCGAGGGCCAGGTCGACGACGTGGTCGACCAGGCGCAGGCCGAGGTCTACAAGGTCACCGACCGCCGCGCGGCCGAGGACTACGCCCCGCTCTCCGACATCATGGACGGCGTCCTCGACGAGATCGAGGCGATCGGCAACCGCGAGGCCGGCCTCTACGGCGTCCCCACCGGCTTCGCCGACCTCGACGACCTGACCAACGGCCTCCATGCCGGACAGATGGTGATCGTCGCCGCCCGGCCGGCCATGGGCAAGGCCCTGGCCCTCGACACCCCGCTCCCCACGCCCGAGGGCTGGACCACGATGGGCGACGTGGCCGTTGGTGACCGTCTCTACGACGCGGCCGGCCGGCCGACCCGGGTCGTCGCGGCGACCGACGTCATGCTCGACCGGCCGTGCCTCGAGCTCTTCTTCTCCGACGGGTCGACGATCGTCGCCGACGCCGACCACCAGTGGCTGACGACCGTCCTGGCCGCCTTCGAGACTCACGCCGGCACGGCGGTCCGCACCACCGCCCAGCTGGCGGCATCCGTCGACGACGTCCACTCCATCGAGATGCCCGACGGGTCGCTGGTGAAGGTGGTGTCGGTGATCCCGGTCCCGTCGGTTCCGGTCCGGTGCGTCCAGGTCGACAATCCCGACCACCTCTACCTCGCGGGCCACTCGATGATCCCGACCCACAACTCCACCCTGGCGCTCGACCTGTGCCGGGCCGCGTCGATCCACAACAACCTCACCAGCTGCTTCTTCAGTCTGGAGATGACCCGTTCCGAGATCACCATGCGGCTGCTGTCGGCGGAGGCGAAGGTCCCGCTCAACGCGATCCGCAACGGGCAGATGAGCGACGACGACTGGAGCAAGCTGGCCCGCAAGATGGCCGAGGTGTCGTCCGCCCCGATGTTCATCGACGACTCGCCCAACATGACGATGATGGAGATCCGGGCCAAGGCACGCCGGCTCAAGCAGCGCCACGACCTGCGGCTGATCATCATCGACTACATGCAGCTGATGACCTCCGGCAAGAAGGTCGAGTCCCGCCAGCTCGAGGTCTCGGAGTTCTCCCGCCAGATCAAGCTGCTCGCCAAGGAGCTCGAGGTCCCGATCATCGCGCTTTCCCAGCTCAACCGTGGCCCCGAGCAGCGCAGCGACAAGCGACCGATGATGAGCGACCTGCGCGAGTCCGGTTCGCTCGAGCAGGACGCCGACATGGTGATCCTGCTCCACCGCGACGACGTCTACGAGCGCGAGTCGACCCGCCCCGGCGAGGCCGACCTGATCGTCGCCAAGCACCGCAACGGCCCGACCCGCGACATCACCGTCGCCTTCCAGGGCCACTACAGCCGCTTCGTCGACATGGCCCACTAGGTTCAGGGGCGCTCACGCCTCGGGTGGGCGAGCGACCTCCTCGAACGCCGCGATCGCACCCCGCAGGTAGCGCTCCACGACGTCGCGCTCCTCCGCGGTGAAGCCACGGTCGAGCGCCTCGAGCGCCACGAACATCGGGAGCAGGTGCGCCAGTACCTCTTCCCGGCCGCTTTCGGTGACCCGCACCTCAGTGCGGCGGCGGTCGGTTTCGTGCGCATGGCGCTCGACGTGCCCGCGGCTCGCGAGCCGGTCCACGATGCCCGTCGAAGCCGCCGTCGTGACCTCGAGGGCGCGGGCGATCTCTGCCGGCCCCAGCGGCTGGGCGAGCAGGTGCTCCAGTGCCGACAGCTCGGTCTCGCTCAGCCCGGCACGCCGGGAGACCGCGAGGCGCACCCGGGCGCCGGCCGTGACGACTTCCCGGAGCGCCTCGAGGCTGCCCGTCTGTTGCCAGCTGTCGGCGAACTCGCTGGCGGGCCGGCGGACTCGCGGCATTTTATTTCACCAACTTAGTGTCTAAGATCATTAGCAATCATACGCGATCCCCGGGGAGGTCTGGTGTTGTCGCTCGTCACCGGCCCGCGAACGGCTTGGGCGTTCGCGGCGGTCCCATTGTTGCTGGCCCTGTTCGTGCTCGTGTTGATCGGTGAGGCTGAACGAACCCCCACATCCGTCGATGCGCTCCCGGACGGCTTCGACAGCACCCGGGGCACGGCTCTGCTCGAACGGCTCCCCGACGAGGCGAGCACTCTCGCGCTCGTGTTGTTCACCTCCGAGGGCGAGGCCCTGTCGCAGGCGGAGGTGGAGGAGCTCTCGGCCGTGGCGAGGCAACTGGGCGGTGACTCCGCCGGCGATCAACACCAGGGACCTCCCCTGATCCTGTCCGACGACGGCACCGCGGGCCTGGTCGCCGTACCCGTGCCGGCGGGTTCGGCGACCGAGACGGCGGACAGGGTGGCGTCGTTGCGCGCCTCCGCAGACGAGGCCGCTCCGAGCGGGGTCGGGGCCCAGGTCACGGGGCCGGCCGCAGTCGAAGCAGACCTCGCGGCCGTGTTCGACGGGGCCGACGGCACGCTGCTCCAGGTGACGGCACTGGTCGTCGCGGTCCTGCTGATCATCACCTACCGCAGTCCGGTGCTCTGGGTCGTGCCGCTGGTGGTGGTCGGGACCGCCGACCGGCTGGCGGCGGTGGTGGCGACTCAGGTGATGGCTGCTCTGGACGTCGCGTGGGACGAGTCCACGATCGGCATCCTCTCGGTGCTGGTGTTCGGCGCGGGGACTGACTATGCCCTCCTCCTCATCTCCCGGTACCGCGACGAGCTGCGGCAGGAGGAGTCCCGGGGACGAGCGATGGACCCCGCACTGCGTCGTACGGCGGA
>DASSJR010000149.1:0-58739 GCA_035691135.1 Nocardioides sp. | reverse complement strand
GGGCGGCGCTACAACGACGGACTCCACCAGGCGATCGAGGCCAAGGAGGGCGTCACGGTCCGCGAGGAGTACCAGACCCTTGCGACCATCACCCTGCAGAACTACTTCCGCCTCTACGAAAAGCTCTCCGGCATGACCGGCACGGCGATGACCGAGGCCTCGGAGTTCGACAAGATCTACAAGCTCGGCGTGGTCCCGATCCCGACCAACCTGCCGATGATCCGCAAGGACCAGCCCGACCTCGTCTACCGGACCGAGGAGGCCAAGTACCTCGCGGTGGTCAAGGACATCACCGAGCGCCACCGCAAGGGGCAGCCGGTCCTGGTCGGCACCGTGTCGGTGGAGAAGTCCGAGCTGCTGTCGGGGATGCTGAAGCAGCACAACGTGCCCCACAGCGTCCTCAACGCCAAGGTCCACGCCGACGAGGCCAAGGTGGTCGCGATGGCCGGCCACAAGGGCGCCGTCACCGTGGCCACCAACATGGCCGGTCGAGGCACCGACATCATGCTGGGTGGCTCGGTCGAGTTCCTCGCCGACCAGAAGCTGCGCCAGGAGGGGCTCGACCCGGTCGAGCACAACGAGGAGTACGAAGCAGCCTGGCCGCGGGCTCTCGAGGAGATCAAGGCCCAGGTCGCCACCGAGCACGACGAGGTCAAGGAGCTCGGCGGCCTCTACGTCGTGGGCACCGAGCGGCACGAGTCGCGCCGCATCGACAACCAGCTGCGTGGTCGTTCCGGGCGTCAGGGTGACCCCGGCGAATCCCGCTTCTACCTGTCCCTGCAGGACGAGCTGATGCGGCTGTTCAAGTCCGATTGGGTCGACCGGGTGCTCCAGGTGCTCAAGGTTCCCGACGACGTACCGATCGAGAACAAGCGGGTCACCGGCGCGATCGCCAACGCCCAGGGACAGGTGGAGTCGCAGAACTTCGAGAGCCGCAAGAACGTCCTCAAGTACGACGACGTGATGAGCCGGCAGCGCGAGGTCATCTACGCCGAACGGCGCGAGGTCCTCGAAGGTGCCGACCTCGAGGAGCAGACCCGGACCTTCATCGACGACGTCGTCACCGGTTACGTCATGGGTGCCACCGAGGACTTCGCCGAGGAGTGGGACCTCGAAGCGCTGTGGACCGCTCTCGGCCAGCTCTGGCCGGTGTCGATCGACCGCGCGGTCCTCGAGAAGGAAGCCGGCGGGCGGGCCAACCTGGACCGCCAGGAGCTCATCGACGCGCTCAAGCTCGACGCACACGCGGCCTACGACCGGCGTGAGGCCGAGGTCGGCCCCGAGGTGATGCGCGAGCTCGAGCGCCAGGTCATCCTCTCGGTGCTCGACCGCAAGTGGCGCGAGCACCTCTACGAGATGGACTACCTGCGCGAGGGCATCTACCTGCGGGCCTACAGCCAGCGCGACCCGCTCGTGGAGTACCAGCGCGAGGGCTACGACATGTTCGCCGCGATGATGGACGGCATCAAGGCCGAGGTGGTCGGCTACCTCTTCAACCTGGAGGTCCAGGTCGACGAGGATGAGGCCGAGCCCGAGGAAGAGGTCGTGGAGCCGATGCGTCAGCCGGTCCCCACAGCAGACGGTCAGGCGACGGACGGGCACCCCGACGGGCAGCACGCTCCGCAGATCCGCGCCAAGGGTCTGCAGCGGCCGCAGGCTCCCCAGAAGCTGACCTACGCCGGTCCGACCGAGACCGGTGAGGTCGAGCAGCGCGGCCAGACGGTGAGCAACGCCGACGACCCCTACGCCGGCATCGGCCGCAACGCGTTGTGCCCCTGCGGCTCGGGCAAGAAGTTCAAGAAGTGCCACGGCGCTCCGGGCGGCCCGACCGGTCTCACCGCCCGCCCCGCCGGCTGACGCCGACCCTTCGCGAGTTACCGCAGCAACCCCGCCGACCCGGCGTGAGTTACCTGGCAGGTTGGTAACTCACGACGGCTCGGCGGGGAACTGGTGGTAACTCACGACGGCTCGCGGTCAGGCGAATTCCATGGCCACGCACTGCCAGCGGTCGTCGCGGACCTCGAACCGGAGCGCCACCGCCCGGGACCGGTGGCCGTAGCGCACGTGGGCGCTGACCTCGGCCGCCTTCGGCTCGACGAAGCAGGTGCGCACGCCGACCACCTGCGGCCGCACTGACTGGACCCGACCCTGGCCCGGTCGCTGCCCGGCCGCCCGCGCGACGAGCTGGGCCCGACGGGCGAGGTCGGCGTAGACCCGTGGGGCCGTCCAGCGCAGCAGCTGGGTGACCGGGCGGTCGCCGCCCACGATCTCGACCGCTGCCTGCGCGTAGCGGTGGGCCCACTGCTCCAGCCGCGTGCGCGCGCGGTGGTCGATGGGTACGACGTCGCCGCTGCGCCGACCCTGCGCGGGCGAGAGCTCGGGCGGGTCGTGCTGCGGATGGAGATCGAGCGCGAGGGTCCCCTGGACGCTCGCGACCGGGACCACCGCGTGCAGCGGGACGACCTTTTCGTGGAACGGACTCATCGGTGCTCCTCTCGGATCGTGGTGGGTGGGGGCATCAGCAGCCGCTGGTCGGGCCGGATGAGGTCGGGGTCCGCGCCGATCACGGAGCGGTTGGTCCGGTGGATCTCGCGCACGCGACGGGCTACGGCACCCGCATCCGCGTGGGGCGGGAGGCCGGCCCTGGCGATGGCCCACAACGTGTCTCCGGGCCGGACGACCACCACGGCCCGCTCACGCCGCCCCGGGCGGGCCCGGTCCTGCGAGGCGGCCGCGCGGGCGAACACCCGGCTCACGTGGGTGGTGGTTGCACGGTCGGGCAGTGGGAGACCCGCCACGGGCGACGTCCGGCCCCCGTCGCCGGCGTGGGCCGGTGCTCCGAGGCCGGCCACCAGCGCGACGCCACAGGCGGCCAGCACCAGGCTGCGTACGGCGCCGGGAACGCCGCGATGTCCAGCCCGCTGACCACGCACTGCGTCGGCAGCGGTGACGGCGGTGGCCAGCCACAGCCAGGCTGCGCACGCCGCGACCACGACCTCGCAGACCTGGACCAGCACGTCGTCGAAGGCAGCTGCGGCTATCGCCCCGTACCGGACCGCCCGACCGAGGGCCACCACGTCGGGCAGCAGTGGGACCACGACGAGGATCGCGCCGGTTGTCGCAGTCAGCAGGACGAGCAGGCAGCGGGGGAGTGACGCCGTCCCGGTGTCCTGACCCATGCCAATTACTCCATTTGCATCCGTTTGCGTCAGTCAATGTTCTTTTACCCACGATCGCAAGAGGATCTCCACAGGGGCAGACCTGTGTGGGAAGGTTCGGGACATGTGGGGGTCTTCGTGAGCTGGGAGGAGCAGCTCTTCTCGGTCCTCGACGACCTGGAGCAGCAGGCCGAGGCGCTCTACGACGCCGAGCGCGACCTCGACCTCGCCGACCGCAGCCGGAGCGAGTACGCCCAGGTCACGCTGGCCAGCCGGCTGATGGCCTCGCTCGACTGCGATCTGACCCTCGAGCTGCGCGGCGTGGGCCGGGTCTCGGGCACGCTCCAGCGTGTCGGCACCGGCTGGTGCCTGCTGGGCGGCTCCGGCCAGGACTGGATCGTGCGCACCGAGACGATCGCCGTCGTCCACGGAGCGTCGCCCCGGTCCGTCCCGGAGGTGGCCTGGTCGCCGGTCACCCGGCTCGGCCTCGGGTCCGCGCTGCGCCGGCTCGCGGATGCGGGCGAGCGGTGCCTCGTCCACCTGGTCGACGGCGGCCGTCACGACGTCGTACTGTCGCGGGTCGGCAAGGACTTCGCGGAGGGCACTGACGACTCGGGCCGTACCCGCCTGCTGTCATTCGCCGTGCTCTCAGCGGTCCAGAGCCGTAGGTGATCAGGGACTTCGCCGGGCGTAGAGTTTTCGACAGGCCCCAGCGGAGGAGGTCGATGGCGTGCTCGCGCACGGCTGGGCCGAGTTGGCTGCACTCCTGGACACCGGTCCCGAGAACGAGCCCATGTCTCGCGTCCAGCGCCTGTGTGCCCTGTGCGTGAAGGTCACCGGGGTGACCGGGGTGGCGATCAGCATCGCCGCCGATGACGCACGGAGCACGGTCTGCGCCACCGACGACGCGAGTGACCGGCTCGAGGACCTTCAGGACACGCTGGGCGAGGGGCCGGCGGTTGAGGCTCTGCGACGCGGGACGAGCGTGCTCGTGGCCGACCTTGCCGCTTCGGACGGACGATGGCCTGGCTTCACACCGGCCGCGACCGACGAGGGCGTGCGCGCCGTGTTTGTGTTCCCGCTGCGGATGGGCGCGGCCGACCTGGGCACGCTCGCCATGTATCGGAACGAGGTCGGCCCGCTGGACGATGGGCAGTTCAGGGACGCATGGGTCCTGGCAGAGGCCGCGACAGTACTTCTGCTGCTCTCCTCGCCGGGCCAGGAGCCGGTGGCAGCCTCCGACTGGGTGCTGGGCGACCAGTCCCGTTTCCGCGCGGTCGTGCACCAGGCGGTGGGGGTCACGATGGTGCAGCTGGACGTAGGCCCTCGAGATGCGTTCGCCCGCATCTGCGCCCACGCCTTCGCGACCAACACCCCGATCGGGGAGGTGGCCGCCCAGATCGTGGCCAAGAAGTTACGCCTGGAGCCGGATTCCTAGAGCGGGGGGGGGTTGATCTGACGACGGGCCCGGGACACGATGGATCGAGGGGATAGATCTAGCTGTGGATGTGGAAAAGCTGGCGCAGACGTTCGTGGACCTCGCCGACAGCCTGGTCGACGACTTCGACGTTTTCGACCTGCTCAGTCTTCTCGTGGAGCGCTGCAGCGACCTGATGGAGGTGTCTGCGGCCGGCCTCCTCTTCGCCGACAGCCAGGACCATCTGCAGGTGGCCGCGTCGTCCAGCGAGAGCGCGCGACTCCTCGACCTCTACCAGCTGCAGAACGAGGATGGTCCCTGCTTCGAGTGCTACCGCAGCGGCGAGCCGGTCTCCGCGATGTTGTCCGAGGCCTCGAGTCGCTGGCCGAACTTCACGGCCGCGGCGACGAGCGAAGGTTTCTCGAGTGTGCTAGCGCTGCCGTTGCGGCTGCGTGACCGGGTGATCGGGGCACTCAACCTGTTCGACACGAGGGGGGAGGAGCTCTTCGCTCCCGCCACGGTCAAGATCGGGCAGGCCTTGGCCGACGTGGCGACCATCGCGATCCTGCAGGGGCGACTCAGCGAGAAGCGCGACCTGCTCAACGAGCAGCTGCAGCACGCCCTGACCAGCCGGGTCACCATCGAGCAGGCCAAGGGTGTGTTGTCCGCCTCCCTCGAGGTCGAGATGGAGGAGGCGTTCGCACTCCTTCGCCAGCGTGCCCGTGGTGAACGTCGCCCCCTCACCGACGTCGCAGCGGAGGTGGTCCGTGCGCGTTCGGCCGAGCTTGTGGCCGCCTTTCGGGACCGCCCCCCGGGTGGGGGTGGTTGACGGACGGGTAGTAAAAACCCGGTCTGTCTCGGTGGTCCCCTGCCCTCACGGGGGTATGCTCGTGACGTACGTATCCCGCCGGCTGTTCTGCTGGTGACGGGACCTGGACCTCGCCCCGAGAAATCGACGATTGGCGAGGTCCGTCCATGTGTGGCGCGAGTCCAGCGCCCGGTGCGCCCGGGGGCGTGCGCCTGGGGCTGGCTCGGCGTCGCTCGTTGTCCTGTTGAACCCGGGGAAGGGGTAGCTCGATGAGCATCCAGATCGTGATGATGCTCCCGTCCGAGGCCGCGAGTGTGTCGCTGGCCAGGCACACACTCGCCGAGGGCCTGAGAATCGCCGCTGTCGCGCCGGACTGCGTCCACGAGGCGCAGGTCGCCTTGTCGGAGGCCTGCACCAACGTCTTCCACCACGTGGCGGCGGGTCAGAACTTCGAGGTGTTGATCAACATCGGAGACCTGGACCTGACGATGCACATCCTGGACTCCGGACCGGGGTTCCCCCGTGGCCACCGCCTGGCGGACTGGCCCGAAGTCGAGGCCGAGAACGGCCGCGGGCTAGCGCTGATGACGGCGTTCACCGACCAGGCGAGCTTCGAGACCGACCACGGGGGTGGCTCGGTACGGCTGAAGAAGCGGTTGCGCTGGAATGCCGAGGCGGCGCTGCCGGTCACCGGCTGAGGAAGCGACGAGCGGGCGGGGCTACGTCGCCTCGACGTCGTACGGCGGGATCTCACCTGCCCCGAGCGGGCCCAAGCCCAGCCGCTCCTGTGACATCGACTCGGCCTCCGCATCCTCCATGGCCTCGATGACGTGCTTGCGGACGATGGTGCGCGGGTCGAGGTCACGCAGCTCCAGGTCGGAGTAGGCAGGCCCCAGCTCGGTGCGCAGCTCGTCGCGCGCGTTGTTGGCGAAGGTCTTGGCGTGGTGGAGGAATCGTCCGGCCTGCCTGGCCAGCTCCGGCAGCTTGTCGGGCCCGAAGACGAGTACGGCGATGAAGGCGATCACCGCCAGCTCGCCGAACCCGATGTCGAACACGGGTCAGGTCCTGGCCGTGGGGGTCAGCCCGAGCTGCATTCCGGCGAGGCCGCGGCCACGTCCGGCCAGCCGTTCGGCGACACCGGACAGCTCGATCGCCGCGGGAGCCGTGGGGTCGGCCTCGACGATCGGCTTGCCCGCATCGCCGCCCTCGCGCAGCGAGGCGTCGAGCGGGATCCGGCCGAGCACGGGTACGTCGTACCCGAACCGCGCGGACAGCGTGGAGGCGACCCGGTCGCCCCCTCCGGTGCCGAACAGCTCGATCTGGTGCTCGGGCCCACAGTGGGGGCAGGCGAGGTAGCTCATGTTCTCGACCACGCCCACCACCCGCTGGTGCATCATCGAGGCCATCGTCCCCGCGCGCTCGGCCACCTCGGCCGCGGCCTCCTGAGGCGTGGTCACGACGACCACCTCCGCGCCGGGGAGGTGCTGGCCCAGCGAGATGGCGATGTCGCCGGTGCCCGGCGGCAGGTCGAGGAGCAGCACGTCGAGGTCGCCCCAGTAGACGTCGGCGAGCATCTGCACCAGCGCCCGGTCCAGCATCGGGCCGCGCCAGGCCACGACCTGGTCACGGCGCGGCTTGAGCATCCCGATCGAGATCACCGAGACCCCGCTCGGGGTGGGGACCGGCATGATCAGGTCCTCGACCTGGGTCGGACGGGCGTCCGCGACGCCGAGCATCGCCGGGACGGAGTGGCCGTAGATGTCGGCGTCGACGATGCCGACCTTCAGCCCCTCGTGGGCCATCGAGAGCGCGAGGTTGACGGTCACCGACGACTTCCCGACCCCGCCCTTGCCGCTCGCGACGGCGTAGACCTTCGTCAGGGAGCCGGGCTGGGAGAACGGGATCTCGCGCTGCGCCTGGCCACCGCGCAGCTCCTGCTGGAGGCCGGAGCGCTGCTCGGCGGTCATCACGCCGAGCTCGAGGTCGACCGAGGTGACGCCATCGACGCGGGAGACCGCCGCGGTCACGTCGCGGTTGATGGTGTCCTTGAGCGGGCACCCCGCGACGGTGAGCAGCACGCGGACCCGGACGGTGCCGTCGCCGTCCACCCGGACCGAGTCGACCATGCCGAGCTCGGTGATCGGGCGCTTGATCTCGGGATCGTTGACGGTCGCCAGGGCGGCCCGGACGTCGGGCTCGATCTGCTCGGGAGTGCGGGTGCTCATGATGCCCAAGCCTAGTTGCTCGGACCTCGCTTCCCGACCGGCATGGCGGTGGGCTGTGTCTCAACCAGGCGCCCGTGCGGTCAGGAGTCTCCCTGGGACACGCCCTGGTCGAACACCGGGACACACACCTCACCGTCGCCGGGCAGGGTCAGCGTGGCGCCCACGGCACGATGGTCCGACACAGCGGACTCGATGGTCCGCGCGGTGCCGGGGACGAACGGAGACGAGTAGAGCACGTGGTCGATCCGGGCCTTGTGCGCGTTGGGGGAGGTGCCGTCGGGACCGGTGCCCACCGATTCCCATGCGTCGTCCAGGTAGGGGCGGGCGACCGACATCACGCGCGAGGTGGACACGGCATTGAAGTCACCGCCGAGGATCATCGGCCGCGAGTCGGCGGCCAGTGCGCGGCCGACCACCTGCATCTGGGACAGCTTGAGACTGTCGTAGGCGGGTTGGAGGTGGGTGTTGTAGACGCTCACCTCCGTCTCGCCCACCTTGATGCCGATGCGCAGCAGGCCCCGCGGCTGGGTTTCCGGGAGGCTGGGCTGGTTGGGCAGGGGGGTGTTGCTCTCATCGACGATCGGGAACCGCGAGAGGATGGCGTTGCCGGTGTGGCCGCGCCCGAAGGTTCCGTTGCCGCCGAACGAGTAGTCCATGCCGAGCCTGGCCGCGAACCAGGCCGGCTCGTCGATGGCGTTGCTGCGGCCGCGGAACTGGTCCACCTCCTGCATGAGGACGACGTCGGGATCCCAGGACTCCATCTCGCGAGCGAGCTGCTCGAGGTTGAGGCCGTGGGGTCCTTCGCCCGCGTGGATGTTGAACGTCATCACGTTGAGCGTGACGTCTTCCTGGGAGACGCACGTGATCTTGGGTGGGGCGGCTTCCGGCGCCTTGGGCGCCCGCCGGAAAGCAGGCAGCGCCGGCACCACTTGCTGGACCCTTTCGAACCTCGTCGACGACACGATCTCGGCGGGCTCGTCCGGGGGCCCGGCGACCTCGGTGGTCGTTGCGTCGGCGCCCACGAACGGAAGGTCCGACTGGACGACGAGCGAGAGCCCGGTGACCAGGAGGATCACGACCAGCGCCAGCACCCACGGCCGGCGGGAGGCACGGACGTCTCGGTGGCTGCTCATGACTCGTCCGCGTCTGCGTAGGAGTTGGTGCTGCGCTCGTCGAGCTCCACGAGCAGCGACCGCAGCTCGGAGCGCAGGTAGTCGCGGGTCGCCACCTCGCCGACCGCCATCCGGAGCGCCGCCACCTCACGCGCCAGGAACTCCATGTCGGCGTGGGCCCGGGCGTTCGCCTGCCGGTCCTGCTCGGCGATCACCTTGTCCCGCTGCTCCTGGCGGTTCTGCGCCAGCAGGATCAGGGGAGCGGCGTACGACGCCTGGAGGCTGAGCATCAGCGTGAGGAAGATGAAGGGGTAGGGATCCCACTTCAGGTCGACCGGCGCGAGCCAGTTCCAGCCGACCCACGTGATCACGACCAGGGTCATGTAGAGCAGGAACTGGGCGGTCCCCATGAAGCGGGCGAACTGCTCGGCAAAGCTCCCGAACGTGTCGGAGTCGTAGGCCGGCCGGCGCACCAGCGGGCGGCGAACCTCGGCCGGAGTGTCGAGCCGGGGGCGGCGGGACTCAGCCATGGCCCACCACCTGGGTTCCGCCCGGGCCGGTCCGGTCGCGCCAGTTCTCCGGCAGCATGTGGTCGAGCAGGTCGTCGACCGTCACCGCACCGAGCAGGCGCCCCTCGTCGTCGACGACGGGCGCCGCGACCAGGTTGTAGGTCGCCAGGTAGCCCGCCACCTCGTCGATCGTGGCCTCCGGCCGGAGCGGGTCGACCTCCTTGTCGATCATGGCCGCGACCAGGGTCGAGGGGGGCTCCCTCAACAGCCGCTGGATGTGGGCACACCCGACCAGCCGCCCGGTCGGTGGCTCCAGAGGCTGCCGGCACACGTAGACCATCGCTGCCAGGGAGACCGGCAGGTCGGGGTCACGGACCTGGGCCAGCGCCTCGGCCACCGTCGCGTCCGGCCCGAGGATCACCGGCTCCGGCGTCATCATCCCGCCCGCGGTCTCCTCCTCGTAGGACATCAGGCGCCTGACGTCCTCCGCGTCCTCCGACTCCATCAGACCGAGAAGCGTCGCCGCGGTCTCCGGCGGCAGGTCGGCGATCAGGTCGGCAGCGTCGTCGGCCGACATCTCCTCGAGGATGTCGGCGGCGCGTTCGGAGTCGAGGTGCTCGAGGATCTCGACCTGGTCCTCCTCCGGGAGCTCCTCGAGCACGTCGGCAAGCCGCTCGTCGTCGAGGGCCGCCACCACTGCGGTCCGTCGCTCCACCGGCAGGTCGTGGATCATGTTGGCCGCGTCGGCCGGCTTCATGTCGTTGAGCGCGGCGATCAGGTGCGTGGCGCCCTGGGTCTCCTCGCGTCCCACGAGGCCCTTGACGTCGCGCCACTCGGCCACGTGAGTCTGCCCACGCCTGCGGAATCGGCTGCTGGGCTCCTGGATCGCAACCCGGGAGAGGACCCAGTCGCGGTTGCGGGCCTGCTCCATCCCGACGTCGTAGACGGTACCGGTCACGCCCGTGCTGGGGATGGTCACCGTGCGGTCGAGCATCTGGCCCATCACCAGCGTCTCGGTCGGCCGCTGCTCGAACCGGCGCATGTTGAGCAACCCGGTCGTGTAGACCTGCCCGGCGTCGATGTTCGTTACCCGGGTCATCGGCACGAAGATCCGTCGACGCCCGAACACCTCGGCGACCAGCCCGAGCACCCGCGGTTGGCTCACCTCCGACCGCACCGCCACCACGAGGTCGCGCACCTTGCCGACCTGGTCCCCCACGGGGTCGAAGATCGGCAGGCCGACCAGCCGGGCGGCGTACACGCGGGAAGGGGCGGTGCTCACGCGTGGTACCCGTGGGAAGCGGAGCAGTTCATGCGGCCAACGCTACCGTCGCCCGCGCGTCGGGCCTGCGGAAAGCCGAGGTTGTCCGCTCTGCGGCTAGGCTTCCTCCGTGCATGGACGAGGTCTCACCGGGGTGGCCCGGTACGCGGCAGTTGCCGGCTTCGCCGTCCTCGCGCTCGCGGGGTGCGGGGACGAAGAGCCAACCCCTCGAGCCGCGGATCCATCGTCGTCCGCCAGCCCGTCGCCCAGCCCCTCCGCCTCCCGCGGTGCCCCGGACTGCGCGGACATCTGGAAGGGTGGGGGCGAACTGCCCCGGTCCTACGCTGGCTGCAACTCCGACGAGGGATTCGTGGCCAGCGACACGCTGGGCTGCTCCTCCGGCCAGCGTATGGTGCGCTACGGCGACCACTTCTACGCGGTGCCCGGCGGCACCATCAACGAGACCAAATCGTCGTTAGAGGACGACCGCGGGTACCGTAAGGCGGTCGCAAGCTGTCGGGCCTGACTCCAGGTCCGCCGCAGGGGCCCGAATCCGCTGGTCTCGAAAGTCCAGGCAGTCATCACGCCAACAACAAACGTTGAAGGGGAACGGATGTTTTTCAGGCGCGCCGTAGTCGTGGTCGTCATCGCCCTGCTCGCTGCGGTCTTCGAGATCCCGGCGGCAAACGCGGGCAGGTACACCCCGCGACCCGGCATCACCTACAACTCCCCGGTCGGGAGCCACGCGAAGAAGCAGGCGATCTTCGACAAGCTCCTCCGCAGCATCCGCTCGACGCCGCGTGGCCAGGACATCCGGATCATGAGCTGGAACATCCAGTCCAGGGCCGCGGTCGACCGGCTGCTGAGAGCCCAACGCCGCGGAGTGCGGGTGCGCGTGCTGATGTCGCGTTCCAACGCCGCTGCGATCGACAACACCAGTTGGGCCCGGCTGCACCACGGCCTGCGCCAGGGCAACGCCCACCGCAGGAAGGATCGCCACAGCTGGGCGCGACTGTGCAGCCAGTCCTGCCGGGGGAGGTCCGGTGCTGCCCACGCCAAGTACTACCTGTTCTCCCGTTCCGGGCGGGCACGCAACGTGGTCATCCACGGCTCGGCCAATCTCACCGTCGCCTCGACGACCAATCAGTGGAACGACGTCTTCACCAGTGTCAACCGCGAGCGTCCCTACAAGTTCTTCGTGCACGTCTTCTCCGAGATGGCCAAGGACCGTCCGGTGCCGTCGCCCTACACCTCGTGGAGCAATGGGTCTGACCAGTTCATGTTCTTCCCTGGGCCGCGGAAGTACGACCCCGTCATGAACCTCCTCAACAAGGTCAGGTGCCACGGGGCCACCAACACCTCCTCGCACCGGACCCGACTCCTCATCGCCCCGGACGTGCTCCGTGAAGAGCGCGGCATGCGGCTGGGCCGCAAGATCTGGCAGCTGTGGCAGAACGGCTGCGACCTCCGCGTCGGCTACACGATCGTGGGCAGGACCGTCGGCCAGATGCTGCGTCGTCCCGGCCAGCGTGGTCGAGGCGTGCCGATGCGCCACCTGGTGCAGGACGTCAACGGTGACGGCGTCTTCGACAACTACTTCCACCTCAAGGCGATGAGCGTCGTGGGCCACGTCGGGGGCGACCGCAGCAACTGGCTCACCCTCAACGGGTCGTCGAACTGGTCCAGCCGCGGCTTCCGTTCCGACGAGAACCTCGGCGTCCACTGGCGTCAGGGGATCACGCAGCGGTACGAGGAGTTCCTCGGCTACTGGTTCGGGTGGTCCGGGTTCAACCAGTCGAACCGGTCGTCCCGGATGACTGCGCAGGCGGCGCAGGACGGTCGGCTCGTCGACGGGTTGCTCTTCGGCACCGGGCCGATCAACGGGGTCGACCCCTACGCCCACGTCGACACGGACTGAGCCAGCGGTGGTCAGACCTCTGCGCGTCCGCAGCGTCGACGAGCAGGGGATCGTCGTGAGCAGCCGGGAGGACCTGGCCGTCGACGTCCTGTTCGACGGCCAGCGAATCTGGTCCTTCTGGGTGCGCCGCGACACCGAGCCCCTCCGGGTCGGGCGCCGGCTGGCGCCGTGGCCGGGACCGCTGCGCCGATTCCTCGACGGCCGCACCAACGTGGTCGTCCGGGAGCCCGGGGCCTCGGTGTCGTACTTCGACGAAGAGGTCTCCTTCGGCGACGGTGACGATCGGATCCGCGTCGTCAACCGGCGGGGGATGCAGCTCGGGTACGACAAGTCGGGCAAGCTGATGCCGACCTTCGAGACCCGCGGCCGTGGCGACATCGCGAATCTCGTTGCGGCCACCCGGTCGGTCCTCGAGGCCCTCGAGTCGGCAGGGGTGAAGCCCTTTCTCGGCTACGGCACCTTGCTCGGCGCCATCCGCGAAGGAGCTGTCCTCGGCCACGACTCGGACGCCGACGTCTGTTATGTGAGCGACTGCGAGAACCCGGTCGACGTCTCGCGGGAGTCTTTCCGACTGCAGCGTGAGCTGGTCCGCCTCGGTTTCGAGACCAGCCGTTACAGCGGAGCCGCGTTCCAGGTCCAGGTGACCGAGGGTGACGGCGTCGTCCGGGGCCTGGACGTCTTCGGGGGCTTCTTCAGCGGCGGACGGCTGTACGTCCTGGGTGAGGTCGGGGTGGAGTTCGAGCGCTCCTGGATCCACCCCCTGACAACCAGCATGCTCGAGGGCGTCGAGATGCCGGTGCCCGCCGAACCGGAGCGACTGCTGGAAGCGATGTACGGGCGTGGATGGCGGGTGCCGGACCCTGCCTTCCAGTTCAGCACCTCGGTGCGGACCACGCGCGCGTTCAACGACTGGTTCCGGGGACTCGGTCCCAACCGGCGGTTCTGGCAGCGTCGCTTCAGCCGGCGGATGCGCGAGCTCCCGCAACGGGGACCCTCGCCGGCGGCCCGTCAGGTCGACCGCGAGGCGCGCAGGCTCGGCGCCCCGGTGCTGGAGGTCGGCGCCGGCAAGGGGGCCGACAGCCTCTGGCTGGCGCGGCAGGGGCATCAGGTCACCGCCTACGACTACGCGGCCGCCAGCGGCCTTGCGGCCGTGGGAGCGACCGCGCAGGAAGAGGGGCTCGCGCTCGACGTACGAGAGCTCAACCTCACCGAGCTGCGCTCGGTCTTCGGCGAGGGGACCCGTCTCGCCCATGAACCGACCCCGCGCGTCGTGCTCGCCAGGCACGTCCTCGACGCGACCGACTCCGGGGGCCGTCGTGGATTCGCACGCTGGTGCGCCATGGCCCTGCGTTCAGGCGGCACCCTGGTCGCGGAGTTCGTCGAGCCAGGCGAGGACGTCCCGTGGACCATCAGCGACGTGGACCCCGGCCAGATGGCCGAGTGGCTCATCGAGGGCGGGGCGAAGAGCGTCAGCCACACCGAGGTCACGGGCGGGAAGCGGCGGACGATTCGACTCGTGGGAGAGTGGTGAGCGTGAACGTCAGGGACAAGCTGAACGTCGTCGCCCGCCTCAGGTCCGTCGCCGAGCTGGAGCAACGGGTCGCCGACCTCGAAGCCGACATGTCCGAGGTGCGCCAGCACAACCTGCGGCTGGCCGAGATCTCCGACGTGATCCAGGAGCTCCTGATCCCTCTTGCCTCGCGCGACGAGGCAAGGGTCCAGGAGGCCATCGAGCGATTCAACAAGAGTCTCTGAGTGGTCGACCGCGTCTTCGTCCACATCGGGCTGCCGAAGACCGCGACCTCCTACCTTCAGACGATCATCTGGAGCAACCGGGACCGGTTGCGGCTCGCGGGAGTCGTGGTACCCGGCAGCAGAAGGACCGACCACCTGTGGGCGTCCCGGGAGGTTCGCGAAGACCCGCACCAGGAGCGGGCACCTGAGCTGCACCGGACGGCGTGGACGCGGTTGCAACGCGAGCTTGCGTCGTCCTCCGGCACCGGCCTGCTCAGCCATGAGTTCTTCGCCGCCGCCTCCGGCCGCCAGGCCCGCCGTCTGGTGACGGCACTTGCCGACGCCGAGGTGCACGTAGTCGTCACGGCACGCGAGCCGCTCGGACTTTTCACGGCCAGCTGGCAGGAAAGCCTGAAGAACGGTTCGACGACCCCCATGGCCGACTACGCACGCCGGGTCTCGAAGAGCCCCACGGTGATCTGGAACTGGCGGACGCTCGACCTCAGGCTCGTGCTCCAGCGGTGGTCGAAGGCCGTTCCCCCTGAACGCATCCACGTCCTCGTGCTCGACCCCACGGCGGAGAGGGACGACATCTGGCGTCGATTTGCAGCGCTGCTCGATGTCGACCCGGACGCCTTCGACCTCTCCGAGTCCTTCCCCAACACCTCGATGGGCGTGGCCGAGGCCGAGACGCTGAGGCGCATCAACACGCGCCTGGAAGGCTTCAACCGGGCCTTCGACAAGGGCGTCTACATCCGCACGTTCCTGGCCGATGAACGCCTGGTGCCCAGGAAGGGCGAGAAGTTCTGGCCCGAGCCGGACCAGGTCGCGGAGTGCCGGCAGCGGGCGGTTTCGGCGGTGTCGTACCTGCAGGAGGGTGGCTTCGACGTGTCGGGGCGGCTCGAGCACCTGCTGGTCCCTGACGAGCTCGAGCCGCGCCGACGTGCCGCCTCCGTGACCGACGCCGAGGTGGCCGAGGTCGCCGTGGAGCTGGCCGCCACCATGCTGGGGGACGTGCGGGCGCTGCGGACCGCAAGCCGCAGACCGCCCCCGAACGGCAGGCGCTACGTCGAGCGAGGGCGGCGTGCCTGGCGACGCCTGCGGACCCGTCTTGGCCGGCCCAGGGGCTGAGGACCCCTCCCTACGCCCGGACCCGGGCGCGCAGCCCGCGCAGACGTTGCCGGCGGCTCTTCGCCTTGGCCGGCCCTGGCCGCTGGATCACATGGAAGGGCCGCTTCGGCACGTCGCGCACTTCGGCGAACCTCTGGACGAGGGTCTCGCGGTCGCTCTCGGCGATCGGCTGGGGAACGTGGGTTCCCCGACCCGGGTCGACCTCCTCGAGGAGCCCGAGGTCGTGGAGCGTGGTCACGTCGTCCTCGGTCGTGGCTTCATAGATGCGCCGCAGGTACTTCTCGGCGATCGGCGCGGGAATGTCCTTGCCGGTCAGCGTGCGCAGCGCGTTGACGGTCGGAGCCCGGTCCTTGCGGAACCGAGCGGGTCCCGCGCCGAGCAACGCGGTCCACTTGCGGATGAACTCCTCGCCCGAGACCGCGTCATGGTGGAGAACGCGCAGGCGAGGGTCCTCATGCCTCGGCACCTTGTCACCTGACGTGGTCACCGCGTCGTGGAGCGTGAGTCGGAGCCCTGAGCCCGGCCGTACGCCGGACTTGCCCAGGACGTGCCCGTGGAAGTACGCCGAGTTGGTCGGTGCGGAGACCACACCCAGCATGTGCAGGAGGTTGAGGTCCTCGTCGTCCAGCAGCCGCTTGAAGAGCGTCGGCCGCTCGGTGGCGCCGAACTGGCTGACGCACTCCAGAGGGGTGAGCCACACCGCGTCAGCGTCGGCCGGGACCGCTGAGAGCACCTCTCGGTCGACGGCCACCACCTCGTCGCCGTCGATGTGGAAGACCCATTGGGCCCACTCGAAGCCCGTGAGCAGCTGGAGCGCCAGATTGACGTTGATCCGTTGCCGCACGTTGAGGCCCTGGGGGCGGTCCCCGGCCCACCAGTCCCGTCCCGTGGGAACGCACGTGACCTGCCCGCGACGACTCAGCTCGTCCGCCACCTGGTCCTGGTCCGGGGCCTGGGGGTCGTCGAGGAACACGACCATGTGGTCGACGCCCATCGCCAGATTGTCCGCAACGAACCGCCGCACATTGGCCGGCGTGTCCAGGATCGTGCTGGCCGTGACGAGCATGCAGAGAGGCTAGCCAACCGCCTCCGGCCGTTGGACCGAGCCGTCCGGGCCCGGAGAACGAATTACAGTTCTGGGATTCATTGGAACGGGTTGCGAGTGACAGATGTGGCTGATGTGATAACTGCTGCAGATGGGGCCCGTCTCGGAGGACCCCTCGAATTTTAGAGGAGCCCCAGTGTCCCCCGCAGCGAATCCCCTGGTCCGGACTCGGGCCCGCGGCCTTGTCGGCCGCGCCGGCCTGGTGGCCCTTCTCGCGGCGCAGGCCCTCGCCCTCTCCGTCGGCGCCCCGGGCACCACCAGCGCGCAGGCAGCGGTGGTCGAAAGCGCCAGCGACATCAGGATCGTGACCGCGAACCTGCGCTCGCCTCAGACCGCCACGAGGTTCCAGCAGGATGCGCGCGAGGTGATCGCGCAGCACCCGGACCTCATCACCTACAACGAGGTCTACAACCGCCAGGACATGTTCCTGGCGCCTGACGGATACACGCTGTGGAGGACGCCGGGCCACTACTTCGGTAACACTCCGGTCGCGTGGAAGACCAACAAGTGGACGGACGTGGCACACGGCACCAGGCGCATTTCCTACTACCCCACGAGGCCTCCGGGGAAGCGCACCTACCTCGGGATCCGCTACGCGAACTACGTGAGTCTCGAGTCCCCCGAGGGGCGCCACCTGTCCGTCGTGTCGGTGCACGTGGCTCCGCCCTTCAAGGACGACAACGGCAACCTGGTCGACCTGCTCCGGCCGACCGTCCGCAAGGTCAGCCGACTGGTGGGTGAGCTGAGCAGTTTCGGTCCGGTGCTCGTGGGCGGTGACTTCAACGTCCCCTACAACGGCCCCCGCTATCCGCGGGACCTCCTCACAGAGGCGCGGCTGCGGCCCACGTACGACCTGCTGGGCACGTCATTCCCCACCGGCGATCACCACGACGCCACCATCGACTACGTGTTCGTCCGCGGCAAGGGCCAGCTCCAGGCGGACTGGCACCGGCCGGTCGAGCTCAACTCGGATCACGATGCCGTCGTGGCCGGGCTCTCGTGGACCACGGAGGCACCCCAGCCCGAGGTGACCGCCACCGTCCAGAACAAGCCGAATGGCACCACCGAGGAGCGGCGCGCCGTGGCGAGGGAGCTGCGCCACCACCTCGCCCAGACAGCGGCTGGGGACACCGTGCAGCTCGGCACGCGGGGGATGAACCTGGGTGTCGTCGACCGCGCGCTGCGCCTTGCAGAGGCCCGGGGCGTCCGGGTTCGGGTCACCACCCGAAGCCTGCAGCTGACGGCGGTCGAGCGAAAGTTGAAACAGACCCTCGACGCCAACGGCAGCTGGCTCCGGCGCTGCCAGGATGCGTGCCGCACACAGTGGGAGGCGAACGAGCCGGTCTCGCTGCTGCTGGTGAGCGGTGCCGATGGTGGGGGGAAGGAGCGGGTCGACGTCTCGCGTGCGCTCCGCCGTACCGTCATCACCCGCCGGACCACTGCCCGGATCACCAACTCCACGACGGAGATGGACGCAGCCCGCGCGGCGTTTGGCGGGGTCTGAGTCACCGGTGTCCGGCCGTGGGGTCGGATGAGCCTGACCCAGCTTGCTGAGCGGCCGGGCGATGGCGTAGGAGTTGGCCATGCCCACCAGCCGCCGTCTCTACGTCCACATCGGCCTGCAGAAGACGGGTACGACGTACCTCCAGGCGGTCATGCTCGGCAATCGCGACCGGCTCGCCTCCCAGGGGTTGGCGCTGGTGCCGCCGACCAAGAAGGAGGCCTTCCAGCTGATGCTCCTGGTCCGCGACCGCTATCAGCCCGGCCGAGATCCCGCAGTCGTGGCCGAAGCGCTGACCCGGTTCGAGTCCCGGCTGGCCCGGACCACCGCGCCGCGGATGCTGCTGAGCCAGGAGTCGCTCTCGGCGGCGAAGCCAGCCCAGGTCCAGCGTTTCCTGGCCGCGTGCCACTCCGTCGAGGTCCACGTCGTCATCACTGTGCGCGACCTGGCGCGCTCGGTTCCCTCAGCGTGGCAGCAGGATCTCAAGGCCGGTCGCACCACCCCCTACCACCGCTACCTGCGGCGGCTGCAGGAGATGGAGGGCAGGGGTGCGGGCCGGCACCCCTGGATCCAGCTGGATCCCCCGGCGGTGCTGGCGCGATGGGCCGCCGAGCTCCCGGAAGGCCGGATCCATGTCGTCACGGTCCCGCCCTCCGGTGGTCCCCCGACCCTGCTGCTCGAACGGTTCTGCCGGGTGATCGACGTCGACCCCGCCGGTCTGGTTCACCCGGAGACCCCCAGCAACACCAGCCTCGGGCGGGTCCAGGCGGAGGTGTTGCGCCGCGTCAACCGGGAGCTGCCCGACGACCTCTTGCGACGCCAGGTGTACGGCGGGATCGGCAAGCGGTTCTTCGCGGGAGAGGTGCTGAGCGACCAGACCTCGCGCAAGATCCTGGTGCCGAGCCGGCTCCAGCCCTGGTGCGAGGAGGTGTCCACCCGGCAGGTAGCCGCCCTCGAGCAGGCCGGGTACCACGTGGTGGGCACGCTGGGCGACCTGCGTTGCCCCGAGTCCGCGTTCAGCGATGAGGCGGAGCGGCCGCGCGAGCGCGAGGTCGCGAGAGCCGCATCTGCCGCCCTCGCACGGATGCTGGCGATCCGCGTGAAGGAGAGGCGCTCCTCCGGCCCACGGTTGCCGGTGGCCCGATCGCGAGCCAGGACCGTGGCCGATCGACTCCGCTCGCTGGCCGGCCGAGAGTAACGAAATAGCGCGACTGCAAGGGCTTCCACTCGTGGACGAGTCAGCTCGCGGAGTGGGTCGAAGTCGACGTACGAGTGCTCGGAGAAACGTTCCTCCTGCGTGATTCGGGAAACGTGGGCGAGCCGCGGTGGCCGCCGACCTG
This sequence comes from Nocardioides sp., assembly GCA_035691135.1. Taxonomy (GTDB): domain Bacteria; phylum Actinomycetota; class Actinomycetes; order Propionibacteriales; family Nocardioidaceae; genus Nocardioides. The sequence goes on along the minus strand of DASSJR010000149.1, from coordinate 39,520 downwards.
GCCTGTAGAGTGACGCGCGTGAACCGGCCGCTATTCGCCCACGTTGGTTGCGGCAAGACCGGGACCTCGTCCCTCCAGGCGGGCCTGTGGAAGTCGGTCGCCGACATCGAGGCTGCTGGCCTGGGAGTCCCGTTCGTGGGCCGTCGGGAGCACCGACGCGCGTTCCTGGATCCGTTCGGTTGGCGCGCGTCGAGGGGTTTCGTCAGGCGGTGGGACGAGGCGGCTCTGCAGCGGACCACTGCGCGGCTGCGCGAGGCCACCGGCGAGCGCGTGCTGATCAGCAACGAGGACCTGGTGGAGCTCGATCCGCCAGCGATCGAACGCCTGCTGGAAATGACCGAGGCTGCTGGCCTCGACCTCCATCTCATCATCACGGTCCGGGACTGGGCACAACAGATTCCTTCGGAGTATCAGCAATTCCTACGTCACGGCATGGCCGAGACCTACCTCGACTTCATTCGTCTGGCCCGTGACCGACAGGGTCGTTGGGGCGAGCATTTCTGGCGCCGCCAGGATCCGATCGACATCCTGACGCGCTGGAAGGCGGTCGATCCGTCGCGGACGACTCTGGTCGTCGTGCCGTCGTTCTCCGTCGACCCGGACGGGCTGTTCCGGCTCATGGGTGAGGCGCTCGGGTTGGACCACAGGTTGATCAAGCGTCCCCGGCGTCCCGCCAACACCTCTCACGGAGTCGTCGAGGCCGAGGTGTTCCGCCGCGTCAACGCCGCGCTCCCGGAGGCCTTCGCTGACTATTCACCGGCCTACAGGCACCTGATCCGCAAACCCTTCAGCGGGGGTGTCCTGCCGAGGCAGGCAAGCGCCCGAATCGTGCTGCCGGACACGGAGCTGCCCTGGGTAGAAGCTCGGGCGCGTGCGGTCATCGCGGAGCTGCGCGCCCACGGGTGCCAGATGCTGGGGCAGGAGGACGGTCTCCTGCCCTCGGAGTCGCGAACCGCTCCCTACGTCCCCCTCGACGAGGCGGCCGTCGCGCGCGCAACCGTGGAGACTCTCGCCCGTTACGCGGACCTGACCCGACGTCTGCTCGCCGAGCGAGACGGGACCGCGCGGGCCGGCGGCCGTCCAGGTGCACGCGCATCGGCATCGCGCACCCGTGCACGCCGTCGTCGGATGTTCCGGAGGTGACGGCAAGCGGAATCCGTCCGGCCGGTCCGGACGGCTTCGTTGCGGCGCCACCCTGGGCTGGCTCAACCGGCCGCGATGGCGTGGGGAATCCCACTGTTCACCAAGGCGGCCGCGAGGTTTCCGGCCGGTAGCATCCCATCCGATCTCGTTCCACCACCGGAAGGACCAGCATGGGTCGCCTCTGCCAGACCGACGGACTCTCCGACGAACAGTCGGCGATCCTCGACGCGGTGCGCACCTTCGTCGACGAGAAGATCCTGCCGGTCGCGACCGAGCTGGAGCACGCCGACGAATACCCCACCGAGATCGTCGAGGGCCTCAAGGAGCTCGGCATGTTCGGGCTGATGATCCCCGAGGAGTACGACGGACTCGGGGAGTCGCTGCTGACCTACGCGCTCTGCGTCGAGGAGATCGCTCGAGGGTGGATGAGCGTCTCCGGGGTGATCAACACCCACTTCATCGTGGCCTACATGCTGATGAAGCACGGAACTGACGAGCAGAAGAAGAAGTACCTGCCCAGGATGGCCGCGGGTGAGGTCCGCGGCGCGTTCTCGATGTCCGAACCTGGACTGGGCTCCGACGTGGCCGCCGTGAAGACGAAGGCGACGAAGACGGACTCGGGTTATGAGATCACCGGGCAGAAGATGTGGCTGACCAACGGCGGCACCTCCAACCTGGTGGCCGTCCTCTGCAAGACCGAGGAGGGCGCCGACTCGGTCTACAAGAACCTCACCACCTTCCTGGTCGAGAAGGAACCCGGTTTCGGCGAGACCGCGCAGGGCATCACCGTGCCCGGCAAGCTCGACAAGATGGGCTACAAGGGCGTCGACACCACCGAGATGGTGCTCGAGTCGCACCGCATCTCCGCCGACCAGGTCCTCGGCGAGAAGCCGGGCCAGGGCTTCTACCAGATGATGGACGGCGTCGAGGTGGGTCGGGTCAACGTCGCGGCCCGGGCCTGCGGCATCGCCAACCGTGCATTCGAGCTCGGCATCGCCTACGCCCAGCAGAGGGAGACCTTCGGCAAGCCCATCGCCCAACACCAGGCGATCCTCTTCCGGCTCGCCGAGATGGCAACCCAGGTCGAGACCGCGCACGCGATGATGGTGCGTGCCGCCCGCCAGAAGGATGCCGGGGAACGCAATGACGTCGAGGCCGGCATGGCCAAGATGCTCGCCAGCGAGTACTGCAACGAGGTGGTGCAGGCCTCGTTCCGCATCCACGGCGGCTACGGTTACTCCAAGGAGTACGAGATCGAGCGGCTCTACCGGGAGGCCGCCTTCATGCTGATCGGCGAGGGCACCTCGGACATCCAGAAAATGATCATCGGGCGCCGCCTCCTGGAGGACTACAAGCTTCGCTGAGACGGACTCGCCAACCGGACCACTCGAGGACAGGTGCTGCGGATGACCGAGGAGGATCGCCCGGAGCGGCTGTACCTACACATCGGGCTGCCGAAGAGCGGTTCGACCTACGTGCAATCGGTGCTTGGCAACAACCGCGGCGCGCTCAAGGAGCAGTCGTACATCTACCCGTTCGTGCGCCAGGAGGGGATGTTCTACGCCGCGGTCGAGATGGCGGGCTCACCCGAGCGTTGGGGCCTGGAACGCGGTCAGGTGGAGGGAACATTCGAGTGGCTGCTGCGCCGGGGACGCCGCATCGGCGGAACCGTCGTGATCAGCCACGAGATCTTCGGATGGGCCGACGACGACCAGGTCGGCAGGATCAAGGAGCTGGTCGAGGACTTCGAGGTGCACGTCGTCATCACCGTCCGAGACCTCGCTCGTACCCTGACCGCGGAGTGGCAGGAGCGGGTGAAGAACGGCGCCCGCTTCACCTTCGAGGAGTTCGCCGGCCGGATCCTCGATCACCTGCCGACCGGGGCCACGGACGCGGCGGATTTCTGGCCGAGCCAGAACCTCATGGTGCTGCTGGAGCGCTGGCAGGCGTTGGCTCCGCCCGAGCGCACGCACCTGGTCGTCACCCCACCGAAGGGTGCCGACCCGGGGGTGCTCTGGGGTCGGTTTGCGGACGCACTCTCCCTGGCCCCCGGCACCATTGACCGGACCGAGGTGCCGCTGCGCAACGAGTCGCTTGGCATCGGGCAGATCGCCTTCCTCCGGCACGTCCTGGAGGCGCTCGGCGACCGGCTCCAACAGCCCTGGCACTCCCGCGTGGCCAAGCGGTGGTTCGCCCAGACCCTGCTCAGTCGCGCCCCCTCACCGCGCCCCATGACCCCACCGGAGATGGTCGAGAGACTCTCCCGCGTGTCCCAGTCCTGGATCGACCAGGTGCGGGCCGGCGGGTACGTCGTGCACGGAGACCTCGCCGAGCTACTGCCCTCCGTCGGCGAGGACACGGCACGGCACCCGGACGAAGCCACTGACGCCGACATGCTGTCCGGCCTGCCCGAGGTGGTGGCCGAGATGCTGCTGCGCACCCGCGATCTCATGATGGACAACGAGCGGCTGGACGCCGAGAAGGCCGAGATTCTCGAGCGGGAAGCGGCACTCGCCGGGGAGGTCGCGCGCTTGCAGGAGGCTCTCGAGTTTCAGCGACGCTGGTGGCCGGCCAGGGTCGCCGCACGTCTTCGCGAATACCGAGCGAGCCACTAGGGGACACGGCTCGACGGCGCGATGGGGCCGGGCGCCGGCGTTCTCCGGGCCTGGCGACGGCCAACCACGCCTGGTGGCGACGGGGGCAAGCTCCCGGCCGAAACCGCCGATCAAGTGGCAGGAATGCTCGAGGCCAGGTGCAGACTCCTGGCGGACATCCGGCTGATTTGAACACCGCGAGGCCAAGTTACTGTGTCCGGCATGAGCGGACGAGCCTTCCTCCACGTGGGAAGCCCGAAGACCGGCACGACCTTCCTCCAGGCAGTGATCTGGGGCGGCCGCGCCGAGCTGGGGAAGGTGGGTGTGCGCGTGCCTGGACCGAGCCGGCACAAGCACTTCCAGGCCGCCCTCGACGTCCGCGGCACGCCACAGCGGGCCCGGTATCCGGAGCGGACCGAAGGCGCCTGGGACCGCCTCCTCGATGCGGGCCGCGACTGGTCGGGCGATCTGCTCATCTCGAACGAACTGCTGGCCGCCGCTCCGCCTGACCGCGCGCGTGCGGCGGTCAGTGACCTGGTGGAGCTCGGCTACGAGCCGCATGTCATCGTCACCGCGCGCGATCTCGCGCGACAACTGCCTGCCGAGTGGCAGGAGCGGATCAAGCATCGGTCCACCATCGCGTTCGGCACCTTCCTGGCCAGGGCCCGCGATCCCGAGTCCCGAGTCTTCCGAACCCTGTGGGCCGCCCAGGACTACGCCGACATCGTGCAGCGCTGGGGCGGCGCACTGCCCCGCGAGCAGGTGCACGTCATCACGGTGCCGCCGCCGGGCGCTCCACGCGCGCTCCTGTGGGAGAGGTTCGCGGCGGTCCTCGGCGTGGATGCGGCACGATTCTCACTCGACGTTCCGCGCGAGAACACGTCACTCGGGCTCGAGCAGACGATCCTCCTGCAGCGCGTGAACCGGCGCCTCGGCGAGCGAGTTGCCTTTCCCGGGCCCTACACGGACGTGGGCCTGTTCCTGTTCGCCCATCAGGTTCTCGGCCCCCGTTCAGGTACTCCTCTGGTCCTGGGTGGGGACGACCTTGCGTTCGCCCGAGACCGGTCCGCCGAGATCGTCGAGTCACTTCGTGCGCAAAGGGTCACTGTTCACGGTGACCTGGCCGAACTCCTGGTGCCCGACGACCGGGAATGGCCGGCAACCAGCAGCGCTCGCGAGGCGGTGGCCGACGACATCCTCCTTGCCGAGAGTCTGGACGCGATGGCCGACCTGCTGGCCGCCTTCACAGAGCGCGTCGAGGCCAACCGCGAGCAACGCACTCGCCTCAGGGAGGATCTCCAGAAGGCTCGTGCCGACCTCACGCAGGCCCGGAGACAGGTCGCAGAGCTGGGGGTGAGGTCGGTCCCATTGCGTGCGAAGGCGGTACGCCGGGTCAAGTCGCACGCGCGTGCGGCCGCGGACCGTGTGAAGCAGGCGCGTCGACCGCGCCGACCGCGGGTGTGCTTCCTCGTCTTCAGCGCGGACGGCAGCGGAGGTGTCGCCCGTACCACCTTGACCGTGGCGAACGCACTGGCCGGGCGATACGACGTCGAAGTGCTGAGCGTCTACAGGAGCCGTGGTGAGCCGACATTCGAGCTCGATCCGCGAGTGAACCTCACCTACCTCGTCCATGCCAAACCTGGTAATCGCGCGAAGTCGCCCCACCTGCGAGAGCTCGCCTCCCAGCCGTCGGCTCTGCCAGACCCCCGTGGCTACACCGCAGCCTCGGACGCCGTCCTGCGCGCCGCGTTCGCAGAGCTTCGCGATGATGACGTCCTGATCTCGACCCGGCCCTCCCTTCATCCCAGCTCGCTGGTTCTGGCCCCCGAGAAGCGCCTGATTCGCATCGGCTGGGACCACCTCAACTTCCCCACCCGTTACGCCGGCCAAGGCCTCTCCGGGCAGGCGATCGACAGCGCTATCCCCGGCCTGGACGCGTTCGTGGTGCTCACGGAGGCTGATGCCGCCGACTACCGTCGTCGCCATCCGGATGCCCGACTGGAGGTCATCCGCAACGCCGTACCGTGGGCACCCGCCACCCTGCGCCCACCGCACGACCAGACGGTCGTGATGGCAGCCGGCCGACTTTCCGAGGTGAAGGGCTATGAGCGGCTGATCGAGGCCTGGGCCTTGATCCAGGAGGAGTTCCCCGACTGGACGTGCCGGATCTACGGCAAGGGACCCCTCGAAGGGGCCCTGCGGGAGCAGGTCGAGGCGACTGGCGCCGCGGTCGAACTCCCCGGCTACACCACTGACGTGCGAGCGGAACTAGGACGAAGCGCCGTCTTTGCGATGTCCTCGCGTGTCGAAGGCTTCCCCATGACGCTCATCGAGGCACTGGCCGAGGGCACACCGCTGGTCAGTTTCGATTGCCCGCGCGGCCCGGGGGAGATCATCGTCGATGGGCACAACGGCCTCCTGGTCCCGGACGGCGACGTGCCCGGTCTGGCCAAGGCGCTGGCGACGCTCATGCGTGACAAGGAGTTGCGCGATCGCATGGGTGAGCAGGCGCTGGTCGATGCGCGCCAGTACGAGATCGGCAGCATCGCGGACAAGTGGGTCACTCTGATCGAGCAGCTGCACCAGGAGCGACGTGGCTGATCGCGTCGTCCTTCACGTCGGAACGCCGAAGGCCGGTACGACGTATCTGCAGACCCTGCTCTGGGCGAACCGGACCCGCCTGGCCGAAGCGGGGGTGCTGCTGCCAGGCGCTCGCCCGTTCGAGCACAACCAAGCTGCCGCGGCAGTGCGGTCGGGGTGGCGGACTCCTCGGTTTGCTGCAGTATGGGATCGCCTCCACGCCGAAGTCATGGAGCATCCAGGCACCGCCCTGCTCAGCAACGAGTGGTTCTCGTTGGCCGGACCCCGTCGTGCCCACGAGGCCGTCACCCGGTTCGGCGATGCCGAGGTCCACGTCGTGGTCACCGCTCGCGACCTGGTCTCAGTCGTCCCGGCCGGGTGGCAGGAAACCCTCAAGCTCGGCCGCGGTGGAAGTCTGGCCGAGTTCATCCAGGGTCTCGAGCCGCCAGGGGAGCGGTGGGGATACTGGACCCTCGACCCTGCGTGGGTTCTGCGGCGCTGGGCCGCAGAGCTGGATCCGGCACGGGTGCACGTTGTGACCGTCCCGCCACGTCGGGACGGGCCGGACCAGCTGTGGCAACGCTTCGCATCAGTCGCCGGCGTCCCGGACGGCGTGATCGACGTGTCGGCCGGGGCCCGCGTCAACGAGTCACTGAGCGTCGAGTCTGCCCGGCTGCTGCAGGTGATCGGCCCACGGTTACGAACGGCGGTCGATGCCGACGAGCACATGTGGTCCGGGTACCGCTGGCTACGGCGCTATGTGTCCCACACGCTCCTCGTTCCGCGCCAGGGTGGGCGGATCGGGTTGAGCGAGCAGCAGTTCGGCATCTTGCGCAAGCGCAGCCGCGGGGTCGCCAAGGAGCTGGCCAAGCGCGGTTACCACGTGGCGGGGAATCTCGACGAGCTCAACGCGGCGACCCATGACGGCAGTCTCCGCCAACCGGAGGATGTTCCCGACCCTGAAGTCCTGGAGCACGCCGCCGATCTGAGCGCCGACCTGCTACGCGCGTTGCGCACCACCTCAGACAGCGGACGCCCAGTGCCCGACAACGTCGAGTTCGGCCAACGGACCTGAGATTCCTCAGTCAAGGCGTCTCGACCCCGGAGCGCCGCCTTCGCCCTCAGCCAACTATGCTCCCGTTCATGCCGCGAACGCACCAAGCCCCGGCCTGGAAGCAGGCAGTCAATGACGTTCTGCGTCGCACGACCGGCTACCAGCTGCAACGCGTGGGGTCGGCCACGAGTGCAAGTCCCGCACCCGCTGCGCAGCGGGGAAAGGCGCACGTCAGCAAGCCGAAACCCAAAGCGAAGCGAGCGGCGGATTCCCGGCGGCGTCCGGTCCACGTGCCGGACCACTATGACGACTGGGCAACCGAGCTGATCCGACGTGTGGCGCCGAGGACGATGACCTCGGCGGTGAAGCTCTATGCGCTCATACAGTCCATCCGCTACGTCGCCGCGGCCGGTGTCGAGGGGGACGTCGTCGAGTGCGGTGTATGGCGGGGAGGGTCGATGCAGGCTGTCGCGTGGACGCTGCTCGAGCAGAACGATGCCGACCGTGACCTCTACCTGTTCGACACCTACGAGGGGATGCCTCCGCCCAGCGAGAACGACAAGCGCATCGGCGATGGCTCTCGTGCCGAGGACCTGCTCCAGCGACACTCCCGAGCTCATCCGGTGTGGGCCTACGCCGGGCTGGACGACGTGCGCGAGGGGATGATCGAGACCGGTTACGCCGCCGAGCGGACACACTTCGTCCAGGGGCTCGTCGAGGAAACCATTCCGTCCGGCGCGCCCGAGCGGATCGCGGTGCTTCGTCTGGATACCGACTGGTACGCCTCGACCAAGCACGAGCTCGAGCACCTCTACCCCCGGCTGGTACCCGGCGGCGTGCTGATCCTCGACGACTACGGCCATTGGGACGGCGCTCGCAAGGCCACGGAAGAGTACTTCGCCTCGATCGATGACGAGATCCTGCTCCTCCCCATGTCCAGCGGTCGGATCGCCGTCAAACCGCATCGATCCTGACCGCGACCCGGCGCTGATGCCGTCGTCGCGGTGAATCGGGCGGCCATGCCAGTGCCTCGCCTCACCGGATCTGGTAGCGCCGGTGGGTGCCGGCAAACGTCGTGGCGGGCTGGCGTCCACCGTGCGAAGGTGGAACCCTGTCCGCCCACCGCAGGAGGATGCATGCCTGACTCACACGCCAACGACGACCTCAAGACGAAGATGCGGGAGGCCCTGGAGCGTAAGAAGAGCCACGATCACCCCGAAGACTCCGCCGGCCACAAGTCGAAGGCCCACGGACCCGAGGTTGCCGGAGGCGCAACTCCGAAGGTCCACCGACGGAAGGCCGGCGGCGGGGGGGCCTGAGAGTTTGCGCGCGGGCTGCCCCTGAACTGGCCACGCGGGGGGCGGGAGGGGTTGACGTGATCCTTCCCACCTGGGACCGGCCTGCCGGCAGACCGTCCCGTTGGGCACGATAGGGACACCCGCGATTCCCCCATCCCAATCGCTCGCGGTGAGGAGAGATGCATGCAGTTCGGCCGCAGCTACGAGGAGTTCGAGGTCGGTGCGACCTACAAGCACTGGCCGGGCAAGACGGTGACGGAGTACGACGACCACCTGTTCTGCCTCCTCACGATGAACCACCACCCGCTGCACCTCGACGTCAACTACGCCGGGGAGACGACCCAGTTCGGCCGCAACGTCGTCGTCGGCAACTACGTCTACTCCCTGCTGCTCGGGATGAGCGTCCCGGACATCTCCGGCAAGGCCATCGCCAACCTCGAGATCGAGTCGCTGCGCCACGTCGCACCGACGTTCCACGGGGACACGCTCTACGGTGAGACCACTGTGCTCGACAAGTGGGAGAGCACGTCGAAGGACGATCGCGGCGTGGTCCACGTCGAGACGATCGGCTACAACCAGGACGGCAAGGTGGTGTGCATCTTCCGCCGCAAGGTGATGGTGCCCAAGAACAACTACCTCGAGGAGCGTGGTGGGGAGCAGCCCGGGCGCCCCACCCCACAGCCTGACAAGGCCTGGCCCGGACCCTCGGGCGGGTGAGCTCGCAATGGGGGCGAACGAGGTGTGGCTGGTCCGCCACGGCGAGACCGAGTGGAGCCGCGACCACCGGCACACCTCCACGACCGACCTGCCGCTGACCGAGGACGGCGAAGAGGTCGCCCGCAGCCTGCGTCCGCAGCTGGCCCGCGACTTCGCACTCGTGCTCACCAGCCCGCGCCGCCGGGCCCGCCACACAGCCGAGCTCGCGGGACACGCCGAGGCGGAGATGGACGACGACCTCGCGGAGTGGGCGTACGGAGACTACGAAGGCGTGACCAGCGACGAGATCCGGGAGAGCGTGCCCGACTGGACCGTCTGGACGCACCCCTCGCCCGGTGGCGAGTCCGCTGGCGAGGTGTCCGAGCGGCTCGACCGGGTGGTCACCCGGCTGCGTGGCGTCGAGGGTGACGTGCTGGTGTTCGGCCACGGGCACGCGCTTCGTGCCCTGACGGCGAGGTGGCTCGGACTACCCGTCACCGAGGGACGACTGTTCCGGCTGGACACGGCTACGGTCTCGGTCCTCGGTTACGAACGCGAGACGCCGGTGGTGCTCACGTGGAACACCACAGCCGGCCCTTGACGCGGGTGAGCGCTCCCCACAACGGTTGACCCATGTCCCTCGACGTGGCCTGCCCTCGCTGCCGGGAGGAGGTCGAGCGTGTCGGGAAGGGCGCGCGGTGCCCCGTCCACGGGACGATTCCCGCTCTCTGGCTGCCCAGCGAGCCGTCGTACGCCGAGTTCACCGAGCACCTGCGCGTCTCCGGCGACTTCCCGACCTACCTGCCCTGGCCGATGAGCCCCGGGTGGGCGGTCACCGAGTTCGGCGTGGTGACGGCCCGGTCGGGACGTCCGATGGCCACCATCACCTGCTGCTCGGGGACCAGCGAGCTCGACGGGCCGGTGGACGCGTTCGTGGTCGCCGAGGAGGCCGGGGTGGGGCTGGGCGCGCGATGCGCCGGGCTGGTGGGCGACGACCCGGGCGGCGAGCTCGGCGAGGGGCCGCCACCGATCAAGGTGCGGATCGCCAGCCAGACCGTCCCGATGTGGCCGGTCTCCACGAGCAGGACCGGGGATTTCGACCGGTCCGTGGTCGCCGGCGAAGCGGTCGGCCGCTGGCTGTGGCTGGCGCTGCGTCCCGCGTCGGCCATGCTGCTGCTGCGGGACGACTGGATCCTGCGGGACGTCTCCGGCGTGGGCGCACCGCTGGTCGAGATGCCGTTCGGGGGACCGCGCCCCAGCTGGTGACGCGCTGCGGGTCGGAGCGTGTGATCTCCGCTGGCTCGGGTACTCAGATGGCGACGCCAACCCTGGGAGCGAGCAATGGCACAGAAGGCTGAGCAGTTCGACGCACGCCGGGAGCTTCTGAGGATCCTGCTGACCAAGGTGCAGCGCGACCGCTTTCCCTCGTCGACCATGATGAACATGATCGAGCAGCTGATGGGTCCGGACGAGCGCTCGATCTATGCCCAGGTGCTCATGGAGAAGATCGAGCAAGACCCCTACCCCAGCTACCCCATGATGCAGCGGGTCCTCGCCCTGGGCTGAGTCACGGGCCCGGACCGGACGGAGCAGGCCGCGCCCGGAACCGCGTACGAACGTAGGCTGCGCGCGTGCGCATCGACCTCCACACCCATTCGCGGGCCAGTGACGGCACGCAGGCGCCAGCGGAGCTGGTCTACGCCGCGGCCGAGGCCGGGCTCGACGTGGTCGCACTCACCGATCACGACACCGCCGACGGGTGGGCCGAGGCCGCCCAGGCTGCGGTCGCCGCGGGGATCTCGCTGGTGCGTGGCATGGAGATCAGCACCCGTCACACCGAAGGGCGAGGCGTGCACCTGCTCGCCTACCTGCCGGACCCGACCTACCCGCCGCTCGTCCGCGAGCTCGCCCGGATCATCGACGGTCGGGACGCCCGGGTGCCGGTGATGCTCCAGAAGCTGCAGGAGTGCGGCATCCAGATCGACGCCGCCGACGTACGACGCGTCGCCGGCGCCACCACGGCCACGGGGCGGCCGCACGTGGCCGACGCCCTGGTCGCCCTGGGGGCGGTCCGGGACCGGGACGAGGCGTTCGCGAAGTACCTGAGCGCCGGTCGACCGGCGTACGTCGACCGTTACGCGACCCCGCTCGCCGAGATGGTCGAGATCGTGGCAGGTGCCGGGGGAGTGAGCGTCGTCGCCCATCCCTGGGGGCGGCACGAGCGCACGACGCTCGAGGAGTCCGCGTTCGCGGAGCTGGCCGACCGGGGCCTGGCCGGGATCGAGGTCGACCACCAGGACCACGGCGAGGAGGAGCGGCGCGACCTGCGCGCGATCGCGCGCAACCTCGGCCTGGTCGCCACCGGGTCGAGCGACCACCACGGCGTCGGCAAGGTCGGTCACGAGCTGGGCTGCAACACCACCCACCCGGACGAGTTCGCCCGGCTCATCGACCTCGCACACGCCAGCGCGGCGCGCAGTGGGCTGTCGGCCCCGACGCTGGTCAACGGGTCCTGAGCGTCACTTCCGGCCCATCGACTGGAAGGTCTGCAGCGCGCGGTTGGGGATCAGCCGCGTCACCCCGACGATCGCGCGGTACTGGGCGCCCGGAATGGAGTAGACCCGTCCCTTGTCGAAGTCGGAGAGCGCCCTCTCGACCAGCATGTCCACGTCCAGCCACATGAAGCTGCTGCCGCGCTTGACGCCCATCCGCTCGTGGAACTCGGTCTTGGTGAAACCGGGGCACAGGGCCATCACCGTGACACCGCGATCGCGGTACTCGTGGGCCGCCCACTCGCTGAACCGGTTGACCCACATCTTCGCCGCGCCGTAGGTGCCGCGCGGCAGGAACGCAGCCACGCTCGAGACGTTGATGATCCCGCCGTGCCCACGCTCGATCATCGGGCCGAGCGCCGCGTGGCTGAGCCGCAGCACCGCACTGACGAGTACGTCGAGCATGGCCTGCTCGGCCTCCACGTCGTTGACCAGGAACCGCTCCTTGAGGCCGAAGCCGGCGTTGTTGACCAGCAGGTCGATGGGCCGGGTGGGGTCGGACAGGCGGGCCTCCACGGTGGCGAGCTCAGACCGGGCGCTCAGGTCGGCGGGCAGGACCTCGACCGCGACGCCGTACTCCTCGCGGAGCGCCTTGGCGACCGAATCCAGCCGCTCGCGATCCCGCGCGACCAGCACCAGGTCGTCACCACGCCGGGCGAGGTGGGTGGCGAAGGCATGGCCGATTCCGGCGGTGGCGCCGGTGACGAGGGAAGAAGACACGCGTCCAGCAAACTGTGTCGCCGCAATCTCGGCAACTCGTTCCGGCACAATGTGCCGCGATGACTACCACACTCGCTGTCGCCAACCAGAAGGGCGGCGTCGCCAAGACGACATCGGTCGCGTCCATCGGTGCGGCGCTCGCGGAGCTCGGACACAAGGTCCTGCTCGTCGACCTGGACCCCCAGGCGTGCCTGACGTTCTCACTCGGCATCGACCCGGAGGACCTCGAGCTCTCGGTCCATCACGTGCTGACCAAGGGACTCGACCCCATCGAGGTCATCATCGAGACCGACGACGGGGTCGACCTGTTGCCGGCCACGATCGAGCTGGCGCGCGCAGAGGCCGACCTGCTGACCCGTACCGGCCGCGAACACGTCATCAAGACCTCCCTCGAGATGCTCGAGGACTCCGAGCTCGACTACGACTGGGTGCTGCTCGACTGCCCGCCGTCGCTGGGCGTGCTCACGGTGGCGGCCCTCACCGCGGCCGACGGGGTGCTGGTCCCGCTCCAGTGCGAGACCCTCTCGCACCGCGGGGTGGGGCAGCTGCTCGACACCGTCCACGACGTACGTCGCTTCACCAACCGCGGGCTCGAGGTCTGGGGGGTGCTGCCCACCCTCTACGACGGGCGCACCAACCACGCGCGCACCGTCCTCGAGACGATCTCAGAGACTTACGAGCTCGAGGTCGTGGAGCCGCCGATCCCCAAGACCATCAGGTTCGCCGAGGCGCCGGCCGCCGGACGATCGATCCTCGCCACCAGCCGCAGCAGCAAGGGAGCGAAGGCCTACCGCGAGGTCGCGACCAATCTCGTCACCCGGGCCGGCCGCCCCCGGAAACCGACGAGGGGTCGCTGACATGGGCGCCGACACCGCAGGACGGATCCGACCCCGCTACGGGAGGCTCGCGGTGGCGGCGACATCGATGTCGGTGACGGCCATCGCCGTCCTCGGCGGCGTGGGGGCGTTGCCGTCGGCCGCGGAGGGTCCCCAACAACGGCCGGTCATCGAGACCGTGGCCGACCCCCACGCACGGCAGGAGACCGGACCGGCCGAAGCCGAGACCCAGCCGAAGACCACCGTGTCGACCACTCCCACTGCCAGCGACGCCGCCGCCGGGAGCCCCCTGCCTGCGGACTCCGGCGAGGGGCGCCGAGTGGTCTTCAGCGAGAGTCAGCAGCGGGTGTGGCTGGTCGGGGCCGGTGACCGGGTGCAACACACCTACCTGGTGTCGGGAAGCGTCTACGACAACCTCGACCCCGGCACCTACTCGGTCTACTCCCGCTCGGAGCAGGCCTGGGGCATCGACGACTCGGGCTCGATGAAGTACTTCGTCCGCTTCGCCCACGGCGACAACGCCTCAATCGGGTTCCACGACATCCCGATCGACGACGGCGTGCCGGTGCAGACCGTCGCCGAGCTCGGCACCCCGCTCTCCCACGGCTGCATCCGGCAACGCCGCGCCGACGCCAAGCTGCTGTGGGCCTTCGCGCCGCTCGGCACGAAGGTCGTCGTCACCGCATAGTCGCCGACCCGTCGTCAGTTACCCACCAAACCCCGGTGAGCCGTCGTCACTTACCTGTAGCTGGCGACGGCTCGACGGGAAATCGGGGTACCTCGCGACGGCTCGACGCGGAATCGGGGTAACTCGCGACGGCTCGGCGGCAGGGCGAGTCAGGCGGGCTTGGAGCTGGCCCCGCCGGAGGAACGGCGTCGCCGGCGACGGTTGCGACCGCCGGCACCCGCCTGCTTCTCACCGTCACTGCTGCCCGCCGTCGAGGCTGCCTCGTCGACCGGCTTGCCGCCACGGGTGCGGCTGCGGCTGCGGTTGCGGGGCGGGCGGCTGCCGGAGGAGCGTTCGCCGCGCTTGCCCCGGTCGTCGCGGTCGGCACGGGGGGCGGCCGGCGCCGGGTCGACGATCCGGCCCTTGGTGCCGGGCAGGATGCCCTGGTCGTGGAGGAGGTGCTCGGAGGTGGAGTAGGTCTCCTGCGGCTCGTCGAAGGGCAGGTCGAGCGCCTTGTTGATCATCTTCCAGCGGTGCAGGTCGGCCCAGTCGACGAAGGTGATGGCGATGCCGGTCGCGCCCGCGCGCCCGGTGCGGCCAATCCGGTGGACGTAGGTCTTCTCGTCCTCCGGGCAGCTGTAGTTGATCACGTGGGAGACGCCCTGCACGTCGATGCCTCGGGCGGCGACGTCAGTGGCCACCAGGACCCTGAGCTTGTCCTCGCGGAACTTGGTGAGGGCCTTCTCGCGGGCCACCTGCGCCATGTCGCCGTGCAGCGCGCTGGCGGCGAAGCCGCGCTCGGCCAGGTCGTCGGCCACCCGCTGCGCCTGGCGCTTGGTGCGGGTGAACACGATGATCTTGTCGGCGCCCTCGGCCTGCAGGACCCGGCCGATGATCTCGGGCTTGTCCAGGTCGTGGGTCTGGTAGATGAACTGGGCGGTCGCCGGCACCATCTCGGTGTCGGCCGATGACTCCGCCCGGATGTTCATCGGGTGCCGCATGTGGATGCGCGCGAGGCTGACGATCGCCGACGGCATGGTCGCCGAGAACAGCATCGTCTGCCGGGTCTCGGGGGTCATCGAGATCAGCTTCACGACGTCGGGCAGGAAGCCGAGGTCGAGCATCTCGTCGGCCTCGTCGAGGACGAGGGCGTGCACATGGGAGAGGTCGAGCGAGCGACGGTTGGCCAGGTCGATCAGCCGGCCGGGGGTACCGACCACGATGTCGACTCCGGACTTGAGTGCATCGAGCTGCGGCTCGTAGCCGACACCGCCGTAGACGGTGAGGACGCGCATGCCGCGGTCGGCGCCAGCCAGGTGAATGTCCTTGGACACCTGCAGGGCGAGCTCCCGGGTGGGGGCCACGATGAGTGCCTGTGGTTTGCCCTGCGGGATCTCGGAGTAGTCGGGGTCGTGCGGCGCGATGCTGCGCTGCAGCACAGGAATGCCGAACGCCAGGGTCTTGCCCGTTCCGGTGCGGGCCTGTCCGATCAGGTCGGTGCCCATCAGCGCAATGGAGAGGGTCATCTCCTGGATCGGGAACGGCTTGGTGATGTTGGCGCGCTCGAGCGCGTCGCAAATCTCGGGGAGCACCCCGAGCTCTCTGAAGGTGGTCAGTGTTCTCTTCGCTTCCGTGAGTTCCAGTGCGGCGGACCGGGAGCTGGAACTCCGAGAGATGTCTGCCGCGCACATGCGGTCGGGACCTGGCCGAGTCGTGACGCCGTAGTGACGGCGACGGGCGTGGCACCCGAACGCCGTCAGTCTATCGGTAGGGTTCGAGCATGAGTGAATCCCCGGTCGCGGGCGAGGCGTCCCTGGCCCTGGAGGACCCTCACTACCGGGCGGCCGTCGTCGACCTGCTCGGCGCGATCGCCTATGGCGAGATCTCCGCCTTCGAGCGGCTCGCCGAGGACGCGCGGATGGCGCCGACGCTCGAGGACAAGGTCGCGATCGGGTCCATGGCCTCGACCGAGTTCGGTCACGTTGCCCTGCTGCTCGAGCGCCTCGGCGAGCTCGGGGCTGACCCCTACGCGGCGATGGCGCCGTTCCGCGATCCGATCGACCTGTTCCACGCCCACACGGCACCCGCGGACTGGTACGAGAGCCTGATCAAGGCGTACGTCGGCGACGGCATGGCCGCCGACTTCTACCGCGAGATCGCGGCCTACCTCGACACCCGGACCCGCGATCTGATCGTCGCGTCCCTGACCGACGCCGGACAGTCCCGGTTCGTCGTCGACCGGGTCCGGTCGGGCATCGCCGCCGACCCGCGCCTCGGCGGCCGACTGGCGCTCTGGGGCAGGAGGCTGATGGGGGAAGCGCTCACCCAGGCGCAGCGCGTGGCGGCTGAGCGTGACGCGCTGTCCGCGTTGCTCGCCGGTGGGGTCGACCGCCCGGGCCTCGACCTGGCCGCGATCGGCCGGATGTTCAGCCGCATCACCGAGCTGCACGCGTCCCGGATGGACGAGCTCGGGCTGGACTCCTGAAGAAGCTCAGACTCTGCTGCGGTTTCGACCGGTGATCGTCGAAGCGATCACCACCAGGACCACAGCCGTGAGCACGGTGACGATGCCTTGGGTCCAGTCGAGACCGGCGGAGCCGTTGCCACCGAACGCCCGGTAGATCACGCCACCGACGATCATGCCGCCGATGCCGCAGACGATCGTGAGCCAGAGCGGAATGTTGTCCTTGTCGCCGGGTGCGAAGAACTTGCCCAGCAGACCGACGATCGTGCCCACGATCAGGTAGAAGAGAATTGTTCCGACCATCGGACTCACCTTTCCGGGCCCGTCGTATGGCGGGCCACAACTCCCAAGTTTCCACCCGCCGGGGGCGTTACACAAAGCAGACACGGCCCAACGGTCCGGCTGTGCCGCCCGAAGTTCAGTGCCGGAAGCCCACCTGTCCGGTGTGGATCCCGATCTCGACGAAGGCCAGCGTGGCCGTGGGCACGAGCACCTTGCGGCCCTTGTTGTCGGTGAGGGAGAGAACGCCTCCCGCCTCGAGCGCCTCGCCGACCAGCTTCTCGATGGTCTCGGCCGACTCGTCGGTCTCGATCACGAGATCACGGGCAACGTGCTGGACACCGATCTTGACCTCCACGGTGGGTTCCTCTCTCTTCTTGGTTCTGGGTTCGAGATGCAGCCTTGGCCGTATCTCAGTCGCCGGGTGGGATGTCGTCGGTGAGCGGGTAGCCGCGGATGCCTCGCCAGGCCAGGCCGGCCACCAGTGCCGCAGCCTCGGACTTGCTGATGCCGTTTCCGTCCGAGAGCCAGAACCGCGCGCTCACCTGGGCCATTCCCACGAGCGAGACCGCGAGCAGTCGCGAGGCCTCGTCGGGGAGGCCGGTGTCGTCGTGGATCACGTGGGCGATCATGGCCGAGCACTCGTTGGTAACCCGCTCGACGTGCGCGCGCACCGCAGGCTCGTTGTTGAGGTCGGACTCGAAGACCAGCCGGAACGCACCGGTGTCGCCGGCGACGTACTCGTAGAACGCGGCCATCGTCGCCTCGACCCGCTGCTTGTTGTCGTGGGTGGAGTCGAGGGCCTTGCGGCAGTTGTCGATGATCAGGTCGCAGGAGATGTCGAGGAGGGCGAGGTAGAGGTCGAGCTTGCCGGGGAAGTGCTGGTAGAGCACTGGCTTGGAGACTCCGGCCCGCTCGGCGATGTCGTCCATCGCCGCGGCGTGGTAGCCCTGGGCCACGAAGACCTCGAGCGCCGCGTCGAGCAGCTGTGCCCGACGCTGGCCGCGCGGCAGCCGTACGCCGCGCTGCCGCACCTGGTCGAAGCCCTGCTCACTCATCGCGGGAAGCCTACCGGTCCCGGGTCGCTCGCCTCGTCCCGGAATGACGGAGGGCCCCGCGGTGTGCGGGGCCCCTCCGGTGGTGCGGTACGGCGTCAGCGCCGCGGTTGGCTCACCGAGCCGGGTTGACCACTGACACGGTGATGTTGCCCGTGCTCGCGTCCTCCGACGTCACCGTCGCCTTGACACCCAGCCCCGCAACCTTGGTGGAGTTCTGCGGGTTGGTGGAGTCCCAGTAGGCGTTGGGGTTGGTGTCGTTGAACGTCGCCACACCCGGCTTCGAGTCCTGACACGCGGCCAGGGTGGTGTAGCCACCCTTGTTGTCCGTGGCCACCTCCTTGTGCAGGCAGACGGGGTCCGTCGCCTGCAGGCCGAAGGTCGCGTCGAACGGCTCCCGCCGGTTGCTCGGGCTGCTGCCGTCCGGGTAGGTCAGCGAGTTCGGCCGGACGTCGACCGGCAGCGCGTAGCCGTGGCCCGGGTGCTTGCTGGTGTTGTTGTCGGCGTAGGCGTTGTCGACCAGCCAGACGAGCATGCCGTCCTGGAACGGGAAGTGCTCGACCTTGTCGGGAGCCGAGAAGGCGAACGAGAACTGGTACGGCCCGGTCTTCAGGGTCGAGTCGTACCCGACGTACTGACGGTTCTCCAGCAGGTAGTAGCGATCCGTCGTCTTGCTCTCGGTGCCGGTCGAGATGCTGAACTTCACCGGGGTCCAGCCGTTGTTGCCGTTTTCGGCGCCGTCGGTGAACACGTCCCTGCCCGTGGCCACCTCGATGCTGTCGATGAACGCACCTGCCTCGTTGACCCCACCGTCCGTGGTGTAGCGGAACCGGAAGAGCGAGGGCTGACCGTTCGGCGCGTAGGCGTAGGACAGGCTGGCCCAACCACCCTTGGCGGAGTTGCCGGTGATCGGCGCTCCCGCAGACTGCCAGGTCGCGCCGTTGTCGGTGGAGTACTCCCCGTAGAGGTAGTCGTAGCCGGCCTCGATCTGGTACCAGGAGCTGGCCTTGACCGTCACCTTGCTCGCCGCCGCGACGGACCGGGTCAGTGTGGAGGTGTAATTGTCTCCGCGGCCGGTGTACCACGCATGGGTGCCCTCGGGGGGCGTCGTGTAGGGCGTCTTGGTGGTGACGTCGGGCAGGTTGACCTTGACCGCCTGGTCCGCGCCGCTGTAGGTGTGCTGCGACGGGCCGAGGGTGAACCTGCCGCTCTTGCCCGGGTTGACCTCGGAGTAGTCCAGCCAGTGGAGCTGGTACTTCTCCTCCGGGCCCATCAGGCCGGGCTTGGTTCCGATGTCCTGGGTGCCGTCACCGAGCCAGGAGCCCGACGACATCAGGGTCCAGAACGCGGTGCCGTTCTCGCCGGCGTTGGTGTCGTAGAAGTCCGGCAGACCGAGGTCGTGACCGAACTCGTGGGCGAACACGCCGAGCCCGCCGTTCTCCGCCTCCACCGTGTAGTCGCCGATGAAGTACTTCGACTGACCGATCTGCGTGCCACCGAGCAGGTTCTGCTGGTCGCCGACGCTCGGGCCGGACTGGCCGACCGAGCCGTAGGCGTACCAGCGGTGCGACCAGATGGCGTCCGCGCCCTGCGCGCCGCCCCCGGCGTCCTCGCCCTCACCGGCGTGCACCGCCTGGAAGTGGTCGATGTAGCCGTCGGCCTCGTTGAAGTTGCCGTCGCCGTCGAAGTCATACCGGTCCCAGACGTCGAACTGCGACAGGTAGGCGTCGATCTCGGCAGGGGTCTTCCCGGAGGTGAGCTGCTGCTGGTACCAGGCGTTGCCCGAGTCGCGGATGAAGGCCCACGAGCCGCCGAAGTCCTCGACGGTGTTGTCGCCGTAGGTCGAGGCGTTGCCGGGCACCTTCACCCAGTCCTCGACCGTGTTGGTCGCGGTGTAGCGGCCGCTGGAAAGCTGGCGGTAGTAGTCCTTGAAGGAGTCACCCGCGCCGTTGAACATCTCCTCGTAGTGCGCCTTGTTGAAGTCAGGCACCCAGGCAGTGGAGTTGTTGACCGAGCGGTCGGGCTGCGGGATCTGGTTGTGCAGGGGGCCGGGCGTCGTGCCCAGCTTGCCCGAGCCCTGATCGCCGAACTCGGACAGGATCGTGAAGACCTTGTCCTGCTTGTCGATCGGGAACTCGACGAACTTGCCATCGGCCAGCTGCACGGTAGAACCGCCGCCGGGCTGCGCCTTCAGCTGCGCGCTGCCGTTGTCCAGCATCGTCAGCGCCTTCTCCCGCAGGCGCTGCTGCTGCTTGGTCTTGGGGCCGGGACGGTTGTCCGGCTTGCTCTTGACCGCCGCGCCGCCCTCTTGGGGCGAGCGGACGAACGGGTTCGCCTGGGCAGGCTGGAGCATGGTGATGCTCAGCGCCAGGGCGGCGGTTCCGGCCAACAGGCCGGGTGCCAACTTCTTCAAGGAATCGCCCCTCCGTGTAAATGAGTGAGTGATGACCCGAACGGACTAGCCCGTTTGGGCACCAAGGCGGTACTCCACCCCAGGGTGGTAAGTAAAGGCAAGAGTTTCACCGACTTTTTCGGTGACTTCGCGGAAAATCATCCGGATATCGGTGCCATTCCGGGACGTTCCCGGCCCTGGGCGATGGAAGTCCGGATGCCGGGACCCGGCCGGGCGGCCCGGCCCCGCGAGGGAACATGGACGGGCCGTCCGAAGTTGTGGCGGATAACTGTCGCCCTCACGAGGAGTTTCCGTGTCGTTTCCCGCGTTGGTCGAGCCGGCCGATGAGCTGACCATCGACGAGGTCCGTCGCTACAGCCGCCACCTGATCATCCCCGACGTGGGCATGGCCGGGCAGAAGCGGCTCAAGAACGCCAAGGTGCTGGTGATCGGGGCCGGCGGCCTCGGCAGCCCGGCGCTGCTCTACCTGGCCGCGGCCGGTGTCGGCACCATCGGGATCGCGGAGTTCGACGAGGTCGACGAGTCGAACCTGCAGCGGCAGGTGATCCATGGGCAGTCCGACGTCGGTCGCCCCAAGGCCGAGTCCGCGAAGGACTCCATCGCCGAGGTCAACCCGCTGGTCGACGTGGTCGTGCACAACGAGCGCCTGGAGAACGACAACGTCCTCGGCATCTTCGAGGGCTACGACCTGATCGTCGACGGCACCGACAACTTCGCGACGCGCTACATGGTCAACGACGCCGCGTACTTCCTGAAGATCCCCTACGTCTGGGGCTCGATCTACCGCTTCGACGGACAGGCGTCGGTGTTCTGGCCGACCGCGCCGGGCGGAGAAGCCCCGTGCTACCGATGCCTCTACCCCGAGCCGCCGCCGCCGGGCATGGTGCCGTCGTGCGCCGAGGGCGGAGTGCTCGGCGTGCTCTGCGCGAGCATCGGCTCGATCCAGGTCAACGAGGCGATCAAGCTGCTGACCGGCATCGGCGAGCCGCTGGTCGGCAAGCTGATGATCTACGACGCCCTCGAGATGGAGTACCGCAAGCTCAAGGTCCGTAAGGACCCGAACTGCGCGCTGTGCGGCGACAACCCCACGGTGACCGAGCTGATCGACTACGAGACATTCTGCGGTGCCGTCTCCGATGAGGCTGCGGACGCCGCGGCGGGCGCCACGATCTCGGTGATCCAGCTCGAGCACATGCTCAAGGAGCGCGACGAGGGCGCGCGGGAGTTCGTCCTCGTCGACGTCCGCGAGCCCAACGAGTACGAGATCAACCAGATCCCCGGCTCGGTCCTCATCCCCAAGGGCGACTTCCTCAACGGCAACGCGCTCGGTGAGCTCCCGAGCGACAAGCAGGTGGTCCTCCACTGCAAGACCGGGGTCCGCTCCGCCGAGTGCCTGGCGATCCTCAAGGGGGCCGGCTTCGGCGACGCCGTGCACGTCGGGGGCGGCGTCGCCGCCTGGGTCAGCCAGGTCGACCCCAGCCAACCGTCGTACTGAACCCGTCCGTCCTGCTGCACCCGGGCGGCGCGTAACCCT
This sequence comes from Nocardioides sp., assembly GCA_035691135.1. Classification (GTDB taxonomy): domain Bacteria; phylum Actinomycetota; class Actinomycetes; order Propionibacteriales; family Nocardioidaceae; genus Nocardioides. Next base: position 17,635 of record DASSJR010000149.1, on the reverse strand, counting down.
GTTTGGTCTGAGTCGTTGAGGGAAACGACCACAGGTGTCGGCGACCCCTGAGCCGGCACCACGACCGGAGGGATACCCCCAACCATGAGCTTCGCCTCGACGAAGTCCAAGCGCCGGTTCACCGGCGCAGTCGCGATCCTGATCAGCGCCTTTCTCGGGGCAGCACTGGTCACCGCGCAACCCGCCGCAGCCGCCAAGGGTGGAAAGAGCAGCCGTACGAACGTCGCCGTCGCCTGGGCGCCGGCCGACACGGCCGCGATCACCCCGGGCGTCCAGACCTACACCGATGGCGCCCAGTGCACCGCGAACTTCGTGTTCACCGACGCCGCCGGCACCGTCTACATCGGCCAAGCCGCCCACTGCGCAGGCACCGGCGCCGCCACCGACACCGACGGCTGTGACTCGGGCTCGCTGCCCCTGGGCACCCGGGTCACGTTCAACCGGGGCGGCTCGCTGGTGAGCGACGGTGAGCAGGTCGGCGCGGGCACCATCGTCTACTCCTCATGGCTGACCATGCAGCAGCGCAACGAGTCCGACGCGAACACCTGCGCCTACAACGACCTTGCGCTGATCAAGGTCGACGCCGCCGACGTCTCCAAGGTCAACCCGTCGATCCCGTTCTGGGGCGGCCCCGTCGGGCTCAACACCACCGGCACCGCGGCAGGCGACAACGTCTACTCCTACGGCAACTCCAGCCTCCGCGGCGGCGTGGAGGAGCTCTCGCCCAAGCAGGGCACCAGCCTCGGCACCGACAGCGACGGCTGGAACCACCCGGTCTACACCGTGACCCCGGGCATCCCCGGCGACTCCGGCAGCGCCTTCCTCGACGCCAACGGAAATGCTCTCGGCGTCCTGTCGACCGTTCAGCTGGCACCCCTCGCCGGGTCCAACGGTGTCGGTGACATCGCCCACGAGCTCGCCTACGCCCAGCAGTTCGGCGGGTTCAGCGGCCTCACGCTCGCTCAGGGCACCGAGCCGTTCTCGCCCGTCCTGTGAGATAGGACACCCTGGAAGACCCCCGCAAATCAGCAGCCCCGTTCGGCGTAGCCGGGCGGGGCTGCTTATCGTTGGACCTACATGCGCCCGACAAGACTCCTCACGTCCCTGATCTCCGCGACCCTCCTGCTGCTCGCCACCCTGCTGGCGTCGCCGGCCACTCAGGCCCAGGCAAGTCAGGCCGGCGCCAACCTGCCGGCCCGCTGGGCGCCGGCCGGCAAGGCCAAGATCCGGCCGGGGGTGCAGATGTTCACCAAGGGCGCCCAGTGCACGGGCAACTTCGTGTTCGCGGACCGGGCGGGCCGCGCCTACGTCGGCTACGCGTCGCACTGCGCCGGCAAGGGGGCGGCCACCGACACCAACGGCTGCAAGACCCGTTCGCACCCGCTGGGGACCCGGGTGAGGTTCGCGAGGGGGGCCACGCTCGCCACCAACGGCACCACGGTCGGCCACGGCACCCTGGCCTACAGCTCCTGGATCAAGATGCGCCAGCTCCACATGAGGCGCGGCCCGGCGTGTGCGGCCAACGACTTCGCGCTGGTGCGCGTGAGCCGCAGCGACCGGCGCAAGGTCAACCCGTCGGTCCCGATCTGGGGCGGCCCGACCGGGTTGGCGACCAGGGGAGCTCCGCGGGGGAGCCAGGTCTACTCCTACGGGCAGTCGAGTCTGCGTCCCACCACCGCTTTCTCCCCCAAGACCGGCACGTCGCTGGGACGGACCAACCGGGGCTGGGGATGGCAGGTCGAAACCGTCACGCCCGGCATTCCCGGTGACTCCGGCAGCGGGTTCCTCAACGCCCACGGCCGAGCCTTCGGGACGCTCTCCACAGTCCAGCTGGCACCCGTGCCCACCTCGAACGGCCTCGGCGACCTCGCGCACGAGCTCCACTTCGCCCAGCGCCACTCGGGCATCCGCGGCCTGCACCTGGTCCGCGGGACCGTGAAGTTCTCCCCGACCCCCTGACCCGGGTCACCGAAGCGGCATCTGTGACCACTGCGTGACCCATCGGCAGGGTTGCGCCGGTAGGTTCGGGCGCCATGGGGGCCAGTCGCGCGCCGGTCACGGCAGTCGCCGCCGTCGTCGGCGGCGTACTGCTGGTCGCGGTCCTGGTCACGTGGGCGGCCTCGATCGGACCCAGTGGGGTCCTCACCGGCGAGGGTCCCGAGGCACAGCGGCTCACGCCGTCGGAGACCACGTCCCTGGAGGCGCCCACCGGGGAGAGTGCCGAGCAGGTCCGGGACCGGTTGGCCAAGAAGCTGGCCGGTGACCACCCGATCCTGCGGGCCATTGCCGCCGTCCTCGAGCTGCTGGCGCTCCTGGTCGTGCTCTACGGGCTGTTCCTCCTCGGGCGCTGGGCCTGGCAGACCTTCGACGCCCGAAAGCGGCCCGAGCCGCCGCCAGAGAAGGTCGAGTTCGACGTGCTCGACGGCCCACGACGGCTGGCCGAGGAGATCACCAGCGACGCCGAGGAGCAGCGGCGGCTGCTGATGGAGGGCACGCCCCGCAACGCCATCGTCGAGTGCTGGCACCGCTTCGAGCTTCAGGCCGCCGGGGCGGGCCTCGAGCGGCACCCCTGGGAGACGTCGTCCGAGTTCACCCTGCGCATGCTCGACCTCGTGGCCGCTGACTCCCACGCCGTCGCCGAGCTGGCCGTCCTCTACCGCGAGGCGAGGTTCTCCACCCACTCCCTCGACGAGGCAACGCGGGCGCGGGCGGTGGCCGACCTGGACGCCATCCACGCGGGGCTCCTCGCCGGCCGGGGGAGGCGGGCATGAGGAGGTGGGTACGCCGTGCGACGGGCGCCGCGGCGCTGGTCGTGGTGCTCGACATCGTGCTCAGCGTGTTCGCCTTCGCGCCCGACCACGTGCGGCTGGCGCTGCTGGTGACGCTGGGGGTTGCTGTCACCGGCCTCCTCTCGGACAGCGTCGGCGAGAGTGGCCCGGTCTGGCGGGTCGAGCCGATGAGCCGGGGTGGTGCGACCGCCACGGACCCCCACCTGGCGTCGTACGTCCGCATCCTCGAGAGCCACCTGACCGCACGAACCGCGGATACCGCCCTGCGCAATCGGCTGGCCACGCTCTGCGACGAGCGGTTGAGCCGACGGCATGGCCTGACGCGCAACGACCCGGCCGCCGAGGAGTTGCTGGGCCCGGGGCTGCTGCGCGAGCTGGCCGGGCCTCCGCGCCGGCTGCGACGCGAGGAGATCGACGGTTACCTGAGGAGGATCGAACAGCTGTGAGTGTGAGTGTGCCTGAGGCATCCCGAGTCGCGGGGCTGGTGCTCGACGAGGTCGAGAAGGCGATCGTCGGCAAGCGAGACGCGTTGCGACTCGTGCTCGCCGCCGTACTGGCGAAGGGTCATGTGCTCCTCGAGGACTTTCCGGGGTTGGGCAAGACACTCGCGGCCCGGTCGCTCGCGCGGGCGCTGGGGATCACGTTCACCCGGGCTCAGTTCACCCCTGACCTGCTGCCTGCCGACCTCACCGGGTCGTTTCTCTACGACCAGCGCGAGGGCACCTTCAACTTCCGCCGCGGGCCGCTGTTCACCGGCCTGCTGCTGGCCGACGAGATCAACCGGACACCGCCCAAGACCCAGGCCGCGCTGCTCGAGGCGATGCAGGAGCGGCAGGTGACGGTGGAGGGCGAGACCTTCCCGCTGGCCGAGCCGTTCCACGTCCTGGCCACCGCGAACCCGGTCGAGTACGAGGGCACCTACCCGTTGCCCGAGGCCCAGCTCGACCGGTTTCTGCTCCGGGTGAGCTTCGGCTACCCCTCGTCCCACGAGGAGTACGACGTGATCGCCCGCCGGCTGGAGCGCCAGCAGGAGGAGGTCGAGCTCGACGCCGTGACCGACGCGGCCGGGCTGCTCGACCTCCAGGCCGCGGTCGAGACGGTCCGCGTCGACGAGAGCGTCGGGCGCTACTGCGTCGACCTGGCCGTGGCCACCCGGGACCACCACGACGTGCTGACCGGCTCCTCGCCTCGGGGCTCCCTCGGACTGGTGCTGACCGCGCGGGCCTTCGCGCTCCTGCGCGGCCGCGACTACGTCATTCCCGAGGACGTCAAGGTCGTCGCCCGGTCGGTCCTCGCCCACCGGATCACGGTCCGGCCCGAGCTCTGGATGACCGAGGTGAGCGGCGCTCGCGTGGTCGACGACGTGCTCGGCCGGGTGCCGACCCCGGCGACGCTCGAGGCGACCCCACGACCATGAGCCGACTGCCATGAACCGACTGCCATGACACGGTGGCGACCCACCGGTGCGCTGAGCCGGTCCCTGGCCGTCGGCGTGCTGGGGCTGGGCCTGGCGGTCGGCTTCGGTGACGCGGTGCTGGTGGTGCTCAGCGCGCCCTTCCTCCTGCTCGCGGCGTTCGGGATCATCCATCGGCCGTCCACTCGTCCCGACGTCGACGCCCAGGTCGACCACCTGCACCTGCACGAGGGGCAGGGCACGCGTTCGCGGTTGCTGGTCTCCGATCTCGACGGGGTCGAGCAGGTCACCCGGATGGCGACGCCCGCCCCCTTCGTGGCCACGCACCCGGCGCACGGCCGGATCGGCCGGCTGGTCACGGACAACTCCTCGCTCCCGGTGCTCGAGATCAGCCCGCGGCGGTGGGGCCGGCGGATCCTGGGGCACGAGGACGTCGCCCTCACCAGCCGGTGGGCCGGTTACCGCTGGGGCCCGGTCGCGTTGGTCGGGAACCAGCTGCAGGTCCTGCCGGTCCGGGCGCCGTACGACTCGCGTGCGGAAGCCCCACAACCGCTCGGCCTGGTCGGCGCACACCGCTCGCGACGGGTCGGCTCCGGCAGCGAGTTCTCGGGGATCCGCCCGTTCCAGGCCGGCGACCGGCTGCGGCGGATCAACTGGCGGGTCTCCCTGCGCTCCCGCAACCTGCACGTGGTGACCGCCCGGGCCGAGGAGGACACCGGAGTCCTGCTGGTCGTCGACGCGCTCGCCGACCACGGGCGCTCGGGTGGCCTGGAAGGTGCCGCGAGCAGCCTGGACGTGACGGTCCGCGCCTGTGCGGCGCTGGCCGAGCACCACGTGCGGCGCGGTGACCGCGTCTCGCTCCGGGTGATCGGGCCAAGGCGGGTGAGCTCGGTCGCCTTCGGCACCGGCGAGCGGCACCTGCGCAGCCTGCTCGGCCAGCTGTCGATGGTCGGTCCCGGCGAGCCCCGCACGTTCGGCCGCGAGAGGCCGTTCCTCGGGGTGACCGGCGGGACCGTCGTGATCGTGCTGTCGCCGATGTTGGCCGACGCGGTGGCCACCGCCACGGCCACCCTGGTCCAGCGAGGGCTGCCGGTCGTCGTCATCGACACCCTGCCTACGGGGATGGCGCTGGAAGTGGCGGAAGGCACCGACCCGGTGGTGGCCGGACTCGCGTGGCGGATGCGCCTGCTCGAGCGCGACCAGCTTCTTGCCCGCCTCGCCTCGCTCGGATGTCCCGTCGTGGCCTGGCGAGGGGCCGGCACCGTCGACGACGTGATGCGTCGCCTCGCCAGGCGCGCCCAGATGCCCCAGGTTCGTGCGAGATGAGTCGGATGGGGACTCCGGCCCAGGCGGCGCTGCGAATCACGATCCTGGCCGGGGTGATGGTCGCCCTGCTCGCCACCGGCCTGCGGGGGGTGTGGCCGGCCTGGTGGCTGGTCGTCCTGGTCGCCGGCCTCGCCGTGGCTTTCGCGCTGCTGCCCGAGGCCGCGATGGGCACCGCGGCGACCGGTCTGGTGCTGGCCTGGTGGGGATTCGCCTTCCGCGGAGGGCCCTACCCCGAGGCGCTGCTGGCGGCCGCCGGGCTGCTGACGGCGCACCTGGCCGCCGTCGTCGCGGGCTACGGCCCGCGTGACCTGCCGCCAGACCCTGCGACGGTCCGCCTCTGGGCGGTCCGTGGCGCGGTGGTGTTCCTGGCCGCGCCGGCGGTCTACCTCGTGGCCACCCTGCTCGAGGGTCAGCCGGAGCCAGGCGGGATCTGGATCGCCGGTCTGGCCGCGGCACTGGTGACGACCGTGGCCGCCGGGCTCGTCCTGGCCGGCTCGTCGCAGGAGCAGTGATGCGGATCGATCCGGAGGAGTACGTCGAGCTGGTGCTGACCTGTGTGGAGCAGATCCCGCGCGGGCGGGTGTCGACCTACGGCGCGATCGCCGAGGCGGTCGGGGAGGTGGCCGGCGGCGGTGGGCCGCGCCAGGTCGGGTCGATCATGGCGTCGTACGGCGGCCCGGTGCCGTGGTGGCGGGTGGTCCGGGCCGACGGTTCGTTGCCGCCGAGCCACCAGACTGAGGCCCGCCAGGCGTACCTGGAGGAGGGCACCCCGCTGCGCCCGTCCGGCAACGTCGACATCCGGCGCGCCCTGTGGCGGCCGACGGTCCCGGATCAGCGCAGCCGGCCGAGGTAGGACGTCGCCCGGCGCAGCTCCAGCACCCGTTGTTCCCACGTCACGCCGACCACGGTCAATATCGTGCCGGCGAAGCCGATCAGAACCCACTGCGGCATCTCACTGGCATACGGCGCGACCTCGCGGACCACGAGCAGCCCGCCGACCACGGCACCGACCGCCAGCGGGGCGCTCCAGCGGAGCTGGGCTCCGGCCAGGACCAGGCCGAGGCACGCGGCCCCGAGCAGCACCGCCCTCGGGCTCACCGGATCGACCAGCACCCAGAGCAGCGTGGGGACGGTGGCGAGCACCAGGCCGGGCAGCAGCACGGCAGTTCTGGTCCCAGGCCGACGCCGCAGCCTGTCGAGCGCGACCATCACGAGTACTAGGGCCGACGGCAGGGTGTAGGCCTCGGGTGCGTCCACACCGAGGTCTGCGAGCCGCACCCAGGTGGCCGCGGCCAGAAGGGCGCCGCCGGGCCAGGCGAGGACCCGGCGCTCCTGGTGGACGAGGCTGCTCAGGGTCACGAGCGCGCCCGCGACGGTGAGCTGGACCGCCAGGGCGGTCGGCTGGTCGGGCGCGACGTCGAGGGAGGCGAGCGCAGCCACCAGCCCGGCGAGCGCCGCTGATGCCTCGACCTCGACCCGCGGCCTCGCGATCGCCAGGAGCCCCATCACGACCAGGACGGGCACGGCACGCAGGTCAACCGCGACGTCCGCGATCTCGGCGCCGCTCCACACCACGCCGGCCGAGGCGGCCGGCAGGAGCAGCCCGCCCAGCGTGGTCGGCAGCGTCTCGCGTGACCTCAGGAGCAGAGCTGCGAGCGCCACCGCGGCTGCGCAGGCGACGAGCGTCAGGACGCTGCTCGGCAGTGCCACGAAGATCGTCACCACGATCACGACGCCGGCGACGACAGGTCGCCCGAGCCAGGCAGCGACCAGCCCGGCGACCGCCAGCACGCCGACGACGACGGCCAGCGGGACGGCGTACGACGCGAGCGTGGCCGTGGCCGCGACCACGAGCAGCGCGGCGGCCACGAACCCGTCGCGCGGGAGCGGGGTGGCCACCCGTGCCGCAGTCAGGAGTGCGGCGACGAGCGGAACCAGCAGCAGTGGGCTGGTGTCCGGGGAGAGGGCAGCGAGCCGGACGGCGGCTGTCTCGGTGAACGGGTCGCCGACGCTCCCGACTCGAACCGCCGCGTCGAGGAGGTGTGCTCCGGTCAGTGCAACGGCAGGCACCGCAGCCAAAGCAAGCGGCCCCAGCGTCACTCCGCGCCAGGTGGGGACCGCGGCTGCGACCGCCGACCAGAAGAAGAGTGCGGCCAAGATGGTGAGCCCGCGGGTGGTGATCCCCTCATCGACGGCCGGAACCGCGAGCAGCAGCGTGACGATGGACGCGGCTCCGGAAGCAGCGACCCAGGCCCCCAGGCCCGGGTGGAGCAGGACAGCGAGGCAGACCAGGAGGGCGGCCGCACCGAGCAGCGGCAGCGCGTTCGCGGTGGTCCAGAGGCCGGCCAGGCTCGGGTCGGTCAACGCGTCTTCGAGGCCGGTCAGCAGGAGCCAGACCCACCACGCACCGGCCGCGAGCGCGCCCGTCACGAGCAGCACGCAGGCACCGACCAGGCGTCCGAGCGAGGCGGCCGTGCCCAGGGCGAGCACCGCCAGGAAGGCGACGAGTCGGTCGTGGTCCGTGGTGAGCCCGACCCCGGCGAAGGCGAGCGTGAGGCCGACCGCCAGCCCCAGTTGCGGTGCGACCAGACGGGACCGCGCCACCAGGATGGCGCCGGAAACCACCGCGACTCCCGCGCCGACCAAAGCGGTCGATGCTCCCGAGTCGGGTGAGCCGAGCCACCCGGCGTTGATGGCGCCCACTACGTCGAGCGCCACCAGGCCGAGCGCCACGGTGGTCAAGGACTCGGCGGCGACCCGGAGTCCGCGCCGACCGAGCACGACACCGGTGCCGCCGGCGGCCACCGTCAGACCCACCAGGACACCGGTCCGGCCCCCGACTCCCATCCATGACCAGGCGACGGCGAGGAAGGTGATGGCGGCGACGAGGAGGCAGAGGGCGCCGAGCCCGAGCAGGATCGCGGGAACGGAAGCGGTCCGCAGGCCGGACCTGCGAGCGGTCGGGTCGACGGACTCCCCGGGCACGGCGGGTGCGGGCGCCGACTCCTCCGTGACAGCCTTGGCGTGGAGCTGGGCGAGCAGGACGTCGGCGTGCTGGAAGGTCTGGAACAGCTCCGGGATCAGTGGGTCCCGGAGTGGCAGGTGGCACGAAGGGCAGGACCGCGGGTTTGCGGGGAGCACAGTTCGGCAGCCGGGGCACAGGCGTAGATCGGCGTATCGCATGCTTCAATTCACCCGCACAGGGGACTGGTCCGACAGAGTCGAAAGACCGCAAATCACCTAGGTGTTGCTACTCAGACACCCGGTCAGCCAGCCGTGGGGGCACGCTCAGCGCGGGGGAGTCGGACCGACCGGGTAGCAGTCGGCCGCACCAGGTCCCCACCAGTGCCACCATGGCGGCGCCGGCGAATCCAGCGGCGAGGCTGGTCTGCCCCGCGACCGGAACGAGCAGCGCGAGGCCGACCGTGGTGCCGACCTGCGCTGCCGCGGTGAGCACGCCGGAGACCACGCCCCGGTACGCCGGACTTGCGCCTGCCGTGCCGACATGCGTGGAGGTCACGGAGGCGATGCCGAGGCCCGCGCCCATGGCGGTGAAGGCAAGCAGCACCACCGCCACCGGCGACCCCATCACCGGCAGGAGGGCGAGCAGTCCGGCGCCGACCGCGATCGCCCCGAACCCGGACGTCGTGGTGACCCGGGCCCCGAGCCGGGCGAGGACGCGGGCACCGAGAAGAGACGCGACCGTCACGGCGACGTTGAAGATCGGGAACAGCATTGAGGCCCGCACCGCTGACAGATGCAGCACCTGCTGGAGGTAGAGGACCGAGAGCATCATGGCGGGGGTCGTGCTCGCCGTCAGGGCCAGCGCGGACAGCGATGAGCCGGCGACAGGTCCCCGAAGCATGCCCAGCGGAAGCAGGGGGTCCGCCGCTCGGCGCTCGTGGCGGAGTACCCACACCGTGACCACGGTGGCCACCAGCAGTGGGACCCAGGTGACCGCAGCCCCGAGCCCGGCTTCGGCTGCGGAGGTGAGGCCGAGGACAAGGAGGGCCAGCGCCGCCGTGAGCCCCACCGCGGCTGGCAAGTCCAGGGCGACGCCGGACGAGCGTCGCCCAGGGGGCAGCAGCGAACGGGACGCCACCAGCCCGGCGACGGCCAGTGGCACGTTGACCCAGAACACGGAGCGCCACCCGAATGAGTCGGTGAGCAGACCGCCCGCCACCCAGCCACTTGCGCCGCCCGTGGCCGCGGCGGCGGTCCACCAGCCGACGGCGCGCCGCCGTCCGTCCTCGGAACCAGCCACCTGCGTGAGCAACGCAAGCGCCGCCGGGCACATCACCGCCGCGCCGGCACCTTGAACCAGACGCGCTCCCACCAGCATGGGACCGCTCCACGCCGCGGCGCAGGCCAGCGAGGCCGCCGCGAACAGTCCGAGGCCGACCAGCAGCACACGCCTGGGTCCGGCCAGGTCCGCGACCCGGCCGCCCAGCACCAGGAGCCCCCCGAAGGTCAACGTGTAACCGGTGACGACCCACGACAACCCGACGACGGTCAGGTCGAGCGACCTCCCCATCGACGGCAGCGCCGTGGTGACGATCGTGGCGTCGAGCACGAGCACGAACTGCGCGACGCACAGCACGCCGACTCCAGCAGCTGACCGTTCCGAGGTGTTACCACCAAAAGCCATCATAGTGGCAACAACATCAGCTGTGCTGGGCTGCGTCAACCGGCAAAGGCGGTTATGGTGGAAACATGGCCGATCCTCGCGAGCTGCCGATCGTCGGTGGAAACCTCGCGCTCGACTTCGCCAACACCGTGGACGACCCGTTGGGTCCCGCGCGGCACGACCACCTCACGACCTACGACGACCTGCTGGTCTGGTCGGTGCGCACCGGGGTCCTGCCCGCCGGCGACCTGGATCGTCGACGGCGGTCAGTGGCGCAGCAGTCGCGAGCTGCGTCCGCCGCCCTGCGGCGGGCCCATGGGCTTCGCGACGCTCTCAACGGGGTGTTCGGCGCAGTGGCGACCGGGGTGACACTGCCCAGTGACGACTGGGTGACTCTGCGCCGGGTCGCCGCCGACGGGCTCGGCCACGCGGTGGTGCGCCCGTCAGGGACCGGGTACCGACTGGACTGGCCGTGGGAGGAGCTGCTGGCGCCGTTGTGGCCGGTGGCCGATGCGGCGGTCACGCTGTTGCGCTCCGGCGACCGGCGCCGCGTCAAGCGGTGCGCAGGCTGTCCGTGGTTGTTCCTCGACGTCTCCCGCAGCGGGACCCGCCGCTGGTGCTCGATGGAGGACTGTGGAACCCACGAGAAGGTCAAACGGTACGTCGCCAAGCGCGCCGCCGCTCGACGCTGAGGGCTCAGGTGCGGCTGCGAGCAGCGAGGGCCGCCAGCGCCTTCGGGAAGACCTCGGCCGGGGGAGTGACCAGTCCGGCGCCGACCTGGCCGACGCCGGCGACGCGGCCGGCCATGCCGGTGTTGATCTGGGGCAGGATGCCGGTGCGGCAGACGCGGGCGACGTCGATGCCGGTCGGGACGCCCTGGAACTCCAGCACCGGCACCGACCAGCGGGGATTCTCGCCGAGGGTGATCTCGTGCATCCGGCGCGTGGTGGCCAGTGCGTCGGGCACCGTCCCGCCGACCAGGCGGACGATCGCCGGTGCGGTCGCCATCGCGAACCCGCCGATCCCTGCGGTCTCCGTGATCGCCGAGTCGCCGATGTCGGGGTTGGCGTCGTCGGCGCCGTAGTCGCCGAGGAAGAGTCCCTCGGCCAGCTGCGCCGGCCCGGTGAACCACTCGTCGCCGGTTCCCGCGACCTGGATGCCGAAGTCTGTGCCGTTGCGCGCCATCACCACCACCATCGTGGAGCCCGGGATGTCACGGGCGGCGTCGAGGGCGAGCTTGCAGGCGGGCATCGCGAGGTTGAGGAAGAAGTGGTCGTTGCCGGCGATGAACCGCAGGGCGTCGGCCACGTCGTCGGTGGCGAAGCCGGCCTCGGCAGCAGCGGTCACCATCGCCGGCGCCAGGTCGCGCAGCACCATCAGGGTGCCGGCCCGGTTGCGGTTGTGGGCCTCGTCGCCCATCTGCAGCATCTGGGTGAGGATTCCGGTGATGTCGACCGGTCCGCTCGACCGTACGGCTCCCTGCAGGAGCGGCCCGAGGACGTCGGCCATCCAGCGCAGCCGGGTCAGGACCTCGGGTGAGTAGGCGCCGTACCGCAGGACCTTGCCGAGCCCCTCGTTCAGCGTGCAGTGGGTGCGCGCTCCGGAGTCGGGGTCCTCGAGAACCCACATCCACATGGACGGCGCGACGACGCCGGCCATCGGTCCGACCGCGCCGCGGTGGTGGCACGGCTCCAGCGTGACCGACGCGCCCTTGTCGAAGAGCGGGGCGGCGTCCTCGGGGTCCTCGACCAGGCCCTCGAGGGCGGCAGCCCCCATCAGCGCACCCCGCAGCGGGCCCGAGGCCCGGTCCCACGTGATCGGTGGACCGGCGTGGAGGAACTGTCCGTGCTCGAGCCCGAGCAGCTCCGATGCCGGGGCGACGTCGACCAGCATCGCCTGGACGCGCAGCATCCGGGCCAGCGCCTCCTCGTTGGCTGCCCGCCGTCGGGGGTCCGCGGCCACGGCGGCCAGGTCGGCCTCGGTGCCGGTCAAGGGGGGCCGCCAGTCGACCCGGGTGACGTCGACCGCCTGGCTCTCGGCGGCATCGGCGAGCAGGTCGACCCCGACGCCGACGACGTGTTCCGGAGCGCTCATCGGCCACCTCCCAGGAGCTCGACCGCTCGTCGGGCCGCCCCCGCGTTCGACACGTGGACCTCGGCCCCTGCCTCGGCCAGCACCCGGACCTGGCGGTCGAGGTCCTGCGGGTCGTGCGTCGTACCGATCACCGAGACCACGACCGGGACGTCGGCTGCGGCGACGGCCGGGGCCAGCAGGGCCGCCGGATCGGGCTCGGCCCCGTGGCCCAGCACCACGTCGAGGAGGAGTACGCCGGTCTGCTCGTCGGCTGCGGCCCTGGCCAGGTGCTCCAGCCGCAGGGTCGGGTCGATCATCGGGTGAGCCCGACCGCCGGTGAGCTCATCGGCTCCGAAGTCGACCATGGTGTATCGGTCCGTGCCGCCCAGCAGTTCGGTGGCGATCAGCCGCGCCTCCTCGCAGAGCGTCCCGCCCACGAACAGCCCCCGCAGAGCTGACCCGTCGTGAACTGACGACGGGTCAGCGTGCCCGCGCACCGGCCAGGCCGGTACGTCCCGACCGAGTCGCCGGAGGACGTCCTCCGCGGCGGCGGTCAAGTCCGGTTGGCCCGGTCCCAGCAGCGCCATCGCGACCGGCGTCGCGAGCGAGGCGGCGTACTGCTCGATCTCCTCGGCCACATCTTCGGCGGGAGGCTTCGACACGAGGGCGATCAGCTCCACGTCAGGGTCGGCGTCGAGCCGGGCCAGGGCGGTGCGGGTCGACAGGCCCCGCACCTCGGCCGAGAGGTCGCGGCCCCCGACCCCGAGTGCGGAGGAGACCCCGACCCCGGCGTGGTCGAGGAGGGTCATCAGCTGCTGGCAGCCGGTGCCGGACGCGGCCACGATCCCCACGGGACCGGGGCTGGTCACGTTGGCGAAGCCGAGGCCGAGCCCCCCGACGACCGCCGTCCCACAGTCGGGGCCCATCACGAGGAGGTCGCGCTCGGCGGCCACCTGCTTGAGGGCGACCTCCTGGTCAAGCGGGACGTTGTCGCTGAAGACCATCACGTCGCTGCCGGCGTCGAGCGCGTCCATCGCCTCGACGAGGGCGTGGGCGCCCGGCACCGAGACCAGCACGATCGCCCCTGGCGCCAGCCGCAGCGCCGCGGCCGTGGTGCGCGGGGGTGCGGTCTCGGCTGCCGTGTCGGTTGCCCGGGTGGACCGGACGAGGGCGGCATCGACCGCCGCGAGGACGTCGCCGAGCTCTGCGGTCTCGTCGAGCCGCAGGGCGACGACCAGGTCGTCGGGAGCCGCGTCGGGGACGTCGAACCCCATCCCGGTCAGCACCTCGAGGTTGAGCGGCGTTGCCATCGCCACCTGGGCGGCCCGCACGCCCGGCTCCTCCTGCACGATGCGGCTGACCTGGAGCAGGGTGACCGAGTCGGCGTAGGCGCCGTGCCTGAGCTCTACGTGTTCCGTCATGCCGCGCCCTCCAGGGCGAGCAGCTCGTCGAGGGCGAGGAGGGCGCCCATCAGCAAACCGGCGCCGGAGGTGCCACCGACGGCTCGAAGCTCGGCGGCCCGGCGGGCCTCGGCGTGGGTGCCGACCGCCGCCAGGTACCGGCCCAGCTCGGGGAGGACCTCGCCGTGGAGCGCGCAGTCGAGGAGCGTGCCGGAGAGCAGCGTGGTGCGGGGCAGGCCGGCACGCACCGCGGTGTCGATCTCCGGGGTCGGCACGCCGGCCGCGCGGTGGGTGGCGATCCAGCCGCAGATGACGTCATCGCCCAGCGGGGTGAGCCCGGGACCCCGGCCCAACAGCTGCCCGACCGTGGCTGCCGTGAACTGCGGGACCAGCCCGACCACCACGGCCTGGGGGGTGGCCGTAGCGGTGGCCGGACTGGCCGTCCGGCGTGGGATCGTCCGGTGGCCCAGGGGTGGTACTTGCACAGCCACGGCACGTCCCACCGTCAACGGTATGTGGTCGACGTGGAGCGTCCCACCCGCAACGTACGCCGACTCGCACCGCCACGCGCGAAAGTCACGAATTCGTGTCCGGAGGCCGCACGGGACCTGGGCCGCCCCGCGGCCCAGCACTCCGACGCATCGCGTGTCCTCGGGACCGTCCAGCGCGACGTACACCGCGTGCGGGCCGGCGTGGACGATCGGGACCGGTCCGTCGGGAGCACTCCGGATCAGGTCCCTGACCCGGGGTGGGGCACTGACCGGGATGCTGGCCGTGGGGCTCATGCTTCCCGACGCTAGTGGTCGCCCGTTACGTTTGCCGATGTGAGGTTGTGCCAACGATCTTCAGGGGAGGGCCCCAAGTATTGATAGCCGGAGATGACGCAGCTGCCGCCCTGGCCCGCGTCGACGCGCTCCACACCGCGCTGACCGACATCGTGCTCGAGGGCGGCGACCTGGACCGGATCGCCGCCGAGGTCGGCAAGGTCCTCGATGTGGGCGTCCTGTTCACCTCCACCGACGGCCGTGAGCGCGCTGCGGCCATCGACCCCGTGCAACGCACGGCCCTGGAGTCGGCCGGGTTCATCGACGGCTCCGGGCGGATCCGGGTGGAGCTGATCGCCGGTGAGGGCAGCCCCCTGGGTCTTGGGCAGCTCCGGTCCTTGCGCGTGGCCGCGGGCGGTGAGGACCTCGCGCGGCTGGTGTGTGGCCGCACCGACGAGGCGATCTCGGAGAGCGATGTCCACGCCCTCGAGCGCGCGGCCGCCGTCGCCGCGCTGCTGATCACCCGCGAGGAGGCGGTGACGGCCGTCGAGAACAAGTACCAGGGTGACTTCTTGCGCGACCTGTTCCTGCGTCGGGCGGGCGATGACCGGTACGTCGAGGAGCACGCCGATGCCTTCGGCTGGGACCTCGACCGTCCGGTGGTGGTCGTGGTCGCCGAGCTCGACCCGCCGCGACCCGGTGAGGACGCGTCGGGCCCGCAGCGGCGGCGGTGGCAGGACCGGTTCTCGGCCGCCTGGCGGCAGGTCACGGCCTCGCTCGAGAAGGGGGTGCCGAGCGTCGACTTCTCCTCCGAGGTGGTGACCCTGCTGCCGGTTGCCGACGATGACGACGACCCGTGGCCCGGTGATGGCGCCGTACGTCGCGTGGTGGCGGCCGTGGCGGGGGATCGGGGCGGCGGACGACGGCCGTTCTCGGTGGGGGTGAGCCGGGTGGCGCGATCGCTGGGCGAGCTGCCGGACGCCTACTCCCAGGCTCGGCGCACCGTCCAGGTCGGGCGACGGATCCACGGCGACGCGTCCACGACGTTCTTCGACCAGCTCGGCGTCCATCGGCTGATCGCGCTGGTGCCCGACGTCGAGGAGCTGCAGGCGTTCGCCAGTGACGTCCTCGGAGCCGTCGCCGAGCCCACCGCCGAGGCCGCGGACCTGCGCGCCACCCTGCGGATCCTCCTCGACACCAACTTCAACGTGGCCGAGGCGGCCCGGCTGCAGTTCTTCCACTACAACACGATGCGGTACCGGGTGGGGAAGCTCGAGCGGCTGCTCGGCCCCCTCTCCACCGACCCGCACCTGCGCCTCGACGTCGCCGTCGCGCTGCGCGTGCTCGAGATCGCTCCCTGACCCGACGGCGGTGAACATTGACGGCGAATGCGGCGTTCCTTCGGCATTTCTCGCCGTCGAGGGTGTGGGATGGGGGCCACTAGCTTGAGCTCTCTGGACCCCGACCAGCGCCTTGGAGGACCCTGATGTCGATGTTCAAGTGGGACGTCGTGGACCCCGCCCCGGGGCAGCCCGTGGCTCCGAACCAGCGGCTGGCCTGGGGCAAGACCGCCGGCCTCGGCGCGCAGCACGTGATCGCGATGTTCGGCGCGACCTTCGTCTTCCCGATCATCATGGGCCTGAACCCCAACCTCGCGATCATGATGAGCGGCATCGCCACGATCTGCTTCCTGCTGATCGTCAAGGGCAAGGTGCCCAGCTATCTCGGCACCTCGGCGTCCTTCGTGGGCGGCGCCACCGCGATCTACACCTACTCCGGGTCGGGCGGCCCGGGCGGACCGGTCGACGTGACCGGCGCGATCCTGATCTCCGGCGTCGTGCTGGCCATCGTCGGCGTGATCATCCACTTCCTCGGCGCGGAGGTCGTCAACCGGGTGCTGCCGCCCGTCGTCACCGGTGCCGTGGTCATGCTGATCGGCTTCAACCTGGCGGGCGTCGCCACCGACGTCTACCTGCCGACGGATCCCTGGATCGCCATGCTGACCATGCTCATGGTGATCCTGATGGCGGTCGGACTGAAGGGATTCTTCGGCCGGATCGCGATCTTCCTCGGACTCTTGTTCGGCTACGTCGTCTCCTGGCTGGCGGACCTGATCTTCGGCCAGATCACCTCTCCGACGCCGTCCTCGGGCGGCAAGGCGATCACCCACGACCGGGTCGACTGGTCCGGCGTCACCTCCGCCGACTGGTTCGGTTTCCCCCCGCATACGGCCGACGGGCTCACCGGCAACCAGACCTTGGCCGGCAACCTCGACGCGGTCGGCTGGCACCTGCCGTCGTTCTCGATCACCTTCGCACTGTTGGCGCTCCCGGCCGTGATCGCACTGGTCGCCGAGAACATCGGCCACGTCAAGGCCGTCTCCGGGATGACCGGGGTCGACCTGGACCCGGTCGTCGGGCGCGCCGTGGCCGCCGACGGGTTCGGCACCGTGATCACGAGCGCGGTGGGCGGCTCGCCGACGACGACGTACGCCGAGAACATCGGAGTCATGGCGGCCACCCGCGTCTACTCCACCGCGGCCTACTTCGTCGCCGCGGTGACCGCGATCCTCCTCGGATTCATACCGAAGTTCGGCGCGATCGTGGCGGCCACACCCGCCGGCGTGCTGGCCGGGATCACGCTCGTGCTCTACGGGATGATCGGCCTGCTCGGCGCCAAGATCTGGATCGAGAACCACGTCAACTTCGGCGACCCGGCCAACCTGGTGCCGATCGCCGCGGGCCTGACCCTCGGCATCGGCTACGGCACCACGGGCTTCTTCTCCGTCACCGACAACTTCGACCTCGGCGGGATCGCGCTGGGCACGATCGTCATCGTCGCCGGCTACCACCTGGCCCGGGCCGTGGAGCCGCGGGTCCTCGAGGGAACGATGATGGCGGTCGGAGAGCAGGGCGTGCATCGCGAGGGTCCGACCGAGCCGCACCGGGGCCCGTGAAGCCGGCGCCGTTCTCCTACGTCCGGCCGGCCAGCCTCGAGGAGGCCCTCGCGGCGCTGGCGGGGGACCACGGCGCGAAGGTGCTGGCCGGCGGTCAGAGCCTGGTGCCGCTGTTGTCGATGCGGCTCGCGGCCCCCTCCCTGCTGGTGGACATCAACGGCCTGCCCGACCTCGACCACGTGACCTGCTCAGACGACGGGGTCCGGGTCGGGGCGCTCGCCCGCCACGCCGACGTACTCGCCGACGAGGAGGCCCGGCGGGTGCAGCCCCTGGTCGCGCTGGCCCT
>DASSJR010000148.1:0-2319 GCA_035691135.1 Nocardioides sp. | reverse complement strand
GCCGTGGTCGTCGACCCGGGTGTGAGCGCCACCCGTGAGGGGCCCCGCCCCTACGTCGTGACCGCGGACCGGCAGGCCCGGCGGCTCGCCCTCATCGACTTCCCGGTGCCGGTGCGGGCGTTCACCCGCATGCGGATCCCGCGCAACTTCAACGGCCGCAACCCGCAGGCGCGGCGCGACCTCGCGGCGGCGCTGCGCTCCCGCACGCACAACCTGACCCCGCCGCCCCCGTCCAAGGGGAGGGGCGGCGGTCGCGGGCCGGCGGGCGAGGGGCGGCCCCGGCACGCCGACGAGGAGGTCAACCGGCTGCGGGCCGAGCTGCGGGGACACCCCTGCCACGGCTGCGACGACCGCGAGGACCACGCCCGGTGGGCCGAGCGGTACCACAAGCTGGACCGGGACACCCGGACGCTGCGGCGGCGCATCGAGCAGCGCACCAACACGATCGCCCGGCAGTTCGACCGGGTCTGCGACGTGCTCACCGACCTCGGCTACCTCGAGGACGACAAGGTCACGCCCACCGGCGAGCGGCTGATGCGGATCTACACCGACATGGACCTCGTGGCCGCCGAGTGCCTGCGCGAGGGCCTGTGGGACGAGCTCACCCCGAGCGGGCTGGCCGCCGCGCTGTCAGCGCTGGTCTTCGAGTCGCGGCGCGCCGACGACGCCCACGCCCCGCGCATCCCCGGCGGGCCCGTCCGGGAGGTCCTGGCCGCGACCGTCGCGGTCTGGGGCGACCTCGACGCGCTCGAGCGCGAGCACAAGCTCGACTTCCTGCGCGAGCCGGACCTCGGGTTCGCCTGGGCGGCCTTCCGCTGGGCCGAGGGTGCCCAGCTCGACGAGGTCCTGCGCGAGACCGACCTGGCGGCCGGCGACTTCGTGCGCTGGATGAAGCAGCTGCTCGATCTCACCGGGCAGGTCGCGGACGCTGCGGGGGACTCACCCCTCCGCGAGACCGCCCGGCAGGCGGT
Organism: Nocardioides sp.; assembly: GCA_035691135.1. Classification (GTDB taxonomy): domain Bacteria; phylum Actinomycetota; class Actinomycetes; order Propionibacteriales; family Nocardioidaceae; genus Nocardioides. The sequence continues at coordinate 1,348 of DASSJR010000148.1, read as the reverse complement.
GCGCCGGCTCCGGCGCGGGGTCGTCGCCTACTCAGGTCTGGCCGAGTGACGCGTCAGGCCGACACTGCCGCGGCGATCGCGTCGGCGATGCTGACGCTGCCCTCGACCAGGTTCCACTGACGGCCGTGCGTGGACTCGTCGTCGAGGACGGCGGCCACCACGGCGGCGACGTCGGCCCGCGGGATCTCGGCTCGCGCCACGTCCTCGCCGAGCGCGACCAGGCCGGTGCCGGGGTCGTCGGTCAGGCGGCCGGGCCGCAGGATCGTCCAGTCCAGCGCGCTGACCCGCAGCGCCTCGTCGGCGTCGCGCTTCGCCTCGACGTACGCCTTCCAGACCGGCGACACGTCGTCGGGGAGTGGTTCGTCGACGCTGATCGCGGAGATCTGGACGAAGCGGGTGATGCCGGCCGCATGAGCGCCCTCGATCGACTTCAGGCTGCCCTCGAGGTCGACGGTCCGCTTGCGCTCGATGTTGCCGTCCGGACCTCCACCTGCGGCAAAGACGACCGCATCGCAGCCCGCGAACGCGTCGGCGAAGGCCGGGCCCGTTGCCCGCTCGATGTCGAGGAGCCGCACCTGCGCGCCGAGCTCCTCGAGCGCGGCTCGTTGCGCGTCACTGCGGACCAGGGCGACCGGTGTCCGGCCGGCCTCGACCAGCAGCGGGTGAAGGAGACGGGCCACCTGTCCGTGGCCCCCGACGACGGCGACGTTGCTCATGCGGGCCACCGTACGACGTGACGGTTCAGCTGCCGTCGTCGGCCAGCGCGCGGCGCAGCCGGTCGACGGCGCTGGTCAGTGACCACCGGTCCGCGAGCTCGGCCAGTGCGTCGGGGTCCCTGGGAACCCGGGGGAGCGCAAGGTCGGCCTTGCCGAACTCGATGTCACGCACCACGGCCACGACCGTCGGCGCCACCTCGAGATAGTCGGCGGCCGCCTTGAGCTTGCCGCGCGGCCCCGGCCCCATGTCGCTGTCCGGGTCGTGTGCGGCCGCCACGATGCCGGCCATGTCGTCGAACCGGTTGAGCAGGGTGGCGGCGGTCTTCTCGCCGACACCTGCCACGCCGGGTAGGCCGTCAGAGGAGTCACCGCGGAGGGTGGCGAAGTCGGCGTACTGGCGCGGCTCGATGTCGTACTTCGCCCGGACCCAGTCGCGAGTCACCCGCTCGTGGTTGCCGACGCCGCGGGCGATGTAGAGCACCCGGACCTCCGCGTCGTCGTCGACGAGCTGGAAGAGGTCGCGGTCGCCGGTGACGACATCGACCGGCATCCCCGCGCCGGTGGCCAGGGTGCCGATCACGTCGTCCGCCTCGTAGCCGTCGGCTCCCAGGACGCAGATGCCGAAGGCGTCC
>DASSJR010000147.1:0-3559 GCA_035691135.1 Nocardioides sp. | reverse complement strand
TCGAGACCATCGACGCCACCGGCCTGATCGCCCTTCCCGGCCTGGTCGACCTCCACACCCACCTGCGTGAGCCCGGCCGCGAAGACGCCGAGACCGTCGAGTCCGGCACCAGCGCTGCCGCCCTGGGTGGATTCACCGCCGTGCACGCCATGGCCAACACCGACCCGGTGGCCGACACCGCCGGCGTGGTGGAGCAGGTGTGGCGGCTGGGCCGCGAGGCCGGCTACTGCGACGTCTACCCGGTCGGCGCGGTCACGGTCGGGCTCGCCGGTGAGCGGCTGGCCGAGCTCGGTGCGATGGCCGACTCCGCCGCCCGGGTGCGGGTGTTCTCCGACGACGGCAAGTGCGTCAACGACGCCGTGCTGATGCGGCGGGCGCTGGAGTACGTCAAGGCCTTCGACGGCGTCATCGCCCAGCACGCCCAGGAGCCGCGGCTCACCGAGAACGCCCAGATGAACGAGGGCGAGTTGTCGGGTCGGCTCGGGATGGCCGGGTGGCCGGCGGTCGCCGAGGAGGCGATCGTCGCCCGCGACTGCCTGCTGGCGGCCCACGTCGGGTCGCGGCTCCATGTCTGCCACGTCTCCACCGCAGGATCGGTCGAGATCATCCGGCAGGCCAAGGAGAAGGGCTGGAACGTCACCGCCGAGGCCTGCCCCCACCACCTCCTGCTCACCGACGAGCTCGCCACCAGCTATGACCCGATCTACAAAGTCAACCCGCCGCTGCGCACGGCCGCCGACGCCGAGGCGCTGCGCGCCGGGCTGGCCGACGGCACGATCGACATCGTCGCCACCGACCACGCCCCCCACCCGCTGGAGGACAAGGACTGCGAGTGGGCCGCGGCGGCGTTCGGCATGCTCGGCCTCGAGACCGCGCTCTCGATCGTCCAGGAGACGATGGTGGACCCTGGCCTGCTCGACTGGGCCGGCGTCGCCGAGCGGATGTCCTACGCCCCGGCCCGGATCGGCCGCGTCGCCGACCACGGCCGGCCGGTCGAGGAGGGCGCTCCGGCGAACGTCGTGCTCTACGACCCGTCGGTACGCCGGGTGGTCGATGCCCGCGAGTCCGCGTCGCTGTCGCGCAACACGCCGTACGCCGGCATGGAACTGCCCGGGCGAGTGGTCGCGACGTTCCTGCGCGGCAAGGCGACCGTCCTCGACGGAAAGCTCTGCTGATGCACTCCGACGGCGTCCGCACCATCGAGATCGACACCCCGTCCGGCCGATTCGGGGTGTGGACCCGCACGGTCGGCGACACCTCGGGCACCACCATCCTCGTGCTGCACGGTGGACCGGGCGCCACCCACGAGTACCTCCTCGATCTCGAGCAGCCGCTCACCGAGGCCGGGTTCGGGGTGGTGTTCTACGACCAGCTCGGCTCGCACTTCTCCGACCAGCCCGACGACCCGACGCTCTGGGAGATCCCGCGGTTCGTCGACGAGGTCGAGCAGGTCCGCACCGCGCTCGGCCTCGACGCCTCGACCTTCGTCCTCTACGGCCAGTCGTGGGGCGGGGTCCTCGCCACCGAGTACGCCCTGGCCCACCCGACGGCGCTCAAGGGTTTGGTCATCTCCAACATGATGTCGTCGATTCCGTCGTACAACGAGTACGCCCAACAGGTGCTCCTGCCCGAGATGGACCCCGACGCGCTGGCCCGGATCAAGGAGCTCGAGGCGGCCGGAGACACGATCAACGCCGAGTACGAAGCCCTGCTCGCGCCACACTACGAGCGGCACGTGCTGCGCCGGCCGATGGCGGAGTGGCCCGCCCACGTGCTGGCGGGTTTCGAGCACATCAACTACGACATCTACGTCCCGCTCCAGGGTCCCAGCGAGCTCGGCGCCAGCGGAAAGCTCCTCGACTGGGACCGCAGCGGCGACCTGCACACCATCGACGTACCGACCCTGGTCATGGGTGCCCAGCACGACACCATGGACCCCGCCCACAAGCGATGGATGGCCGACCAGCTCCCCCAGGGCACCTACCTGCACTGTCCCGACGGCAGCCACCTTTCGCTGGTCGACGACCACGACGTCTACATCGCCGGCCTGCTCGACTGGCTGCGTGAGCTCGGATGACCCGAAGAATGAGGAACGACGTGCCGCATCCCGCTACCGCATCGCCGGCCCTGCTCGTCCTCGAGGACGGTCGCACCTTCCGCGGGGACGCGTACGGCGCCGAGGGGGAGACCTTCGGCGAGGCGGTCTTCAACACCGGCATGACCGGCTACCAGGAGACGCTGACCGACCCGTCCTACCACCGCCAGGTGGTCGTGATGACTGCTCCCCACATCGGCAACACCGGCGTCAACGACGAGGACCCGGAGTCGCGGAAGATCTGGGTGTCCGGGTACGTCGTGCGCGACCCAGCCCGGCGCTCGTCGAACTGGCGGGCGCGGCGCAGCCTCGACGACGAGCTGCGCGAGCAGGGCGTGGTCGGCATCAGCGGGGTCGACACCCGCGCCCTCACCCGCCACCTGCGGGAGCGCGGGGCAATGCGGGTCGGGATCTCCTCGACCGAGACCGACGCGGAGGCGCTGCTGGAGCGGGTGCGCGACTCCGCGGAGATGGCCGGCTCCGAGCTGGCCGGCGAGGTGTCCACCGCGGAGGGCTACGTCGTGCCCGCAGTCGGGGAGCGGCGCTTCACGGTGGCCGCGATCGACCTCGGGATCAAGTCGATGACGCCGGCGATGATGGCCGAGCGCGGAATCGAGGTCCACGTCCTGCCTGCGACCGCGTCGCTCGAGGAGGTGCAGGCCGTACAACCCGACGGGCTGTTCTTCTCCAACGGCCCCGGTGACCCGGCCGCGACCACCCACCAGATCGGGCTCCTGCAGGGTGCTCTGGAGTCCGGGCTGCCCTACTTCGGCATCTGCTTCGGCAACCAGCTCTTCGGCCGGGCGCTCGGGTTCGGCACCTACAAGCTGAAGTACGGTCACCGCGGGATCAACCAGCCGGTGATGGACCGCACCACCGGCAAGGTCGAGGTCACCGCCCACAACCACGGGTTCGCCGTCGACGCCCCGATCGACGAGCCCACGGCGACGCCGTACGGCGTGGCGACGGTGAGCCACGTGTGCCTCAACGACGACGTGGTCGAAGGGCTCGAGCTGCGCGACGAGGACGGCACCTTGAAGAGCTTCTCGGTCCAGTACCACCCCGAGGCGGCGGCCGGGCCCCACGACGCGGCGTACCTCTTCGATCGGTTCTGCGAGCTCATGTCCGAGCGAAGCGAGGAGGTTGAGGTGCGAGCCCGGCCACGGCCGAGCCTCGAAACCCCGGAAGACATGCAGGGCGGTGACAACTGATGCCCAAGCGCACCGACATCGAGTCCGTGATGGTGATCGGGTCCGGGCCGATCATCATCGGCCAGGCCTGCGAGTTCGACTACTCCGGCACCCAGGCCTGCCGGGTGCTCAAGGACGAGGGCCTGCGGGTCGTGCTGGTCAACTCCAACCCGGCCACGATCATGACCGACCCCGAGTTCGCCGACGCGACCTACGTCGAGCCGATCACGCCGGAGTACGTCGAGAAGGTGATCGAGAAGGAGCGGCCCGACGC
>DASSJR010000146.1:0-14339 GCA_035691135.1 Nocardioides sp. | reverse complement strand
GCGCCGCTTCACGTCGGCGATCCCGCGGCGATCGGCATCGCCGACCTGGGACGTCCGGACTACGGCGACCCGGTGGAGGTGCGGCCGGGTGAGGTGCCGGTGTTCTGGGGGTGCGGGGTGACCCCGCAGGCGGCGGTGGCCGCGTCTCGACCCTCGTTCGCGATCTCCCACGCACCCGGGCACATGGTGATCACCGACGCGCGGGACAGCGACTACCTGGTGCCGTGAGGCCGAAACTAGAACGCGTTATCGTTTCCGGGTGACTCCCGACGTCTTCGGCTCCGCGCGGCTGGGCCCGGTCGAGCTGCGCAACCGGGTGGTCAAGGCCGCGACGTTCGAGGGCCGCACGCCCGCCGGGCAGGTCACCGACGACCTGGTCGACTACCACCTGGCCGTGGCCCGCGGCGGAGTCGGGCTGACCACCGTCGCCTACCTGGCGATCGCGCCGGAGGGGCGCACCCACGCCGAGCAGATCGTCGTCGGGGAGCACAGCCTCACCGGGCTGGCCAGGCTGGCCGAGGCCGTCCACGAGACCGGAGCGAAGATCTCCGGGCAGGTCGGCCATGCCGGTCCGGTCGCCAACGGGCGCTCCAACCGCGCCCGGGCGCTCAGCGCCAGCGCGATGCCGAGCCCGCTGTCGATGCAGATGGTCAAAGCCGCCACCGAGGCCGACCTCACGCGGGTGACGCAGTCGTACGTCGCCGCGGCCCGGACGCTGGTGCGCGCGGGGTTCGACGTGCTCGAGCTCCACATGGCGCACAGCTATCTGCTCTCGTCGTTCCTCGCCCCCGGGCTCAACCGGCGCACCGACCGGTGGGGCGGGACGCTCGAGAATCGGTCCCGGCTCGCCCGCCAGGTCGCCCGCGCCGTCCGCGACGAGATCGGCGAGGACGCCGCCATCACGGCCAAGGTCAGCCTGGACGACGGTTTCCGTGGCGGCCTGCGTGGCGAGGAGGCACTCGACTTCGCCCGGATGCTGGAGGCCGACGACACCTTGGACGCGCTCCAGCTCAGTGGCGGCAGCTCGCTGATGAACCCGATGTACCTCTTCCGCGGCGACGCGCCACGTCGCGAGTTCGCAGCGGCCATGCCATTTCCGGTCCGGATCGGGATCCGGGCTTTCGGCAAGCGGTTCCTCAAGGAGTACCCCTTCCGTGAGGCCTACTTCCTCGAGCCTGCGCTCCGGTTCCGGGAGGCGCTGACGATGCCGCTGATGCTCCTCGGCGGCATCAACCGGCTCGACACGATGGAGCGGGCCATGGGCGAGGGGTTCGACTACGTCGCCCTGGCGCGCGCGCTGCTCCGGGAGCCGGACCTCGTCGACCGGCTCCGGACCCGACGTCAGGACACCGGCGTCTGCATCCACTGCAACCGCTGCATGCCGACGATCTACGACGGCACCCGCTGTCCCGTCATCACCGCTCGGGCCTGACGCTCCCGGGCCGTCAGTGGCCCTTGTGCCCCTTGGGCTCGTGCTTGTCCTTGGGGGGCTTCGGCTTGGGCTCGGGCTTCGGCTTGGGCTCCTCCTCCTCAGGCTCGTCCTCGTCCTGGGGCGACGGAGAAAGCGTGGGTGAGGGGCTCGGGGAGGCGGACGGCTGAGGGGAAGGCTCCGGCGCGGGCAAGCGGGCCAGCAGCTCGTCGGCTGCCGCCAGGATGCGGTCGGCCTGCTCGTCGTTCAGCCGGCCGGCGTCGCGGGCGGCCTCGGTGGCCGACACCAGCGATTCGACCCGGTTACGGATCTGCGCGTCATCGCCGCCCACCACGGCCCGGTCGACCCGGGCAAGCTGCTGGGCCAGCTCGGGAGCGGCCTCGGAAGGGGTGGTCTCGCCACAGCCGGCGGCGAGCACGGCTGTGATCGCCACGCCGGTGACCCACCGCGCTACGTGTCCAGGGTCCCTCGTCACTGGCCCTCCACCGCGTCGTGCAGATCCTGGAGTGGCTGCTGCAGCTCGGGAGGGGTGTTCGGCGGCACCCCGGTGTCCTGCGGCTGGCCGCCTCCGGCGGCGATGCCGGCGACGACCACCACCAGCAGGATCAGTGCGCACACGCCGAGCACGACCCGCAGGTGCGGGGGTGTTGCCCCAGCCCGCGCGCGGAGCCGCTCGAGGAGTTCCGACGAACGGCGGGGTGCCGGCTCCGATGCCGTCGCGACCGGAGCGGTCATCACCCGCGTGGCGTCTGCCGGAGCCGGCGCGGCACCGACCCCGCCCAGGTCCCTCAGCCGTGCTGCGACAGCGTCCGCGGACGGCCGGGCGCTCGGGTCCAGGGCGGTCAGGTCCGTGAGCAGACGCACCCACTCGTCCGGAAGCGAGTCCGGGACCTCGGGCTGCTTGCTGAGGCGTGCCAGCGCGGCCTCCGTGGGAGTGCCCGGATAGGCGCGCTCGCCGGTGAGCGCCTCGAGCAGCAGCAGGCCCAGGGAGTACACATCCGTCGCCTCGGTCACGTCCTCACCTCGGACCTGCTCCGGTGAGAGGTACGCCGCCGTCCCGATCGCCTGCCCGGTCCGGGTGTGTCGCACGGTCTCGCCGATCAGCCGGGCGATGCCGAAGTCGGCCAGCTTGATCCGGCCGTCGTACCCCAGGAGCACGTTCCCCGGCTTCACGTCCCGATGGATCACGCCCGCGGCGTGGGCGTAGGCCAGCGCTCCAGCGATCTCGCGGCCTATCTCGGCGACCCTGGCCGGGTCGGACGGACGTCCGGCGCACTCCTGGTCGAGGGTCTGCCCCTCGACGAGCTCGAGCACCAGGAAGGGGCGCTCCTCGTTGATGCCGGCGTCCAGCAACATGACCAGACCGGGATGGCTGAGCCGCGCCAGGGTGCGTGCCTCCGCGGTGAACCGGAGCCGGTCGGTCTCGTCCTCGGCGGTGTCGCGCAGCACCTTGACCGCGACCGCCCGGTGCAGGACGGGATCGGTCGCTCGCCACACCTCTGCCATCCCGCCGCGACCGAGGATCGCCTCGAGGCGGTAGCGGTCGGCGAGGACGCTGGGCTCGTCCGCGGTCACGTGCACTCCTGGTCGGTTGATCGGGGCCACTATGCCCGAGCGTCGGGCGGTGTTCCGAGTCCGGGGAGCGAGCGGGCCTTTCCATCGAGGTAGAACGTGTTCTAGGTTTGGGAGATGGTGACGTCAGGCTCGACCGACGAACGCTCGCCCCTGAAGGTGGTCGTCTGGTCCACCGGCACGGTGGGCCGGCACGCGATCGCGGGCATCGACCGCCATCCGGACCTCGACCTGGTCGGGGTCTGGGTGTCGAACCCGGCCAAGGCCGGCCAGGACGCCGGGGATTTGGCCGAGCTCGGCCGCACGCTGGGGGTCCAGGCCACCACCGACCGGGATGCGCTGCTCGCCCTGAGGCCCGACGCGATCGTCCATGCCGCCATGACCGATGACCGCGTGTTCGAGGCGCTCGAGGACCTGATCGGCCTCCTCGAGGCCGGGGTCAACGTGGTGTCGAGCGGGCCGGTGCTGCTCCAGTGGCCTGCCGGGATCCTGCCAGCGGAGATGCTCGAGAGGATCGCCAAGGCGGGGGAGTCCGGCAAAGCCAGCCTGCACGTCAACGGCATCGATCCCGGCTTCGCCAACGACGTCCTGCCGCTGTCCCTGACCTCGCTCTCGCAGCGCATCGACGAGGTGCGTGTGCAGGAGATCGCCGACTACTCGACCTACTACCAGCCCGTCGTCATGCGCGACATCTTCGGCTTCGGCCAGCCGATGGAGGAGAAGCCGATGCTCTGGGAGCCAGGCGTGCTGTCGATGGCGTGGGGCAGCGTCGTGCGTCAGATCGCGGCCGGTCTCGGCATCACCCTCGACGAACCGCTCACCGAGAACGTCGAGCGTCGACCGGCCGAGCGCGACGTGCAGACGGCGTCGGTCGACATCAGGGCAGGGACCATGGGTGCGGTCCGGTTCGAGGTCGTGGGCAAGGTGGACGGGGTTCCCCGGGTCGTGCTGGAGCACGTGACGCGGACCGCCGAGGACCAGGTGCCGGAGTGGCCCACGCCCAAGGTCGGCGGCGGCTGCTACCGGGTGGTCGTCACCGGGGAACCGGTGATGGAGCTCGAGCTCATCCACCGCGGCCAGCACGGCGACCACAACGTGTCCGGGATGATCGTCACCGCCCAGCGGCTGGTCAACGCCGTGCCGGCCGTGGTCGACGCCGCCCCGGGCCTGGTCACGGCCCTCGACCTGCCACTGGTGACCGGCCGCGGCCTGGTGGCGACACGTCAGGACAACAGATGAACATCCTCGACCGTTTCACCCTCACCGGCCACGTCGCGGTCGTCACCGGCGCCGGCCGGGGCATCGGCGCTGCCACCGCGGTCGCGTTCGCCCAGGCCGGGGCCGACGTGGTCATCTCATCCCGGACCGCCGACCAGCTCGAGGCCGTGGCCGCCCAGGTGCGCGACGCCGGTCGCCGGGCGCTCGTGGTGGCGGCCGACCTGAGCGACCTCGACGCGGTCGCCGGCCTGGCCGGGGCGGCGTACGACGAGTTCGGCCGGGTCGACGCCGTGGTCAACAACGTCGGCGGCACCATCCCCAACGCCTTCCTCGACACCGATGTCGACTACCTCGAAGAGGCGTTCCGGTTCAACGTCAGCACCGCCCACGCGCTGAGCCGGGCCGCGGTGCCGTTCATGCTCAAGGGTCCCGACGAGGCGCAGAAGGCGATCGTCAACATCAGCTCGATGATGGGCCGCGCGTCCGGCCGCGGCTACCTCGCCTATGGCACTGCCAAGGCCGCGCTGGCCCACTGGGCCCGGCTGGCCGCACGCGACCTCGCGCCACGCATCCGGGTCAACGGCATCTTCGTGGGCTCGGTGTCCACGAGTGCGCTCGACTTCGTTACCAATGACGAGGACACGCTGCGACAGATGGAGGAGAAGACCCCGCTCGGTCGGGTCGGCGAGGCGGAGGACATCGCCGCCGGCGCGCTCTACCTCTGCTCGCGGGCCGGCCAGTACGTCACCGGCAAGATGCTCGAGGTCGACGGCGGGATCCAGGAGCCGAACCTCGACCTGAACCTGCCCGATCTACAGTCGGGCACGTGACGCAGGCCGACACCGCCCACTCCATCTCACCGGACTCCGGGCAGCACTGGACGGAACCTGGTGCCTGGCCGGTCGCCCAGGGCGTGCACCGGATCCCGCTCCCGCTGCCGATGGACGGCCTCAAGGCGGTCAACGTCTACGCGATCGAGACCGAGCAGGGACTCACCCTGGTCGACGGCGGCTGGGCGGTCGAGGAGAGCCGCACCCTGCTGGAGAAGTCGCTGCGCGACCTCGGGTTCGCACTCTCCGACATCACCCGCTTCCTGGTCACTCACGTCCACCGCGACCACTACACGCAGGCCGCGGTCATCGCCCGGGAGTACGGCGCCCAGGTCAGTCTCGGCCTCGGCGACAAGTCGACGCTTGACCTCATGCACAACGCCGACGACGTCGACGAGGACCCGACCGCGGGTGTGCTGCGCTCCGCCGGTGCGCTCGAGATCGCCCGGGAATGGCTGAAGTTCTCCGACGGCAAGCGGCCCGACCTCTCCATGTGGGGCTACCCCGACACGTGGCTCGACGGCGACCACGCGATCGAGGTCGGCACCCGCACCCTGGACGCCGTCCACACGCCGGGTCACACCCAGGGCCACTTCGTGTTCGCCGACCGCCCGGCGGGGCTGCTCTTCGCGGGTGACCACGTGCTGCCCACGATCACGCCCTCGATCGGCTTCGAGCCGGTGCCCGTCGCCCAGCCCCTGCGCGACTTCCTCGGGTCGCTGACCAAGGTGCGCGGGCTGCCCGACCTGCAGCTGCTGCCCGCGCACGGGCCGGTGGCACCGTCGTCGTACGTTCGGATCGACCAGCTGCTCAGCCACCACGAGGTCCGGCTCGACCGCTGCCTGCAGGCGATCCGGAAGCAGCCCGGCACGGGGTACGACGTCGCGGGCGAGCTGCCCTGGACCCGTTACGAGCACTCCCTGGCCGACCTCGACGTGTTCAACGCGGCCCTGGCCAGCATGGAGACCAAGGCCCATCTCGAGCTGCTGGTCGCGCGTGGTCAGGCCACCCGGGAGGTCACTCCCGAGGGCGTGGTGTTCGGTCCCGTCTGAGGCGCATCGGCAGGTGCGGGATCCCGTCATCGAGGAACTCCTCGCCGGACACCTCGAAGCCGAAGCGCTCGTACCACCCACGCAGGGGGGTCTGGGCGTCCATCACCACCGGCCGATCCGGGCAGATCTGAAGTGCGGTCTCCAGCAACGCGTCGGCGAGCCCGCGACCGCGCGCCTGACGCGTCAGCGCCACGCGGCCGATCCGCCACACGTCGCCGTCGTCCAGCACCCGCGCGTAGCCCGTCAGCTCGTCCCCGTCACGGAGCAGGACGTGACGGGTTCCCTCCTCGAGATCGCGGCCGTCGAGGTCCGGGTAGGGGCACTCCTGCTCGACGACGAACACTTCCTGCCGCAGTCGCCACACCTCGTACGCCGTGCCCGCGTCGAGTGCGCCGAACGGCACCGCCTCGATGTTCACGCCAGGAACCCCAGCGTCCGCCGCCAGGCACGACGGGCTTCGGGGATGAACGGCAGCATCGGGAAGACGTGGATCAGGTCCGGCACCTCGTCGTAGGTCAGCTCCCAGCCGGCATCGGCGGCCTGGCGGGCGAGCAACCGGCAGCCCGGCATCAGGGTGTCCCGGGTGCCGCAGAACATCAGCGCCGGCGGAAGACCGGTCAGATCGCCCAGCGCTGGGCTGACCTCGGAGCGGCCCAGGTCGTCCTCCGTGCCGGCCCACCACTCGGCGTAGGCGTGCAACTTGGCGAGGAACAGCCACGGGTCACCGGCGGACACCTCGGCGGTCTCGGGGGTGCTCGTGGTCAGGTCGACCCAGGGTGCGTGCAGCAACAGGTGGGTCGGCACGTCTCCCTCGCGGTCCCGCAGCGCCTGCGCGATCGCCAGGGCGTAGCCGCCTCCGGCGGAGTCGCCCCCCAGCACCATGCCGCCCGGCGCGGCGGCCCACCGCGCGGCCAGGTCGGTCATCGCGCCGAACGAGTCCCGCCAGGTGTGCTCCGGAGCGAGCGGGTAGTCCGGCAGCACGATCCGCGCGCCGAGCGCGCGTGCGAGCCGCGCGACGTACCGCACGTGGAACGGATCGATCGGCGCCACGAACCCACCGCCGTGCACGTAGAGCACGGTTCGGACAGGGTCGACGTGGCGAGGGGTGATCACGTGGACCGGGAACCCGACGTCCTCCTCCACGACCGAGAACCGGTGGGCGAACCGCGGCACCAGCCGTGTGGGCAGCGACCGGTCCAACCCGGCGTGCCACCGCTCGATCCGGGCGCGCTCCAGGTCGACGTCGTCGAGGTCGCGGGACCTGCGCACTCTCGGGACGGCCCAGGCCAGGACCTCGTGGCGGCGGCTCGGCATGGGCCTCACGCTAGTGGTTTCGAGGCGGCTCGCTCGCTCGCCGTCAGGCCTCATGTCACAAATCAAGCCCCACCGGTGTCTCGTGGGAAACAAGACCTTCAGGAGGAGTAGCAATGCCCAGCACGTTCCGGATTCCCAAGGCCACCATCACCGGGCTCTACGGAAAGGTCCTCTCCGGCTACGCCCGGCGAACCTACGGCCAGGTCCCCGACGGGGTCCACGTCTACTGGCACCACCGCAAGGTCCTCAAGGCGGTGCTCGGCTTCGAGCAGAAGGTCGCGAAGTGGGACCGGCTCGACGAGGACCTGAAGTCCTACGCCCAGCTGGCCAGCGCCGGTGTCATCGGCTGCTCGTGGTGCCTCGATTTCGGCTACTTCAAGGCGCACAACGACGGCCTCGACCTCGCCAAGGTGCGCGAGGTGCCGCGTTGGCGCGAGTCGGACGTCTTCACCGAGACCGAGCGCGCCGTCCTCGAGTACGCCGAGGCGATGAGCACGACCCCGCTCAGCGTGACCGACGAGATGGTGGCCGGCCTGATCGAGCGCCTGGGCGTGGAGGCTGTCGTCGAGCTGACCCAGATGGTGGCCCTGGAGAACATGCGCTCACGCTTCAACTCCGCCGCCGGGCTGCAGAGCCAGGGCTACTCCGACGTCTGCGAGCTGCCGCTCGCCGTACCGTCGACCCCGTGACCGCCACCGACTCCTTCGTCGAGCACCGGAATCTCCTGTTCACGGTCGCCTACGAGATGCTCGGCTCGGCCGCCGACGCCGAGGACGTGCTCCAGGAGACCTGGCTGCGGTGGTCGGAGGTGGACCAGGCCGAGGTGAGGGACGAACGTGCCTACCTGGTGCGGGTCACCACCCGCCTCGCGCTCAACCGGATGCGGACCCTCGCCCGGCGACGGGAGTCGTACGTCGGTCCGTGGCTGCCCGAGCCGCTGCTCACCTCACCGGACGTCGCCGAGGACGTCGAGCTCGCCGACAGTGTCTCGACGGCGATGCTCGTGGTGCTGGACACGCTCGCTCCTACGGAGCGGGCCGTGTTCGTGCTGCGCGAGGTCTTCGATCTCACCTACGACGAGATCGCGGCCGCCGTGGACAAGTCGCCGGTCGCGGTCCGCCAGATCGCGAGGCGGGCCCGCGACCACGTGGCCGAGCGGCGTCCGCGAGGCGGCGTCACCCCGACCCAGCGGGACGAGGTCATCGCGCGGTTCCTGGGAGCGACCGCGTCCGGTGACCTGCAGAGCCTGATGGACGTGCTGGCGCCGGACGTCGTGTTGCTGACCGATGGCGGCGGGGTGAAGAAGGCCGCGCTGCGCCCGATCCTGGGCCGGGACAAGGTCGTCCGGTTCCTCGACGCGGTCGCCCCGGAGGGTGTCGAGGCCGACGTCGTCGTCGTCAACGGCGCCCCGGCTCTGCGCCTCCTCATCGACGGCGAGGTCGACGGCATCGGCACGATGCTGGTCGAGGACGGGATGGTCACCGGGCTGTACATCGTGCGCAACCCGGCCAAGCTGTCCCGCCTCGACGACGTGGTGGCCCTGACCCGCTGAGGCCCGTGGACCCCCTCGGCGTACGCTGAGGGGACCAGAAGACAGGGGAGCACGCACGGGCGTGCTGAGAGTGCGGATCGCCGCAGACCCTCCGAACCTGATCCGGTTAGCACCGGCGATAGGGAGTCCGATGAAGTCCCTCCTCATATCCGTTGTCGCTCTCCTCGTGCCCCTCACGGCGTGCAGCGTGGTGGGCGAGCAGTCCGACAACCCAGACCAGGACGGCGGCACCGGCGGTACGGTCGTTCTGGTCACACATGAGTCCTTCAAGCTGCCCCAGCGGGTCGAGCGGCAGTTCGAGGACGAGTCCGGCTACGACCTGCAGACCCGCGCGGCGGGTGACGCAGGGACCCTGACCACGAAGCTCGTGCTCACCAAGGACAACCCCACCGGTGATGCGGCGTTCGGGATCGACAACACCTTCGCCTCACGGGCGGTCGACGAGGGCGTGTTCGCCGACCTCGACGTCGAGTTGCCGGCCGGAGCGGAGAAGTACGCCCTCGACGGCGACGCGGCCGACGTGCTCGCGCCGATCGACAACGGCAACGTCTGCGTCAACGTCGACCAGACCTGGTTCGCCAGCCACGACCTGCAGCCGCCCACGTCGTTCGAGGACCTCGCCGACCCGGCCTACCGGGGGCTCTTCGTCACGCCGTCGGCGCTGTCCAGCTCGCCCGGGCTGGCGTTCCTGCTGGCCACCATCGCGGAGTACGGCGACGAATGGCCCGACTACTGGGAGCGGTTGATGGCCAACGACACCCTCGTCGTCGACGGCTGGGAGGACGCCTACTTCGGCGACTTCACCCAGGGTGGAGCCCACGGGTCCCGGCCGATCGTGCTCTCCTACGACTCCTCGCCGGCGTTCACCCTCGCCGACGACGGGTCGTCGACCACCAGCGCGCTGCTGGACACCTGCTTCCGCCAGGTCGAGTACGCCGGCGTCCTCGAGGGCGCCGACAACCCCGCGGGCGCGCGGGCCCTGATCGAGTTCCTGCTCAGCGACGCCGTGCAGCGCGAGCTCCCTGAGAGCATGTTCGTCTTCCCGGTCGTCGACGGCATCAAGCTGCCCCCCGCCTGGGAGAAGCACGCCCGGCAGCCCGACTCGCCGTACCGGCTCGCCCCGGCCGAGATCGCCGCCAACCGCGAGGCCTGGCTCGAGGAGTGGCGAGACATCGTCACCAGGTGATGCGACGACTCTCCGGCCTGGCCGCCCTCTCCCTGATACCCGTCGCGGTCCTCGGGGTGTTCTTCGTGCTCCCCGTCGCCGGGATGATCGCCCAGGGTTTCTGGCCTGAGGGCGAGTTCGACCCCCTCGCCGTCCTCGAGGTGCTGGCCCGGCCGCGGGTGCACCGGGTGCTGTGGTTCACGGTGTGGTCGGCCGCTGCCGGTACGGCGATCTCGGTGCTGCTGGGCCTCCCGGCGGCCCAGGTGCTCTACCGTCTCGACCTCCCCGGTCGTCGGGCGGTGCGCGCGGTCCTGCTGGTGCCGTTCGTTCTGCCCACCGTGGTGGTCGGCGTGGCCTTCCGCCAGCTGCTGGGTGAGGCAGGGCCGCTCGGGATCCTCGGCCTCGACCAGACCGCGATCGCCATCGTCGCCGGGCTGGTGTTCTTCAACGTGGCCGTGGTGATCCGGGTGGTCGGTGCCGCGTGGGAGTCGCTCGACCCACGACCGGCCCAGGCCGCGGCCACGCTGGGCGCCGCACCGTGGCAGGTCTTCCGCACGGTGACGCTCCCCGCACTGAGGCCGGCGATCGTCTCGGCCGGGAGCGTGGTCTTCCTGTTCTGCGCGACCGCGTTCGGGATCGTGCTCACCCTTGGCGGCGTGCGCTACTCGACCGTCGAGACCGAGATCTACCTGCTGACGACGACCGTGTTCGACCTCGAGGGCGCCGCCGCGCTGTCGGTCCTGCAGCTGGCCGTCGTGGTCGTGCTGCTGGCCCTGACCCAGCGACTGCGGACCGTGCCGGACCCCACCCTCGAACGTCCGCGCCCGACCGCTCACCGGCCCACCCGGGCCGACGTGCCCTCGGTTGTCGTGACCGTGCTCCTGCTCGGGTTCGTCGCCGCACCGATCCTGACCCTGGTCGCCGGGTCGCTGCGCGTGGACGGGGGGTGGAGCCTGGGCAACTACCGCGCGCTCGACACCAGCGGCCAGCAACAGGCACTGCTCGCGCCTGTCACCGACGCCCTCGCCACCTCGCTGCGTACGGCCGTGGATGCCACCTGGATCTCCCTGACGATGGGTCTGCTGGTGGCCCTGATCGTGACCCGGCGATCTCTCACCCGGGCCGAGCGGCGCCTCCGCGGCACGCTCGACGGGTTCTTCATGCTCCCGCTCGGCGTCTCCGCGGTGACCCTCGGATTCGGCTTCCTGATCACCCTCGACCAGCCGCCGCTGGACCTGCGCGACTCGCCCATGCTCGTGCCGATCGCCCAGGCACTGGTCGCGCTCCCGCTCGTGGTGCGCACCATCGTGCCGGTGCTGGCCGGTGTCGACGACCGCCAGCGCCAGGCGGCCGCCTCGCTCGGCGCCTCCCCGCTGCGCGCCCTGCTCACCGTCGACCTGCCCGTCGTCTGGAAACCCCTCCTCGCCGCAGGCGGATTCGCGTTCGCGGTGTCGCTCGGCGAGTTCGGCGCCACCTCGTTCCTGGCCCGCGACGAGCACCCGACGCTGCCGGTCGTCATCTACCAGCTGCTCGGCCATCCCGGCGAGCTCAACTACGGGATGGCCCTGGCGGGTTCGGTGGTCCTGGCCACGACCACCGCCCTCGTGGTGCTCGCCGTCGAACGCCTGCGCGTCCCCTCCGTGGGAGCCTTCTGACGAAATGCTCAGCCTGCGCGACGTCTCCGTCTCCTACGACGGCCACCGGGTGGTCGACGAGGTCTCGCTCGACCTGCCCGACGGGGAGGTGCTCGCCGTCCTCGGGCCCTCCGGGTGTGGCAAGTCCACCCTGCTCCGCGCGATCGCCGGGCTCGAGATGCTGGCCGGCGGCAGCGTTGCCTGGGACGGAGCCGACCAGGTCGACGTGCCCACGCACCGACGTGGTTTCGCGCTGATGTTCCAGGACGGACAGCTCTTCCCCCACCTGACCGTGGGCCGCAACGTGGGCTACGCCCTGCGGTTGCGGCGGGTTCCCGACAGCGCGGGGCGGGTCGATGAGCTGCTGGAGATGGTCGGTCTCCGGGGGTACGCCGACCGACTGCCCGGAACCCTCTCCGGCGGGGAACGGCAGCGGGTGGCCCTGGCCCGGTCGCTTGCCGTCGAGCCGCGGCTGCTGCTGCTCGACGAACCCCTGTCCGCCCTCGACGCCGGGCTGCGGGAGA
The DNA here is from genome assembly GCA_035691135.1 of Nocardioides sp. Lineage (GTDB taxonomy): Bacteria > Actinomycetota > Actinomycetes > Propionibacteriales > Nocardioidaceae > Nocardioides. The sequence continues at coordinate 2,049 of DASSJR010000146.1, read as the reverse complement.
GGCTGGCCGGGGAGCTGCGCGAGATCCTGCGGACCGCCGGCACCACCACCCTGATGGTCACCCACGACCATGAGGAGGCGTTCACCGTCGCCGAGCGGCTCGCCGTCATGCGGAACGGCGAGGTCGTCCAGCAGGGAGCCATCGACCAGGTCTGGCGTGCTCCCGCCGACCCGGAGACCGCGCTCTTCCTCGGCTACGCCCACGTCCTGACCGGCGAGGCCGCAGCTGCAGTGCTGGCCGCCGCCGGCCGTGACTCGGCACCGGCCGTGGCGATCCGGCGTTCGGCCCTCGAGGTGGTCGCGGCGGGTCCGCTCTCGGGCACGGTCCGCTCGTCGCGGATCACCCCCCAGCAGGTTCGGCTGGAGGTCGATGTCGACCGGGTGGGCGTGGTCAACGCCGTCTCGCCCCTCGACCGGCATCCCGGCCCCGGACAGCGGGTCGAGCTGGCGGTGGATGCCACGCGGCTGGCCGTCCTCGGTCGTGGGAGCGCCTCATAGGGCGGGGCTCCCTACCCTTCGCCTGCTACGCGCCGCCCATCACGCACGCTGGCTGCGAAGTCGCCACCCCACGGAAAGCGTTCGCTGCGCTCACGTTTCCGCGGGGACCCCCGGACAAGCGATCGCACGCATTGGACGACGCTCGCGACGGCCGAGGATAGAGAGACCCGCCCTAGACTGGCCTGCGTGTATCGCCGTGCCTACGTCCTTCTGGTGGGGACCGCCTCCGTCATGGGCGCGACCGCGATCATCACCGCGATCGTCCTCGACCGGCGATTGGCCGACCCCGAGGGCTTCCTCGGTCCGTCGTGGCTGCGGTTGCCCCTGCTGCTGCTCGGGGCGTTCCTGCTCGACCTGCTGCCCCGGACCCTGTGGCAGTCCCGGATGGACCCCCGGCAGATGCGCGGCATCGCGCGGGAGAGGGTGCGCGACCACTGGACCCGGGAGCGCCTGACGCTCGTGGTGATGGGTCTGGTGTGCTTCTACATCACCTACGTCAGCTACCGGAACCTCAAGTCGTTCCTGCCGTTCGTCATGGGCCCCAAGAAGTACGACCGGGAGCTCCACATCGTCGACACGGCACTGTTCTTCGGCCACGACCCGGCGACCGTCCTGCACTCGCTGCTGGGGACCGACATCCTGGCCCACCCGTTGTCGGCGATCTACCTCTGGTTCCTGCCGCTGGTGCCGCTGGCGCTCACCGCCTGGCTGATCTGGTCGCCCAACATCTCCTACGGCTACTGGTTCGCCACCTCTCAGTGCGTCGCCTGGGCGCTCGGGACGGCGTCCTACTACGCGCTGCCCACCCTCGGCCCGGGACTGGAGTACCCCTGGCTCTACGACGGGCTGGCCCAGACACCCGCCGCGAACCTGATGGACGCCCTGGATCGGACCCGCGACGTCGTGATCAATGGTGGGCTGGAGAACGTCGTGCAGTCCGTGGCCGGGTTCGCCAGCCTGCACTGCGCGGTCACCCTCCTGGTCGCGCTGATGGTGCAGTACACCCTGAAGTCCCGGGTGCTCCACTACATCTTCTGGGCCAACTTCGGCGTCACCGTCGTGGCCACCATCTACTTCGGCTGGCACTACGTCGCCGACGACATCGCCGGCATCCTGATCGCCCTGATCGCCTTCTACCTCGGCGGGATCGCCAGCGGTCAGAAGTTCGACCGGCACGGGCTCGCATCCCACCCGACCACCACCACCTCCTCGGTGCCGGTCGAGCCGTACTCGCGCTCTGCCCAGCAGCCAACGCGCTGAATTACATCCTTGTAGTTCGTCAAGTCGACACGCCGGTCACGCGTGGGAAATTTGGGAAAACTGTTCCTTTTGTGACTGGTGAGCACTAGCGTGCTCGGAGTGTCCGGTGGGGTTGACCCCGATTCACCGGCGCGACCAACGACAAGGAGCTTCCCCGTGCGTGCACTCGGACTGGCGATCGCCACCGCGCTGACCCTGGTTGCCGGGTCGGCCGCTGCCGACGACACCACGCCGACCAAGCGCGAGATCCACCAGGCCGAGGCCGCAGCCCAGGCCAAGGAGCGCGATGTCG
>DASSJR010000145.1:0-10654 GCA_035691135.1 Nocardioides sp. | reverse complement strand
ACCACGCTCTCGGTCGGAGCCTGGGTGCCGGACTGGACGAGGTCCCAGGTCTGCTCGGTGGCCTCGGCCTCGACCATCATGATCGCGACGTCGCCGGTCTCGGTGACCCGGCCCGCGACCACCATGTCGAAGACGGCGTTCTCGAGCTGGCTGTGCGTCGGGAACGCGACCCACTGGCCCTCGATGAAGGCCACGCGAACACCGCCGACCGGGCCGGAGAACGGCAGGCCGGAGAGCTGGGTGGACAGCGAGGCGGCGTTGATCGCCAGTACGTCGTAGGGGTGGTCGGGGTCGAGCGCCATCACGGTGATGACGACCTGGACCTCGTTGCGCAGGCCCTTCTTGAAGGTCGGGCGCAACGGGCGGTCGATCAGCCGGCAGGTGAGGATCGCGTCCTCACCCGGACGACCCTCGCTGCGGAAGAACGAGCCGGGGATCTGACCGGCGGCGTACATCCGCTCCTCGACGTCGATCGTCAGGGGGAAGAAGTCGAAGTGGTCCTTGGGGTGCTTGCCGGCCGTGGTGGCCGAGAGCAGCATCGTCTCGTCATCGAGGTAGGCGGTGACGGAGCCGGCCGCCTGCCGGGCGAGCAGCCCGGTCTCGAACTTGACGGTGCGCTGGCCGAACTTGCCGTTGTCGAGAACGGTCTCGACGGCAGAAATGGTGGGTTCCACTGCATGTGCTTTCTGTTCGCGGAGCGATCTGCGCGAATAACCCGCGTGCCCGTTGTCCGGGGCGGGTGCCGGTCTTCGATCGAGGCCCGCGGTGCCCATTGACATGAGCTGCACCGAGAGCCACTACCGAGGACCGGGCCGACGATTCGCGGATCGCGCCTGGATGTTGTGTTCTGTTGTGAAATGTAACCAGGGCCCACGGGAGTGGGCCCTGGTGAGGTCAGCGGCGCAGGCCGAGACGCTCGACGATCGAGCGGTAGCGCTCGATCTCGGTCTTCTGCAGGTAGTTGAGAAGCCGACGGCGCTGGCCCACGAGCAGCAGCAGGCCACGACGGCTGTGGTGGTCGTGCTTGTGCTGCTTGAGGTGTTCGGTGAGGTGAGCGATCCGGTGGCTCAGCAGCGCCACCTGCACCTCGGGGGAGCCGGTGTCGCCCTCGGTCGTGGCGTACTCGGCGATGATCTTCTTCTTGGTCTCCGCGTCGGTACCGATCGACATGCGGGCTCCTTCCGGCCCTTACGGGCTCTGCTCGTTGCGCGGCGCGCCGGGGCCTGTCCACCCGGGCACTCTGGTTCCGCGGCCGTCTGACGGCGAGTACTGCGTCACCCAGAACCGGAAGAACCCGGGACGGGCAACCGGACGAGACTATCAGCGGCCACCGGGCGCGCCCAAAAGCGCAAGACCCACGATCGGGGTCCTGCTCCGATCGTGGGTCCAGCCTGACGGACCTCAGACAGCCGGGGGCGGCGGGTCCTGGTCGGTACGACGCTCCGTGACCGACTGCGAGCCGTCTTCGCGGGTCGTCGTCGCCACGGTGCGGTGGGTCCGACCGCGGTTGGCCTGAACGGCGGTCAGGACGATCACCAGTACGCCGGCGATCGCCAGGATCCACCCGATCATGGTCAGGTCGATGGCCTCGACCATGTCCTGCACGGCCAGCGCGAGGATGAGTCCGAGAGCAAGGAGAAAGACGCCGAGTCCGTATCCCACGTGAGCATTCCTTCCGATGGTCGTCACCCACGGCGGGCGACGGCTGTTTCGACAGTACCCGTACGACGCCCGATCGTGGCGCAGCGCCCTGTGCCAGACTGACCGAATGTCCACCCACCTCGGCGTGTGCAACCTGTGCGAGGCGATCTGCGGACTCGAGCTGACCCTCGAGGAGGGCCGGGTCACCTCGATCCGCGGAAGCGAAGCGGACCCTCTGTCCCGCGGCTACATCTGCCCGAAGGGCGTGTCCCTGGCCGACGTGCTCGACGACCCCGACCGTTTGCGCCGGCCGGTTCGACGGGTGGGCGGGGACTGGGTCGAGATCGACTGGCCCGAGGCGTTCGACCTGGTCGCCGACGGCCTGGCCGAGACGATCAACCAGCACGGCAGCGACGCGGTCGGCGTCTATCTCGGCAACCCGACCGTCCACAGCCTCGGCTCGCTGACCCACGGGCTGACGATGGTGAGGGCGCTGCGCACCCGCAACCTCTTCAGCGCCACCTCCGTCGACCAGCTCCCCCACCAGCTGGTCGCCCACCTGATGTACGGCCACCAGCTGCTGCTGCCGATCCCCGACATCGACCGGACGTCGTACTTCCTGGTCTTCGGGGCCAACCCGATGGCGTCCAACGGTTCCCTGATGACGGTGCCCGACTTCCCGAACCGGCTGCGCTCCCTGAAGCAGCGTGGCGGCCGGATGGTGCTGTTCGACCCGCGGCGCACCGAGACCGCGAAGGTGGCCTCCGAGCACCACTTCATCCGTCCGGGCACCGACGTCCACGTCCTGCTGGCCATGCTGCACGTGCTGTTCGACGAGGGCCTGACCAGTCCGAGGGAGTACGTGGACGGAATCGACGCCGTGCGCAAGGCGGTGTCGGGTTTCGATCCCGAACGGGCGGAGCGTGCCAGCGGCGTACCGGCCGACGAGATCCGCCGTATCGCACGCGACTTCGCCGCGGCCGAGTGTGCTGCGGCCTACTCACGGATGGGGGTCTCCACCAACGAGCACGGCACCGTCGCGCAGTGGGCGGTGCAGCTGCTCAACCTGGTCACCGGGAACCTCGACCGGGAGGGCGGCACCCTGTTCACCTCCCCCGCCATCGACAGCGTGGGCCGCGGACTGATCGGCCGCGGTCACCACGACGCATGGCGGAGCCGGGTTCGTGGGTTGCCCGAGACCGGCGGCGAGCTCCCCGTCGCCACCATGCGCGAGGAGATCGAGACCCCCGGTGACGGCCAGATCCGGGCCCTCCTCACGATGTCGGGCAACCCGGTGCTCTCGACCCCCGACGGCGCGGGGCTCGGCCGTGCCCTGGAAGGGCTCGACTTCATGGCTGCCGTGGACATCTACGTCAACGAGACGACCCGCCACGCCGACGTCATCCTGCCGCCCACCACCGCCCTCGAGCGCGACCACTACGACCTCGTGTTCCATCTCCTCGCGGTCCGCAACACGGCTCGGTTCACGCCGGCGGTCATCGAGAAGGACCCGGGCCAGCGCCACGACTGGCAGATCTACCGCGAGGTGACGATGCGGTTGATGAAGCGCCTGGACCGCAAGCCCCCGTTGCGGAAGCGGCTGGTGACCCGGGCCAGGCTGATGACCAGCCCGACGTTCCAGGTGGCCCAGCTGCTCCGCACCGACAAAGCCGGTGTGACGATCTCCCAGCTGCGCAAGAATGCCGCCGGTGTCGACCTCGGACCCCTCCAGGCGGGACGGCTGCCGGAACGGCTGTTCACGAAGTCGAAGCGGATCGACGCCGCACCGACCCTCGTGCTCACCGGCCTCGCCAAGCTCGCCCAGGTTGAGGAGATCTCGCCGCAGGACGGCGAGCTCGTGCTGATCGGCCGGCGCCACCAGCGCGACAACAACTCCTGGATGCACAACACCGAGCGACTCACCCGCGGCAAGCCGCGGCACCAGCTGCTGATGCACCCCGACGACCTCGCGTCTCGTGGAATCACCGACGGCCACCGCGTCACCGTGCGGTCGAGAGTCGGCTCGGTCGAGGTCGAGGTGAAGGCCGCCGACGACATGATGCCCGGCGTGGTGTCGCTGCCCCACGGCTACGGCCACCAGGTCAACGGAACCGGCATGACCCGTGCCGCCAAGGTTCCCGGGGTCTCGATCAACGACCTGACCGATCCCGAGCGGCTCGACGTGTCCGGCAACGCCGCGCTCAACGGCGTACCGGTCGAGGTCACCCCGGTCTAGCCGGGTCAGACCTTGTCGCGCGCCCGACCGCGCAGGGCCAGGTAGACCGCACGCACGCCGACCGCCCGTTCCATCTCCCTCATCACCGTGGAGAAGAACTGCTCGCGATAGGTCTCGTCGGTCACCGCGGAGACGGTGAAGTAGAGCCCTGAGAACGCGGCCAGGAACAACGACACCTTGACCAGCTCGGCGGACACGCTGTCGAGGTAGGGGATGTGATGCGTGCTCTTCAGCCCGGTCCACGCCAGCTGCACGCCCTCCGTCATGACCAGCGACCCGAACAGCAGGAAGAAGACGAAGACTGCCACCACCAGCACCAGCACCTGGACGAACTGGATGATCAGCAGGACCAGGATCAGGTTCCACCGGTCGAATCCGGTGACCTGGGCGTACGACGCCGGGTCGGCGTCCGGGTCCTCGAGCTGCTCGCGGCAGGTCTCCTCCAGCGGTGTCCCTGCGCAGGCGCGCGTCAGGAACGCGTCGTCGACGGCATCGTCGACCGCGTCAACCTCGTTGGGCAGCCGGACCAGGAGAAACACGATGCCCAGACCCATCAGCAGAAGGACCACGAGCCAGAGCCGCCCGAACGGAAGCCTCGAGGTCATCTGCCAGGCCTCGGCGTTGATGAAGAGGAAGGTCACGAAGACCAGCAGCAGCGGGAGGGCACGAGAGGCGGTCGACAACATCGTCCGCAGGCTGCCGAGCGTGCGGTTCACCGCCCAGGTGGCGATCGGCCGGGCGCGGAGGGCGGTGAGGGCGTAGACGAGTGCGGCCAGGACGGCCAGGGTCAGCCAGAGCGCCGGCGCCGCGCTCACCTGGTCGGAGAACCACCCGAGCAGCCCGCCGAGCGCGGCCGCCACGAGCACGACCAGGACCAGGAGCGGGACCGCGCGTCGTGGCCGCAGCGCCGCCCGCGCCGCCGCACGCTCCTCGGGGACGAAGTAGGAGAGCCCGTGCTGCAGGAACCAGGTCTCGGTCGCTCCCAGCGGGTCGGTCTCGACGGGCTGTTTCACGCGCGGTCCGTTTCTGCGACATCGAGGACGCGGCGTGCCTGTTCGACGTCGTCGTTCATCTGCGCCACCAGCTTGTCCACCGACTCGAACGCGACCATGCCGCGCAGCCGGGAGAGGAAGGAGACCTCGACCTCGACGCCGTACAGCTCGAGGTCGGTCCGGTCGAGCACGTAGCTCTCGACCCGGCTCTCGCGGTGGCCGTCGAAGGTCGGGTTGGTGCCGACGCTGATCGCAGCCGGGAACGACTCGCCGGTGTCGAGCCGCCGCAGCCGGCCGGCGTAGACGCCGTCGGCGGGGGCCATCACCTCACCGTGGGCCGGCACGTTCGCGGTGGGGAATCCGAGCTCCTTGCCGCGCTTGTCCCCTTCGACGACGACGCCACGCACCGTGAACGGGCGGCCGAGCGCCTCGGATGCTCCGGAGACGTCGCCGGTCGCCAGGCAGGTGCGGACGTAGGTCGAGGACCAGACCTGCGGGCCGCCGTCGAGGGCGATCCCCTCGGCGACGAAGTCGCGGGACTCCCCGGCCCCGCGCAGGGTGGCGACGTCACCCGAGGCCCGGTGCCCGAACCGGAAGTTGGCGCCGACCACCACCGCGGACACGTGCAGCGACTCGACCAGGACCCGGTCGATGAACTCTTCCGGGGACCAGTTCGCGGTCTCACGGTCGAACGGCAGGGCGAAGACGGCGTCCACTCCCGCCTCGCCGAGCAGTCGGGTCCGGTCCTCGACGGTCGTCAACGGCGAGGGTGCGTGCTCGGGACGCAGGACGGCCATCGGGTGCGGGTCGAAGGTGACCGCAACCAGGGTGAGACCTTCTGCGTCGGCGATCTCCCGCGCCCGGCCGACGACGTGCTGGTGGCCGAGGTGGACACCGTCGAAGTTGCCGATGACGACGGCCGTGCGACCCAGGTCGGCCGGTACGTCGTCGAGGGCTCGCCAGATCGGCACCTGCGAGAGCCTACTGATCCGCCGGCCCCCGCCCGGAAGCGACAGGTCCCGTGTCTCGACCACGGCGTCGGGATTGATGGGTCCGTAGACGTGCGGGAACGGCCGGTCCGAGCCGGGAACGTCGTCCTCGCGGACCGGCGCGGCGAGCCGGTCGGTGTCGATGACCAGGAGGACCAGCGGCGCCGTCGCGTCGGCGTAGTAGGCCCGTCGTACCTGTTGCCACTGGTCCTCGTGGGAGCAGTGGATGAAGCCCTCCTCCGCCAGGGTGCGGCCCAGCGTGGACGTCGTGTAGGCGCCGGCCTCGAGGGCGGCCTCCCATTCGGCGGCGACGGCGATGTGGAAGATCAGCATCAGACGAACACCGCCACGGCCCGGGACGTCCCGTGACTCGGCTCGTAGAGCGCGAGGAACTCACCGTCCGGCGCGAACAGCGCGGTGAGCCCGTCGAGGTCGGTATCGATCTGGCGGCCGTGCCGGACATCACCGGCCTGCGCCAGCCCCAGGTCGCGGCTGCGGAAGCTCGCCCGCGCCGCCTCCGCGATCGGCAGCACCGCGAGCTCCTCCGCCAGCTCCTCGAGGGTGCGGGCGTCCTCGAGGGTGAAGGGTCCGACGGCCGTGCGCCTCAGGGCGCCGAGGTGGCCACCCACCCCGAGCTCGGCGCCGAGGTCGCGGGCGATGGCCCGGATGTAGGTGCCGCTCGAGCAGCGGACCGAGATGTCGACCTCGATGAACTTGCCGGCGGGGCACACGCGGTGGACTTCCAGCTCGTGGATGGACACCGGTCGCGCCGCCAGCTGCACGTCCTCACCGTCGCGCACGCGGTCGTAGGCCCGGCGGCCGTCCACCTTGATCGCCGAGACGGCGGTCGGCACCTGCTCGATGTCACCGACGAACGCCTCCAGCCGTGACCGGATCCGTTCCTCGTCGAGGTCGCCGGTGGGTGCGGTCGAGAGGACCTCGCCCTCGGCGTCGTCGGTCGTCGTCGTGGCGCCCAGCCGGATGGTGGCGTCGTACGCCTTCTCGGTGAGGGTCAGGTGACCGAGCAACCGGGTGGCGCGGTCGACGCCGATCACCAGCACCCCGGTCGCCATCGGGTCCAGCGTGCCCGCATGGCCGACCTTCCGTGTGCCCGCAAGACGACGCACACGGGACACCACGTCGTGCGAGGTGACCCCGGCTGGCTTGTCCACGATCACCAGGCCGGACCCCGAGCTCATGATTCCGTGCTCATGCGTCGTCGACGGACTCGTCCGCCTCCGTGTCACGTGGCTTCTTGTACGGGTCCTCGCCGCCGGCGTACGTCGCACCGCGCGACGCGGCGGCGGCCTCGTCCTGGGCGCGCGCCCTGGCGAGCACGTCGTCGAGGTGACGGGCATTCTCAGGCAACGCGTCGGGGATGAAGGTCAGGGTCGGTGCGTGCCGCATGCCGAGCTGCTTGGCGACCTCCGACCGGAGCAGCCCCTTGGCCGACTCCAGCGCGGCGGCGGTGCTGGCCAGGTCGTCGTCCTCGCCGTAGACCGTGTAGAAGATCGACGCCTGCTGGGTGTCACCGGACACCCGGACGTCGGTCACCGTGACGAAGCCGAGGCGCGGATCCTTGATCCGCCGCTCGAGCATCTCGGCCACCACGACCTGGATCCGGTCGGCGATCTTGCGGACCCGTGGGTTGCTCATCGTTCCTCCTTGGGCCGAACCGTCGTGAGTTACCACCCACCGCCCGGTGAGCCGTCGTGAGTTACCGCGCGACGCGGTAACTCACGACGGCTCGGCGGTCAGGCGCGCGGGATCTCGCGCATCTCGAAGCTCTCCACGACATCGCCGATCTTGATGTCCTGGAAGTTCTTGAGCACGAGTCCGCACTCGAAGCCCTCGCGGACCTCACTGGCGTCGTCCTTCTCCCGTCGCAACGAGGCCAGGTCGAGGTTGTCCGCGACCACCGCGTTGTCACGGAGCAGCCGCGCCTTCGCGTTGCGGCGGATGGTGCCGCTGGTGACCATGCACCCGGCAATGTTTCCGATCTTGGAGGAGCGGAAGATCTCGCGGATCTCCGCCTGTCCCAGAGTCGACTCCTCGAACTCCGGCTTCAGCATGCCCTTGAGCGCCGCCTCGATCTCCTCGATCGCCTGGTAGATCACCGTGTAGTAACGGATCTCCACGCCCTCGCGGTCGGCCATCTCGGTCGCCTTGCCCTGCGGCCGGACGTTGAAGCCGATGATGATCGCGTCGGACGCCGCGGCCAGGTCGACGTTGGTCTCGGTGATCGCACCGACCCCGCGGTCGATGACCCGGATTCCGACCTCCTCGCCCACGTCGATGTTGGACAGGGCATCCTCGAGCGCCTCGACCGAACCGGACACATCGCCCTTCAGGATCAGGTTGAGCTCCTGGCTCTCGCCCTTCTCCATCGAGGCCATGAAGTCCTCGAGGGTACGGCGCACCCGGCGCTTGGCCTGCATGGCGGCGCGCTCGCGTGCCTCCCGCTTCTCGGCGATCTGGCGGGCCATCCGGTCGTCCTCGACGACGATCAGGTTCTGGCCGGCACCGGGCACGGCGGTGAGTCCGAGCACCATCGCGGGACGCGACGGATCGGCTTCCTCGATGTTCTCGCCGTGCTCGTCGAGCATCGCCCGGACCCGGCCGTGCGCCGGACCCGCGACGATCGAGTCGCCGACCCGCAGTGTTCCGCGCTGAACCAGGATCGTCGCCACCGGACCGCGGCCGCGGTCGAGGTGGGCTTCGACCACGAGGCCCTGGGCGTCCTGATGCGGGTTGGCCCGCAGGTCCAGGGACGCGTCAGCGGTGAGTACGACGGCCTCGAGCAGCTTGTCGAGGTTGAGCTCGGACTTCGCCGACACGTCGACGAACATCGCGTCGCCGCCGTACTCCTCGGGGATCAGGCCGTACTCGGTCAGCTGACCTCGCACCTTGGTCGGGTCCGCCTCGGGCTTGTCGATCTTGTTCACCGCGACCACGATCGGGACCCCGGCGGCCTTGGCGTGGTTGAGCGCCTCGACCGTCTGCGGCATCACGCCGTCGTCGGCCGCGACCACGAGGATCGCGATGTCGGTCGCCTGCGCGCCACGAGCACGCATGGCGGTGAATGCCTCGTGACCCGGAGTGTCGATGAAGGTGATCCGCCGCTCCTCGCCCTCGACCTCGGTGGCCACCTGGTAGGCACCGATGTGCTGGGTGATGCCGCCGGCCTCCTTGTCGACGACGTTGGCGTTGCGCAGCGCGTCGAGAAGCTTCGTCTTTCCGTGGTCGACGTGACCCATGACGGTGACGACCGGCGGACGGATGGCCAGATCGGCCTCGTCGCCCTCGTCCTCGCCGAACTCGAGGTCGAACGACTCGAGCAGCTCGCGGTCCTCGTCCTCCGGAGAAACGACCTCGACGGCGTAGTTGAGCTCCTCACCGAGCAGCTCGAGGGTCTCGTCGTTGACGGACTCGGTCGCGGTCACCATCTCACCGAGGCTGAACAGCATCTGCACCAATGACGCGGCGTCGACGCCGATCTTGTCGGCAAAGTCGGTGAGGGATGCGCCCCGGGCCAGGCGGACGGTCTCGCCGTTCCCCTTGCGGACCCGCACGCCACCGAGCGTCGGCGCCTCCATCTGCTCGAACTCCTGGCGACGCGCCCGCTTCGACTTGCGCCCGCGGCGCGACGGCCCACCGGGCCGACCGAAGGCACCCTGGGTCTGGCCACGGCCGCCGGGGCGTCCACGGCCGCCGGGACCGAAGCCACCACGGGCGGGGGCACCACCACGGCCGGGCGCGCCGGCACCGGGGGCGCCACGGCCGGGCGCACCGCCACGACCAGGGGCACCGCCACCGCGACCCGGACCACCGGCACCTCGGCCGCCGGGGCCGGAGCCGAAGGCCGCCGGGGACTTGGGCATCATCGCGGGGTTGGGGCGCGGCATGCCCGGGCGACCGGGAGCGCCTCCGTCGCGAGCCGCAGGCGGGCGGGGAGCCCGCTGGTCGCCTGCAGGCGCACCGTCGGTCGGGCGCGGGCGGCGGCCCATGCCCTGGCTGGCGGCGAACGGGTTGTTGCCCGGGCGCGGGGCGCCGGGTCGGCCGACCGGCCGCGGGGCCGGGGGCTTGGGGGTCGGGGAGGCCGGCGCGGCCGCGGCCGGGGCCTCGGGCTCGGCCGGGGGCTCGGGCTCGTGGGTCTCGGCGGGCGCGGGAACCTCCACCACCGGCTCGGGGGTGGGCTCCGGCTCCGGCTCGGGCTCCGGCGGGGCCGCCTTGGCGGCCGGCGCCTTGGGCTTGGCTGTCGGCTTGGCGGGAGCCTTCTCCGCAGGCTTCTCGGCCGCCTTCTTGGGCGCGGCCTCGGCCGGCGCCGCCGCAGCCGCGGTCTTCAGCTCGTCGCCGTACTCCTTGCGGAACCGCATCTCCGCAGGGAGCTCGACAGTGGAGCTCGCCGACTTGACGAACTCCCCCATCTCCTTGAACTTTTCGAGAACAAACTTGCTCTCGACACCGAACTCCTTGGCGAGTTCGTGAACTCGGGTCTTAGCCACGTTTCTCCTTCTGGCCTGAGACCCGGGTTCCGGGGGTTACGTCTCAGACCGTTAGCGGGTGTGCAAACTCATCGCGAAGTACTCATCGAGTGCTCATGAGCTGCTGCTCCAGTTTCTGTCGGTCGGACTCAGTGTTGGTGTGAGGCGAGGTAGTCCCCCACCGGTGTGCTGGCCAACCCCTGCTCGAGCCGGAGGGCTCGGGCAAATGCTCGCCTGCGCACCGCGAGGTCGTAGCACTCGGACGTAGGGTGCAGGTGCGCGCCGCGTCCGGGTGCCGTGCCGCTCGGATCA
>DASSJR010000144.1:0-2376 GCA_035691135.1 Nocardioides sp. | reverse complement strand
GGCCACCTGACCGACGACTCGATGGGCTTCGCCCACGACCTGCTCGGCAAGACCGGCGTCGCGGTTGCCCCCGGCATCGACTTCGACACCGAGGTCGGACACCGCTACATCCGGCTCAGCTTCGCCGGTCCTCGTGAGGATGTCGTGACCGGCCTCGACCGCCTGGCCGACTTCCTCTCCCGTTGAGTGGGGGATTCCCGCCCGTTGAGTGGGGCATTCGCGTCCCTCAGCCCTGCGGCAGCCCGTCGATCAGCGACTGCTCGACAAAGGCGTTGCGGACCCGCTGTGGGTGGTCGCCGACGTTCGCGGTGTCGACGATCCGGCCGGTGCGGTAGGAGATCTTCGAGATCTGGTCGGTGCCGCTCCAGGAGATGTAGCAGTAGTCGCCGTCCCAGCTCTGCGTCACCCAGTAGGGCTTGCCACCCTCCTTCTTCAGCAGCTTGCCGCGCTTGTAGGTCTTTCGGTCCACCACCGTGGCGTAGTCGTCCATCGTTCCGGCGACGCAGATCTTCGTGCCCTCCGGGTTCATCGCGATGCCGTGGTGAGCGGAGTCGAGGACGTACTGCTCGCGCGGCATGTCCGGAACCAGGTTCGGCAGCCGTTTCACCCGCTGGATCTTGCCGGAGGAGCGGTCCATCTCGAGGAAGCCGTGGAAGAACGAGACCTGGAAATAGATCTTCTGCTCGTTCGGCGACAACGTCATCGGGCGTACAGCGGTGCTGAAGTCCTCGAGCCCGCGCTCGTCGAGCGCCTTGCGCAGGTTGTAGCGGCGAATCACCTTGTAGGTGTCGGCGTCCACGATCTGCAGCACCCGCTCGCCCTTTGTGGGGTCCATCGGTGGCTGGTCGAGGGGCGTGTAGACCATGCCGATGCTGGCGTGGATGATCTTCTCGCCACCGTCGATGAAGACGTTCTCGTGAGGCGAGCCACCGGAGGGGAACTGGCCGAGCTCCTTGCCGTCGGAGACCCGCAGCACGTGCACCAGGTCGGCGGTCGAGGCACTGACGACGACCTTCTTGCCGTCCGGCGAGATGGCCATGTGGTCGGAGCGCTGTCCGGCCACCGGGAAGCGCCAGACGATGTCACCGGTCTCGAGGCTGATCCCGACGACATCGGCGAACGACGGGCGGGAGACCACCATCAACCTGCCGTCGTTGGAGGAGTACATGTCGTCGACGTACTGGTCGTGGCCCTCGCCGATCGCCTCGCGGATCGCGAGGAAGTACGCCAGCCGCTCGGGGTTGGTGGCGATCTCCTGCATCCGCTCGTCGTGGTCGGGGATGATGTTGATCGTGCCGAGCTTCTCGAAGGAGCCGGGCGCGAGGATGTCGGCGGTTCCGGCCCAGTTGTTGCCGACGAACACCACACGCTTCACGTCGCCGACCGGGGTCTGACCCTCGGTGGCCGCGGCCTGCCCGGCGGGGCCCATCGCCGACACCGCACCGGCGATCACGCCGATGGCGATGCTCCGGGCTCGTCGTCCGACCGGCATTGGTTCCTCCTGGTTTCGGATGGTTCTTGCTCCTGCTGCCTGGTCAACGAAGCCCCCGGGACGCCGGTTACGGCGGGGTGTCCGTGTGCTGGACCACCTGTCAGGGTGGCCGGGTGAAGAAGATCGGACTGCTGGGCGGGATGAGCTGGGAGAGCACCGCCCTCTATTACTCCCTGCTCAACGAGCTCGTCCGCGAACGCCTCGGCGGCTACCACTCCGCACGGTGTCTTCTCGCCTCCGTCGACTTCGCGCCCATCGAGGAGATGCAGCGTGCCGGCGACTGGTCGTCCGCGGGCACCCTGCTCGCCGCGGAGGCGCGGTTGCTCGAGGACGCCGGCGCCGAGCTGCTCCTGCTCTGCACGAACACGATGCACAAGGTCGCGGACCGGATCGAGGAAGCGACCTCGGTGCCTTTCGTCCATCTCGCTGACGTGACCGCGCGCGCCGTCATCGCGGCCGGGCTGGAGTCGGTGGCCTTCCTCGGCACCGGCTTCAGCATGCGCGAGACCTTCCACACCGACCGGATCGCCGGGCACGGACTGTCGGTGATGGTGCCCGAGCCCGACGAACAACAGGTGGTGCATGACGTCATCTACGACGAGCTGGTGCACGGCATCGTCCGGGACGAGTCGCGGGCGTCGTACCGCCGGATCATCGACGCCCTGGTCGACCGCGGTGCCCAGGGCGTGATCCTCGGGTGCACCGAGATCGAGCTCCTCATCGGCCCGGACGACTGCCCCGTCCCCGCCTTCCCCACCACCCGGCTGCACGTCGAGGCGGCCGTCGACCTCGCACTGGAGGACCGGTAGGTGTCGGGTTCACCGAGCGGATCGCGGCATGAGACCACGCTTCGTGGGCTATGACGATCGGACAATGGTGATCGG
>DASSJR010000143.1:0-9843 GCA_035691135.1 Nocardioides sp. | reverse complement strand
CTTCCTGCTCCCGGATCATTTTGCACGCTGTGACCCCTGTGACACTTGACGTCAACTGGGGTTGCTGGGGACAGTGGTACGTCAGGACCCTTGTCTCTTCCCCCGAGGTGCATTCATGCCCCGCGCCCGCAAGATCGCCATCGGCGCGTTCGTCGCCCTGCTCGCGGCCACCCCGTTCATCCCCCGCGGGAGCGACACCAACAGCGCGCTGCGACCCTCCGGCGAGCCTGAGGCCGCCCAGCCTGCCGCGCCGGGGCCGGGCGCCGTGACCGGGGCGATGCGACGTGAGATCGACCGGGTCGTGTCCGCCGGGCAACGCCTCGGTGGAGTGTCGGCGCGGCTGTCACCGACGCAGCTCGCGAGCGACCTCGTGCGCTGTGCGGAGTTCGACGGCCAGCACTACTGCCTGCACACCGGGTGGACCACCAGCACCCAGGCCGACGTACGTGCCCGAGTCGCCACCGCCACCCGTTCCCTCGCGCGCCGGACCGCTGCCGTCGAGACCACCGGCGACCTGGACCTGGCCGCGACCCTGCGGCGAGCGGCGGCGCTCAGTCCCACCGAACGGGCGGCGTCCGAGCGCGCCGAGCTCACCGCGGCGGCCCGGTCGGTTGCCAAGGTGTGGATGCTGCGGCACGAGATCCAGGGGGTGCCCCTGCCCGCCGGGTTCGGCCAGGCCCACCCGGAGGCCGGTCTCTCGGCCCGCACCAGCTCCACCAGCACCCGAACCAAGACCGCTGGCGACTACCCTGAGCGTTCGCGGGTGCTCCGCCCTCGTGAGGTCGCCGAGCAGACGAGGACCTACTGGTGCGGCCCGACGACCATGCAGATGATCACGTGGGGCTGGCAGAACGTGCGCAAGTCCCAGGGCCACTGGGCGCGCCGCCTGGGCACGACCACCAGCGGTACGGCGATCACCGACATGGTCCGCGTGGTCAACCAGAGCACCGGTTACGACCGGGAGAGCCGGGCCGGCACCTACATCACCCTCGACATCTCCGACTGGTCCTTCCGGAAGTGGGCGCTGCTCAACATGCGCCACATCGTCGACTACCGGGCGCCGCTCGTGCTGCACCCGATCCTGCTGAAGAGGTACTACCCGTACCTCGACGACGACGCCTCCGGGCACTTCCAGGTGGGACGGGGCTACGACAAGAACGGCTCAGGGCCGCTCAAGGTCGGATACTTCGAGCCGTGGAACCAGCAGCGTTTCGACCCCTCGGAGCCCTACATCGGCCGGGTCCAGTGGCGCGACGCCTACCGCAGCTACCGCGCCAACGAGGCCCACTTCCAGCACAACATCGGGGTGTGATGGGGAGGCGCCTCGCGGCCCCGATGGCCGCGGTGGTCCTCCTCGCCACGCTGACCGGCTGCACCGACGACGGGACCGCTCGCACGGCCGCGGAGCCGAGCAGCTCCCCGACCGGGAAGTCGTCGTCCCCGGCACAGACCGAGGCACCCGGGGGCACCGAGACGACCGAGAACGAAGACGCCCTCGAAGGTGGAACCGCCGCGTCTCCGGCAGCGGTCGAGCCGACCATCAACCTGCTGAAGTGGACCCGGGTGCCCGGACCGGCGACCGCGACCGTCACCCGCAGCGGGGCCTGGACGCTCTCCGTCGCCGAGGGCGGAGGCCGGGCGACCCTGCAGGGTCCCAGTGGTTCGAGGACGTTTGTCGCCGACAGTCGCCAGCGGATCTCGGACGGGCTGATCGACGGCGACTGGGCAGCGGTGGTGTTCCAGGATGAGCAGGAGACCCAGCCGGCCACCGCACAGATCGTCCGGCTCGGCGCGAAGGGCGGCGACTTCACCGTCGACGCATCCTCGGACGTCCCCACCACCACCGGCGGGACCTGGGCGCTCGGGGACGGCACGCTGGTCCACCCCACGATCGGCCCGGGTGGCAGCTACTGCCTCGCGACGGTGGACCTGGAGAAGCGCACCTCCGAACGCACCTGGTGCGCGGAGAAACGACACGGGTTCAACGCCGCCCAGATCACACCCGCGGGGACGTCACTGATGACGTTCGACGACCAGCAGCCGTCGTGCCGAACGGTCGCCCAGGTGGCCAGCGAGGACGTGGTTCCGTTCGACGGGGTGGAGAAGTGTCTCGGCTGGGAAGGCGTGCTCGTCGACGACGGGGCCGTGTGGTCGGTGGTGCCGAAGCAGAACCGGGTCGAGGAGGCCCGCTACTACGCCCGGTCCGGGGACGCGTACTTCGACCTCGGCCCGGGGACTTCAGGGACGCTGGCCTGGTGCGGGGGCGCGACGTACTTCGCCCAGGACCCGGTGCGCGACGGCGATCCCGCCCGCCTGCTCCGGTGGACGCCCGCGGGCGAGCTCGAGGTGGTCTACGAGACGCGGGGGCGCGGACCGGCGTTCCTCACCGAGCCGCGGTGCGGTGGCGACCGGATCACGGTGACCGCGGTCGCGGAGTCCGGCGACGAACAGGTCAGCGCACCGGCCGGCTGACCCTGCCCCGAACGTCGTACCCTGCCCCGGTGTCTGCGTTCACCGGGTTCCCCGACGCTGCCCTCGACTTCTACGACGACCTCGAGGTCGACAACACCAAGTCGTTCTGGGAGGAGCACAAGCGCGTCTACACCGAGTCGGTCCGGCAACCGATGACAGCGTTGTGCGAGGCGCTGGCACCGGAGTTCGGCGACGCCAAGGTCTTCCGGCCCTACCGTGACGTGCGGTTCGCCAAGGACAAGACGCCCTACAAGACCCACCAGGGCGCGTTCGCCGCGGCCGGTCCGGCGACCGGGTGGTACGTCGAGATCTCCGCCCGCGGCCTCCGGGTGGGGGCCGGTTTCTACGAGGCGTCCGGTGAGCGGCTGGCCGCCATCCGCGAGGCGATGGCCGACGACAAGTCCGGGTCCAGG
This sequence comes from Nocardioides sp., assembly GCA_035691135.1. Taxonomy (GTDB): domain Bacteria; phylum Actinomycetota; class Actinomycetes; order Propionibacteriales; family Nocardioidaceae; genus Nocardioides. Next base: position 6,958 of record DASSJR010000143.1, on the reverse strand, counting down.
CTGCAGCGGGTCCTCCGCAAGCTGGAGAAGGACGGGTTCGAGATCAGCGGCGAGCGGCTCAAGACCAGCCCGCGAGGGTACGCCGCCGACCACCCGCGGATCGAGCTGCTCCGCCACAAGCAGCTGTTCGCGGGGAAGTCGTTCGGCTTCGAGGATCTCGACTCCCCCGACGTGCTCGACCGGGTCCGCGACGAGTGGCGCGCGCTCCGTCCGCTGGTGGAGTGGGTGGCCACCCACGCCGAGTAGGCGTCACCCCTTGCGGTAGGTCGCCATCGCGCGTTCCGGCTCCCAGTACGCCCGCATGGAGGCGACCCTCCCCTGCTCGTCGACGCGGTAGACCATCACCAGGTCGGTGTCGACCATGCCTCCGTCGGGGAAGGTCGTGGTGATCGTGCCGACGTTGGCGCAGGTGCTGCCGTTGGCATGGGAGTCGTGGATGACGAACCTGAAGGTCTCGATCGGCTCGATCGCCAGCTTCCAGAAGGCCCGGATCCCGTCGTGCCCGTAGTGGCCCCGGCCCTCGGGATCGAACATCGACGGGCCGACCGGGTCCTCGATGACTGCGTCCTCGGCGTACACCTCCAGCCACTGGTCCAGGTCGCCGGCGGCGACCGCGGCGTAGGAGCGCTGGGAAGCGGCGCGGGCCGGGTGCTCGCCGTTCGGGGCGTTCCAGGTGATGGCAGCGGGGAGGCTCATGCCCCGATTCTAGAACGTGTTCTATGTTTCGACACGGTCGCTGCGCGACCTGCTCAACAACCGGACGGTGACGCTTCGCGTCAGTGGGGCTGCCAGGCGTCTTCGTCCGCGGTGCGCGAAGTGACCGCCTTGGGCAGCCGGTGCTCGGCGAGCTGCTGGATCGACACCTGTTCGAAGACGTCGCGCAACGAGCGCCGGGCTGCGATCCAGACGTGCTGGAGCACGTCGGCGGTGTCGTTGTAGGTGACCGCCTCGGGACGCAGCCCGTAGACCGAGACCAGGGGGCCGTCAACGGCTCGGATCACGTCGGCGACCGAGACCTCGCCGGGCGGGCGCCCCATCCGCCAGCCGCCGGACTGGCCGCGCTGGGAGATCACGATCCCGGCCCGGCGGAGGTCGGCCAGGATCGCCTGGAGGAACCCGTGGGGGATGTCCTGCTGCTTGCCGAGCTCCTCGGCACTCACCGCCGCCGCGTCGGCCCGAGACGCCATCTCGATGAGCGCCCGCAGGGCATAGTCGGACTTGGCGGATACGCGCATGCGGGCATTGTCTCAGATGTCGATCCGATCACTCGACCAACCGCCTCGCGCGTCAGGCCGGGACGGGAGCCGCCGCCTCCTCGACCGCGGCGACACCTGCCCGGTGGCGCCGGACCGCCCACGCGATCCCCGTGATCCAGAGCCCGACCAGGACGGCGCAGGTGAGCAGCACCGGGGACTGCTCCAGCCCAACCGCCTCGAGGATCGTCTTGGCGTTCGTGACCACGATCAGCCCGCCCGCGGCGACACCGAGCACCGCTGCGGGGATCCGGCTGACCAGCCAGGCGGCGACCGGGGCCGCGATCACGCCGCCGACGAGCAGAGCGCCGGCGTAGCCCCAGAGGATGCCCTGGCTGCCCAGGGCGAAGAGAAAGCCGAGGGAACCACCCACGGCGACCACGAACTCCGAGGTGTCGATCGACCCGATGACCTTGCGCGGCTCCAGCCGTCCCGAGGACAGCAGGCTGGTCGTGCCCACCGGACCCCAGCCCCCGCCGCCGATGGCGTCCATGGTGCCGGCCACCACGCCCATGGGCGCCAGGAACAGCACGGACGGGTGAGCCTTGAAGCGAGGGCGGTGGCCGTTGAGGGCCAGGAACCGCCAGATGACGTAGCCACCGAGCAGGAGAAGGAGGGCGGCGACCCAAGGCTCGGCGGACTCGCCGTTGACGCTGGACAGGAACGTTGCTCCGGCAAAGGCGCCCACGAATCCCGGAACGGCCAGGATGCTGACGGTGCGCCAGTCCACGTTGCCGAGCTTGTGGTGGGAGAAGCCCGACATCAGGGACGTGCCGATCTCGGAGAAGTGCACCGCGGCCGAGGCAGCGGCGGGGGCGACCCCGGTCGCGAGAAGCAGGGTCGACGACGTGACGCCGTACGCCATTCCGAGTGAACCGTCGACGAGCTGGGCCAGGAGGCCAACGATGCCCAGGACGATGAGCTTGCGCATTGCGGGCGAACCCCTTCGGTCGTCCGGGCGACTCACCGGACAGTCGGAAACAAGAGTCAGAAACGTATCTCAGGTGTTCCACTTGACTTTATCAGTCGACTAGACGTGCGTCGAGCCGAGGCGGGGCCAAGGGAGATCCCCGTCACCCCCTCCTTGCGCTGCGGAGACCTCCCGCGGATAATTAAGTTACCGGCCAGTAGCACCGAGAAGTTGTCAGGCCGGCCGACCCCCGAGATGAACAGGTGGATCAGTGAGCCACTACAAGAGCAACCTGCGCGACATCGAGTTCAACCTCTTCGAGGTGCTCGGCCGTGACGAGATCCTCGGCCAGGGTCCGTTCGCGGACGTGGACGGCGACACCGCCCGGTCCATCCTTGCCGAGGTCGACCGGCTCGCCCGTGAGGACCTCGCCGCGTCGTACGCGGACAGCGACCGCAACCCACCCGTCTTCGACCCCGCCACGGGCGAGGCACCGATCCCGGAGTCGTTCAAGAAGAGCTACCAGGCCTGGATGGACGCGGAGTACTGGCGGCTCGGCATCGCCGAGGAGCTCGGCGGCACCCCCGCGCCGTCGACCATCAACTGGGCGATCGGTGAGCTGGTGCTCGGCGCCAACGCCCCGATCTGGATGTACGGCGCCGGCCCGGCGTTCGCCGGCGTGGTCTACCGCAACGGCAACGAGCGCGACCAGAAGATCGCCCAGCACATCGTCGATCGCCAGTGGGGCACCACGATGGTGCTGACCGAGCCGGACGCGGGTTCCGACGTCGGCGCGGGTCGCGCCAAGGCGACGCCGAACGACGACGGCACATGGAACATCGAGGGCGTCAAGCGCTTCATCACCTCCGGCGAGCACGACATGAGCGAGAACATCGTCCACCTGACCCTCGCCCGCCCCTCGGGCGTGGAGGGGGTGGGCGGCCCCGGCACGAAGGGGCTCTCGCTCTTCATCGTGCCGAAGTGGAACTTCGATCCCGAGACCGGCGAGCTGACCGGGGAGCGCAACGGCGTCCACGTCACCAACGTCGAGCACAAGATGGGCATCAAGGTGTCGAACACCTGCGAGGTCACCTACGGCGAGAAGGAGCCCGCCAAGGGCTGGCTGCTCGGCGAGGTGCACGACGGCATCGCGCAGATGTTCCAGGTCATCGAGAACGCCCGGATGATGGTCGGCACCAAGGCCATCGCCACGCTGTCGACCGGCTACCTGAACGCCCTCGACTACGCGAAGGAGCGGGTGCAGGGCGCCGACCTGACCGAGGCCTCCGACAAGACCGCCCCCCGCGTCACGATCACCCACCACCCCGACGTCCGCCGCTCGCTGATGACCCAGAAGTCGTTCGCGGAGGCAATGCGCGCGCTGGTGCTCTACACCGCGTCGTGGCAGGACCAGGTGATGATGGCCGAGCACGCCGGCCAGACGGACACCGACGAGGCGAAGCTGGCTGCGGCGGTCAACGACCTGCTGCTCCCGATCGTCAAGGGCTACGGCTCCGAGCGCTCGTGGGTGCTGCTGGGAACCGAGTCGCTGCAGACGTTCGGTGGCTCGGGCTTCCTGTCGGAGTACCCGCTGGAGCAGTACGTCCGCGACGCCAAGATCGACACCCTCTACGAGGGCACCACGGCGATCCAGGGCCAGGACTTCTTCTTCCGCAAGATCGTCAAGGACCAGGGCAGGGCGCTGGGCCACCTGGCGGGCGAGATCGAGTCGTTCATCAGCTCCGAGGCGGGCAACGGCCGGCTCAAGGTGGAGCGCAGCCTGCTCGCGAAGGCGCTCGAGGACGCCAACGCGATCGTCGGCCACATGATCAACGACCTGATGTCCGCGGATGCCTCCGCCGACGGCGGCGACATCCGCAACATCTACAAGGTGGGCCTCAACACGACCCGCCTGCTGATGGTGCTCGGCGACGTCGTCTGCGGCTGGCTGCTGCTGCGCCAGGCGGAGGTCGCGCTGGACAAGCTCGCCGGAGACGCCGGCAAGGACAAGGCGTTCTACGAGGGCAAGGTGGCTGCGGCGCAGTTCTTCGCCCAGCACAACCTGCCGAAGATCACCGCGGAGCGGGCCCTGGCCGAGGCCACCGACCTGTCCCTGATGGAACTCGACGAAGCGGCCTTCTGACCACACCGCCACGACCTCGCCGCGTCGCGCCCGGTACCCGGGCGTCGGCGCGGGAGGTCGTAGGCTGACATCACCCACCACTCACCACACAGGGAGCCCCCATGGGAATCGGCGTCGGCATCCTTCTGATCGTGATCGGCCTGATCCTGCTGCTGAACGTGATCGAGGACTTTCCGGACGCGATCGCCAACGTGGTCGACGTCAACACCCTCGGCTGGATCTGTCTGATCGTCGGCATCCTGGCCATCGTCCTGGCGCTCGTCATGAACCGTCAGCGCAGCCGCACGACCCACATCCAGGAGCGCCGCGACCTCTGAGCCCCGCCCGGTGAGCCTGCGAACCGGGCGTCAGGGCGAAGAGATTGAGGAGCGTCGGCATGAGCCGGCGCGAAGCGCCGGAACGTGCGACGCGTCTCGAAATCTGAGCCCCGCCCGGTGAGCCTGCGAACCGGGCTCACGGCGAGGAGATAGAGCAGCGTCGGACGGTGTGACTCGACTCGAAACCTGATCGCCCGCCCCTCGGGCCACTCGACCCGACCATGATGGCGTCGACATACTGTTCGTCCATGACCGATCAGGAGCGCCTCGCGGGCTACATCGACGTGTGGTGGCAGGCCATCAACGACTTCACCGCGCTGCTGGAGAAGATCCCGCCCGAGCAGTGGTCCACCCCGACCGACCTCGCCGGCTGGGACGTCCGCGCGGTGGCCGCTCACATCGCCCACCTGGAGGGTGTGCTGGCCGGGAACCCCGAGGAGACGGTCGACGTCGGGGAGCCGGACCACGTCACGGGGCTGATGGGTCTCTACACCGAGCAGGGGGTCGTGGCCCGGAGCGAGCACTCGCCCGACGACCTGATCAACGAGATCCGGGAGGCTGCGACCCGCCGCCACACCGCGCTGCTCGCCGACCCGCCGACCGACGGCTCGGCCAAGCCCGAGCAGATCTTCGGCGGAGTGGGCTGGGACTGGAACACCCTGTTGCGCAACCGCCCCCTCGACGTCTGGATGCACGAGCAGGACGTCCGGCGGGCGATCGGGAGACCCGGTGGCATGGACTCGTCGGCCGCCCAGCACACCGCCGACTACCTCTCCGAGAGCCTCGGCATGGTGGTTGCCAGACGGGTCGGCGCCCCGGCGGGCACGACCGTCGTGCTCGACCTCGAGGACTCCGAGCCGGTCGCCTTCGGCGTCGACGAGTCCGGTCGCGGCGAGCGTCTGGCCGACCCACCCGGTGAGCCGACCGTCCGACTGTCGATGGACCGCGAATCGTTCATCCTGCTCGCGGGTGGGCGCCGGGCGCCTGACCCCGGCGCGATCCGGATCGAGGGCGACGACCTCCTCGGGCAGCGGATCGTCGACACCCTGGCGGTCACCCCGTGAAGGCCACACCGTGAAGCCCCCCACCGACGCCTGGTCGCTGTCGGACATGGCCGACCAGGCCGGCCGGACCGTCCTGGTCACCGGGTGCACCCTGGGCGGCCTCGGCCACTACACCGCCCTGGAGCTCGCCCGCCGGGGAGCCAAGGTCATCCTCGGCGGCCGCACGCCCGAGAAGCTGACCGAGACCGCGGGCTCGATCCGAGCCCAGGTCCCGCACGCGGAGCTGCTCCAGCTGCAGGTGGACCTCGCCGATCTCGAGTCAGTCCGGAAGGCGGCGGCCCACGCAGCGACGTTCGGCCCGATCGACGTGTTGGTCAACAACGCTGGGGTGATGGCGCCGCCGTACCGGCGGACCGTGGACGGCCTCGAGATGCAGATGGCGACGAACCACTTCGGCCCGTTCCTGCTCACCGGTCTCCTGCTGCCCCAGCTGGTCTCCAGCAGCGCGGGTCGGGTGGTCACCGTGTCCTCGCAGATGCACCGCACCGCGCGCCGCGCACCGCTGGACGACCCCAGGTCCCAGGAGCGGCGCTACTCCAAGTGGCCGGTGTACGGCCAGACCAAGCTGGCCAACCTGCTGTTCACCTTCGAGCTGGACCGCCGGCTGCGGGAGGCCGAGCTCCCGGTGAAGGCGCTGGCGGCCCACCCGGGCTTCGCCGGCACGCACCTGGCGGCCAACGGCCGCTTCGGTCGCGCCTCCGGAGGCGTGGCCTCGATCCTCGACGCCGCGATCAAGGTGGTCTCCCAGCCCGCGCACATGGGCGCGCTGCCCAGCCTGATGGCGGCTACCGCCGACCTTCCGGGGTCGACGTACTGCGGACCGAGCGGGTTCAAGGAGTACGGCGGACTGCCGGTCGTCGTCGGGAGCAGCAAGCTGTCGCGGGACGAGGACGTCCAGCGACAGCTCTGGGAGCTGAGCGAGCAGACGACCGGCGTCAGCTACCCCTGAGGCTCAGGCGGCCTGCCGCTGCAGGGCCCGCCGCACACGAGGCCCGCCGGTGGTCATCTTGTAGAGCTTCACCAGCTGCTTCGGCGCGTTCCTGGGTGTGGTGCTGGCCAGCCAGCCGTTGGGCAGCGACAGCCGGACCACCTTGTGCCAGGCCGAGTAGACCTGCGGGACCAGCGGCCGGGCGCAGTAGTTGAGGTCGTACTTCTCGAACAACGCCTCCACCTTCGGCGCGATCTCGCCGTAGCGGTTGCTCGGCAGGTCGGGGAAGAGGTGGTGCTCGATCTGGTGGGAGAGGTTCCCGCTCAGGATGTGCATCAGCTTC
>DASSJR010000142.1:0-11954 GCA_035691135.1 Nocardioides sp. | reverse complement strand
GGCCTGCACCGCGAGGGTCAGCGGGAGCACGTCGCTGGCGCCGGCGTCCCTGAGTGCGCGCGCGGCGAGCGTGAGGGTCCAGCCGGTGACCACGAGGTCGTCGACCAGCAGCACCCGGTCCGCCGGTTGGTCGAGCTGCAGCTCGCACCGCCGGTTGACCGCTGCCACCCGCTGAGCGGAGTTGGCCGCGCCCTGGCCGGGCGTTACCGATGGGTCGGTGATCGCGAACCGGCCGATCACCGGCACCCCGAGGTGGCGGGACAAGCCGTCGGCGAGGTCGCGCGTCAGAGCGGCACGGGTCGTGGACTCGACCACCACGATCGAGTCGACCTTGGGCTGCCAGTCGCCCAGGACCTCGATCACCGCCCGGACCAGCGGTGTGGGCACCGAAGCGTCTGGCACGTCCGCGCCGAACAGGTCTCGCAGCTGGCCGCCGTACCCGAGGTCGGTGAGCCGGGCGACGGCGCGGCCCTCGGAGGGCGGGTCGGCGATCTTGCCCGTGAGGTCGATCCCCAGCTCGGTCAGGGCCGTCGGCCACATCTTGCGCGGCTCGATCGGAACGCCGGGACGCGCGAGCCGCGCGCCGGCCTCCTCCACCGCGTCGGCCGAGACCGTGGCGTCGAGGGCCAGGCCGCCGCAGTTGTCGCAGCGGCCGCAGTCGGCCGCCTCCGGGTCGTCGAGCTGGTCGCGCAGGAACCACATCCGGCAACGGTCGGTGCGGAGATAGTCGAGCATCGCCTGCTGCTCGCGCTCGCGCGCCGCGGCGACCCGGTGGTAGCGCTCGGCGTCGTAGACCCACTCCGCACCCGTGGCTTCCCAGCCGCCCTTGACCCGGCGGCAGGCACCGTCGACGTCGAGCACCTTGAGCATGGTCTCGAGCCGGGTCCGGCTCAGCTCGACGTGGGTCTCGAGGTTGGCGGTGCTCAACGGGCGGCCCGCGTCGGCGAGGACGGCCAGGGTCTGGCGGACCTGCTCCTCGCGGGGGAAGGCGAGGGAGGCGAAGTAGTGCCAGATGTCGCGGTCCTCGGTCGCCGGCAGCAGCACGACACTCGCCTGGTCGGTGCCGCGGCCGGCGCGCCCGACCTGCTGGTAGTAGGCCACCGGTGAGGCGGGAGCCCCGAGGTTGACCACGAACCCGAGCGTCGCATCGAAGCCCATGCCGAGGGCGCTGGTCGCCACCAGTGCCTTGACCCGGCCGGCCAGCAGGTCTTCCTCGAGGGCAAGACGTTCGGTGGGGTCGGTCTGACCGGAGTAGGCGGCGACCTGGTGGCCCCGGCTGCGGAGGTAGTCGGCGGTCTGCTGGGTGGCCGCGACGGTCAGGCAGTAGATGATCCCCGACCCGGGTTGCTCGGCGAGGTGGTCGGACAGCCAGGCCAGCCGCTGCTCGGAGGTCGCCAGTCGGACGACGCCCAGGCGCAAGGACTCTCGGTCGAGGGATCCGCGCAGGACCAGGACGCTCTGTTGATCCGTGGGGCCGAGCTGTTCGGCGACGTCGTCGGTCACCCGGGCGTTGGCGGTGGCGGTGGTGGCGAGCACGGGGATCCCCTCGGGCAGGTCAGCGAGGAGGGTGCGGATGCGCCGGTAGTCGGGCCGGAAGTCGTGGCCCCAGTCGGAGATGCAGTGGGCCTCGTCGACCACGAGCAGACCGCAGGTCGCGGCGAGCCGGGGGAGCACCTCGTCGCGGAACCCCGGGTTGTTGAGCCGCTCCGGGCTGACCAGCAGTACGTCGACCTCGCCGGCGGCGATCGCGTCGTGGATGGGCTGCCACTGCTCGATGTTGGTGGAGTTGATCGTGACCGCCCTGATCCCGGCCCGCTCCGCGGCCGCGATCTGGTTGCGCATCAGGGCCAGCAGCGGCGAGACGATCACGGTCGGACCCGCACCGCCGGCGCGCAGCAGCGCCGTGGCGACGAAGTAGACCGCCGACTTGCCCCACCCGGTGCGCTGGACGACGAGAGCGCGGCGACGGTCGACCGCGAGCGCCTCGATCGCCGTCCACTGGTCCTCGCGCAACGCCGCGTCGTCGCGCCCGACCAGCGCGCGCAGGTGGGCCTCGGCGAGGCGCCGGGTCTCGGCCCGGTCGGCGGCGGGGTTCGCTGTCACCCGGCCTGTCTACCAGTCGGTGCGGACACCCGCGCCGCCCTGTCCCGAGGCCGCGGTAGAGTTCGGCTCCGCCGAGAGGAGTGGCCCGTGTCCCAACGCGTCTTCCTGCATCCGGGGCCGCTGAAGACGGGTACGACGTACCTCCAGAGCCTGCTGTACGCAAACCGGGAGTCGTTCCTCAGCCAGGGCGTCACGATCGTCGGCACCCAGGCATCCCATTACCGCGCGGCCAAAGAGCTGATGCGCAGGAGGCCTCACCGGAAGACCCAGGGCGCGTGGAGCCGCACGCGAGCTGCCGTGCTTCGAGCCCAGGGCGACGTCGTGATGTCGTGCGAGCGCTACTCGCTCCTCCGTGTCGAGCACGCCCAGCGCGTTCTCGAAGACCTCGACGGCCGTGAGGTCCACGCCGTACTCACCCTGCGTGACGTGGTGTCTGTCCTCCCAGCTCGATGGCAGGAAGGCATCAAGAACGGCGGAACCGCCAGCTGGGCGGAATTTCAGGATCGTATCGTCCAGGATCCCGCGCGGCTGCGGAAGATAACCCGGGCGGTGTCCACGCTGGAGGTGTGGGCGGCGGTCCTGCCGGCGGATCGGATCCACGTGGTCACCGTGCCGCCCTCGAGCGCTCCCCGGACGCTGCTCTTCGAGCGGTTCTGCGAGGCGGTCGGTGCCGACCCCACCAGGCTGCAGACGCTCGAGCCGACACGCGTCAACCGGTCGATGGACCTGGTCACGACCGAGCTGGTCCGTCGGGTCAACCTCCAGCGCGCGGTGAAGCTGTCCGGGGCCGCCCAGCAGTCGGAGATCAAGGCGTTCCTGGCCCAGGAGCTTGCGAAGCGGAGTCGTGTGCGCCCCGAGCTGGGCGCCGCAGTGCTCGAGGCGGCGAAGGGCGAGACGGAGGCCCTGGTTCGGCAGATCGAGACCGGCGGCTTCCACGTCGTCGGCGATCTCAACGACCTCACGTCCACGACGTCGTCGGCGCCGACCGGTGGCGGCACCGAGGTGGACCCCGAACAGCTCCTCGACGCCGCCGCGGTCGCGGTCGCCGCCCTGGCCCGGAGATCCTGGTCGCGTGGCCAGCGGCTCAAGCGGCTCGAGACACGGCGTCGGTTTCGCACGGCGCGACGGGCGTGGCGTCGACTGCGCCGCTGATCACCTCAGGCACGCACGACGGTCCACGTACCTCAGGCGGCCGGGCCCTTCTCGCGCACGTCGGCCACCTGGCCCATGGCGGCGCGCAGCTCGGTCAGCCAGTCACCCTCGTGCTGTCCGACCAGGCGCACGCACCAGGCCAGCGCGTCGGCGCGGGACCGGGCGACGCCGGCGTCGACCAGGGTGTCGAGCACCAGCCGCTGCGGCTGGCGCAGCCGCGTCATCACCGGGGCTGCGACGTGGGTCCAGAGCGCCTCGCGGCCTCCCACGATCACTCCCCAGGACACCTTGCGCTCGAACCGGTGCTGGGCCTCGCTCGCGATCTCCATCCGTTGTCCGCGGGTTTCCTCCCGGAACGCTGACGAGCGCCCGGCCCGGGCCTCGTCGAGCGCGGCGTCGGACGAAGCGTCGTCCCCGAGGTCGACGTCGGGAATGGTCAGCAGGACCGTGATCTCCTCACGGTCGATCGTGATCCGGGCAGGTTCGGCCTGCCACTCCTGCGGAAGACGCCCGGCGAACCAGCCGCGCACCCGCTCCTGCGCTTCGTTTGTAATCATGTAATTAAGATTACCTCGGCGGTGTCGATAGTCCAGTGGCAAGTGGTCGCGAGATGGCCGTCAGTGCAGCCACTTCCCACTGGACTATCGGGTCGGTACTACTCGCAGGCCACGCCGTCGTGGTCCGCGTCCAGGCCGTGCGGGTCGGAGCCGGTGACCATGATCGGACCGTTCACGTCGGCACAGTCCACGTCAGGCGGGTACGGCGGCACGCAGGGTGAGTAGCCCGGCGCACAGGCGCCGCCCCCGCCGACCAGGGGCTGGGGCGCAGGGGCGGGCTTCGGGCACCTGAGGTCGGGGGTCGCGATGTCGGCCGCGATGTAGCGCGGCTCGCGCGGATGGAAGCCGTAGCCGTCCCGGGAGTCGTAGCGCGCGATCGCCAGCCCGCTCCTGATCTGCCGCAGCCCGGCGTCGACCCCGCCCACATCGACGTAACGAAGCAGGCGGCCGTAGCGGTCCCGGTCCTCGTCGGACGTGGTCAGCCGGACCTGCCGGCCGGTCACCAGTCGTCCGAGCGCCTCGGACGCCCGGTCGTAGCCGCACTGCCCCAGTTCCGGGGTGTCGATGCCGACCAGCCTCACGGTGTCCCCGTTGCCGAGCTCGAGGGTGTCGCCGTCGACGACCCTGGCCACGAGATACGTGCGCGGTCGCCGGGCGGGGGGCGGCTCGGGCCGCGGGGCGGGCAGCGGCCGGTAGCTTGGGCCGCCATTCCGCTTCGGGCCAGTGCCATGACGCTGCACCGCCCGGGGCCTCCGGGGCGACGACTTCTCACTGCGGACCTTGGCGCGGTGCGCTTCGCTGACCTTGCCCGTCTCCAGAGTGGGCGAGCCCCCCGTCTCGGTTCCCACGGCCAGGGCTGCGACCACGAGGACGGCGACCGCTGCGATCGCTCCCGCTCCCGCCAGCACACCGGTGAGGACGCCTCGACCGAAGCCGGGACCGTTCCCGCGCGCCGGGGCCTGCTGCCCCGCCATCCGGGTGTGGTCGGTCCAGCCGCTCCCGTCCCAGTAGCGGAGCAGGAACGGGTTGGCGTTGTCCGGGTACCAACCCGGGGGTGGAAGGGCGCGGCTCATGGCGGTGGAATCTCTCCTGCTGGTCGTGTCGCAGGAGGGTAGGCATGGACTAGACCGGGCCGCAGCAGAACCGGGGTATTGGCGGGTCGCCGCTCCTGAGCGACCCAGACCGGTCAGACTTCTCACCATGCACCCACGCCTGCCGCGGAGCGCCCCCGCCGTCCTGGTCGCCGGCGGACTGCTCACCCTCACCCTCACCGGCGGCGCTTTCGCGGCCGGCATGATCACCGGTGCCGGGATCAAGGACGGGACCGTCACCACGGCGGACCTGAAGGACGGCACGATCCGCACTCGCGATATCAGCGACTCGGCTCAGAGCTCGCTGCATGGTGTCACCGGCGTGTCGAAGGTCGTCCAGCTGAAGGAACAGGTTCCCCCGCACGCGTTCGACACTCTCTCGGCCACCTGCCCGGCGGGCAAGGTGGCGATCGGCGCCGGAGGCAGCTGGACCAGCAGCGAGGTGCCACCGAGCGTCTGGATGGACCAAACCGACCCCAAGACGTGGCACGCGCGGGGCGAGAACCTGAGCAGCCAGAACGGGGACCTGCAACTGACCGTGTGGTGCGTGGCCCGCAGCTGAGGCGGCGGACGACGCGATTCACCAGATGCGGACCCGCTCCGAGGGATGCAGCCACAGCCCGTCGCCCTCACCGGTCTCGAAGACCTCGTGGAACTCGTCGAGGTTGCGCACGATGTTGGCGCGGAACTCCGGCGGGCTGTGGGGGTCGATGGTGAGGTACTGCAGCTCCTGCTCCTTGCGCCGCTTGGTGCGCCAGCAGTAACCCCAGTTCAGGAACAGCATCCGACGGGACTCGAGGTCGGCCTCGCCGCCCTGGGAGATCAGGTAGGCCTTGTGGCCGATGGTCAGGCCGCCGAGGTCGCCGATGTTCTCACCGACAGTGAGCGAGCCGTTGACGAACTCGCCCGGCAGCTCGCGCGGCGAGAAGCCGTCGTACTGCTCGATGAGGGCCTTGGACTTGAGCTCGAACGCCGCCTTGTCGTCGGCGCTCCACCAGTCGTTGAGGTTGCCGGCGCCGTCGTACTGAGCACCCTGGTCGTCGAACCCGTGCCCGATCTCGTGGCCGATCACCGCGCCGATGCCGCCGTAGTTCTCGGCCGGGTGGGCGTCCGGTGAGAAGAACGGCTTCTGCAGGATCCCGGCCGGGAAGCAGATCTCGTTGGTGCCGGGGTTGTAGTAGGCGTTGACGGTCTGCGGCAGCATGAACCACTCGTCGCGGTCGACCGGGGACCCGATCTTGCGCAGCTGGCGGTCGGTCTCGAACGCCGCCGCCGCCGCGACGTTGCCGAGCAGGTCGTCGGAGCTGACCCGGAGGGCTGAGTAGTCGCGGAACTTCTCCGGGTAGCCGATCTTGGGACGGAAGGTGTCCAGCTTCTCGAACGCCCGCTGCTTGGTCTCCTCGCCCATCCAGTCGAGGTCGGTGATCGACTGCCGGTAGGCCTCCAGGAGGTTGGCGACCAGCTCGTCCATCTGGGCCTTCGACGAGGGCGGGAAGTGGCGGGCGACGTACTCCCGCCCGACGGCCTCGCCGATCGAACCCTCCACCAGCGCGACACCACGCTTCCAGCGGGCCCTCAGCTCGGGGGTTCCGTTGAGGGTGCGGCCGTAGAAGTCGAAGTTGGTCTCGACGAACTCATCGGACAGGTACGGCGAGGCCGCGCGCAGCACGTGGCTGCGCAACCACTCGCGCCACTGCTCGATCGGCACCTCGTCGAGCACGGTGGAGAGGTGCTCGAGGTAGGACGGCTGGCGCACCAGGGTCTCGGCGATGACGGCGTCGGCATCGATGTCGGCGCCACCGAGGTTGGTGACATAGGCGTGCCAGTCGAAGGACGGGCACAGCTGCTGGAGCTCCTCGGCGGTCTTCAGGTTGTAGGTCTTCTGCACGTCACGGGTCTCGGCCCGCTCCCAGTGGCCGGCGGCGAGCCGGGTGTCGATCTCCAGGATCGTCGCGGCCGCGCCGGCGGGGTCGTCGTGCCCGGCCAGCCCGAGCAGCTTCTCGAGGTAGGCGACGTACTTGTCGCGGACCTCGGCGAACTTGTCGTCGCGGTAGTAGGACTCGTCGGGCAGACCGAGCCCGCCCTGGAAGATGTTGAGCAGGTAGCGGTCGGAGTCACGGTCGTCGGTGTTGACGTAGGAACCGAACAGCCCGTAGCCGCCGACCCGCTCGAACTCCCCGAGGAAGGCCGCGAGGTCGCGCACGTCGCGGAGAGCGTCGACCGCGTCCAGCAGCGGCTGCACCGGGCGCAGGCCGAGCTTGTTGATCCGGGCCTCGTCCATGAAGGAGGCGTAGAGCGCACCGATCTTGCGCGCGTCCTCGTCGGCGGCGGCGTCGTCACCGCTCGCGACGCGGTCGGCGAGTCCTTCGATGATCTCGCGCACGTGCTGCTCCGCGTCGTCGGCGAGCTTCACGAACGCGCCCCAGCTGGAGCGGTCGGAGGGGATCTCGGCCTCCTTCAGCCAGCGTCCGTTGACGTGGCCGAACAGGTCGTCCTGGGGTCGGGTCTCGGGGTCCATGCCCTGGCGGGCGTCGTCGAGGATCGTCACGGAACGACCCTAACCGCCGCCGGGTTCCGGGCAAGGGGGAATGTGGGCCGATCAGTCGCGGACGCGGACCACGGACTTGCCGAGAGTGCGGCGCTGGTCCATGTCCGACAGCGCCCGGCCGAAGTCCCCGAGGTCGTACGTCGCCCCGATGGGTGGGTCGATCGCCCCACCCTCGATGAGCGGCAGCAGCGCGTCCCACTGCTCGTGCATGTACCCGGGCCGGACCATGGCGTAGGCACCCCAGCCGACGCCGCGGACGTCCACGTTGTTGAGGAGCAGCCGGTTGACCCGGACCTCGGGGATGCCCTGCCCGCCGGCGAAACCGACCACCAGCAGGCGGCCCTGGGGCGCCAGGGTCCGGAGCGAGTCGGTGAAGACGTCGCCGCCGACGACGTCGAGGACGAGGTCGACGCCCTCCCCGTCGGTGAGGTCGAGCACGGCCTGCTTGAAGCCGTCGACCAGAACCGTCTCGTCGGCGCCGGCGCGACGGGCCAGCGCGGCCTTCTCCTCGGTGCTGACCACGGCGATCGTGCGGGCGCCCAGACCGTTGGCGACCTGGATGGTCGCGGTCCCGACCCCACCGGCCGCACCGTGCACCAGGACCGTCTCGCCCTCGCGGAGCTGCCCCCGTTCGGCCAGGGCGAACTGGGCGGTCAGGTAGTTCATCGGCAGCGCGGCACCCGCGTCGAAGGACAGCTGCTCCGGCAGCGTGAAGACCGACATCGGCGGAGCGGCGACCAGCTCGGCCGCACCGCCGTACGGCAGAACGCCGGCGACCCGCTCACCGACCTGATAGCCCTCCGGGCCGGACACCACGGTGCCCGCGAAGTCGACCCCGAGCGTGAACGGCGGGTCGGGCTTGAGCTGGTACTCCCCCTTGCTCAGCAGGAGATCCGGGAACGAGACCCCCACCCGGTGCACCTCGACCAGGACCTCGTCGGGCCCGGGCGCGGGATCGTCGACCTCGACGACCTGGACTGCGTCCGGGCCGGTGGGCGTGGTGACCTGTACGGCGCGCATGTCCGCGAAACTACGGGAGCCGGGCGAGCCCGATCTAGGCGGGGTTGACGATCGAGCTCAGCTCGAAGTGCATGGGGTCGGTGTAGTTCCAGTCGCCACCCCAGGCGAATCCCCACTTCTTGAAGATCGACACCACGTCGCGGTTCATCTCGCCCGCGGTGCCACGCTGGTTGCCGGGGACGTTGAAGTCCATCGCCAGCCCGAAGGAGTGGTTGGACAGGACGGTGGTGCCGGCGATGAAGCGCGGGTAGTAGCAGCCGGCGTACTCGTCGGGATGGAGCTCGCCTGCCAGACCGCGGCTGACGACCTCGCCGAGCGCCGCACGGAGCTGGGGGAAGATCGCCCGGTTGCAGGTCATCGGACCGATGATCGGCATCACTTCGGTGGTGATGTGGGTGGCGACCCACGCCGGGTCGGGTGCGATCCGGCCGCCGCCGATCACGGTGTAGTTGAAGGTGCCGACCACGTCGGCGGCGGAGCCGGAGGTCAGGACGGCGGTCTGGGCGGCGTCGGGGTCGAGGCCGAGCCGGGCCGCGATGCCGAGGTTCTGGATCGAGGCCTCGTCGCCGACGATCTTCTCCAGCGGCTTCTTGACCGACTCGGGTGAGTGTCCTCCGGTTGAGAGGAGTACGGCGTTGCCGAGCTCCATGTCGAGCTTGTCGGCCCACTTCTCGTTGACGACCGCGTCGATGCGGATCGTCTGGGGAACGTAGGCGCCGATGTGGATCGAGGGCGCATCCTCCTCGGAGCCCAGAGCGATCTCGCCGTCCTTGTTCTGGAACCGCTTGCCGAGCGCCGGCGTGATCGATATCTCGCCGCCCGCGACCCGGTCCCAGACCGGCTGCAGCTGTGCGATCTCGGTGGGGGCGAACCGTCTGAAGCTGCCGGGGTCGACAGCGGCAACGTTGAGCGCACGGTTCTCGATCACCACGTTGCCCAGGCCGAAGGTCTCCATGGCGGCGACGTTCTTGACCTTCTTGATGCGCTTGATCAGAGATTCGCTGAGCGGCTTCTGGTTGAAGATCAGCACGTCGGCCGTCTCCACCGGGTCCTTCATCGGACCGGGAGGGTCGACGGCGAGCTCGGGGTCGGCGACCGGGGCCGCCTTCTTGGTCTCGGCGGCGCTCGGCTTCTTCGGGGTGGCTGTCGGGTCGGAGCTCTGAGCGGCGGTGGCCGACGGTGAGTCGGGAGATGAGTCGTCGGGACCGCAGGCGGAGACCGCGGCCAGCACGACGGCGGCCGCGAGGACACGGAGCACCGGTGACCCTCCCACAGCCCAAGCCTAGGCGCGAACGGCAACGTGTTGCCGGGTCGTCCCGAATCTGCGGTCCAGACCGGACGCCTCAGATGTCGTGGATCGCGGGGACGAGCGAGCGCCCCAGGTCCTGCACGAACCCGACCGGGTTGTCGCCCAGGTGCATCACATGGACCTCGCTGACCCCGACGTCGGCGAAGCCACGCAGGTGCTCGACGAGCCCTTCATCGGTGGGGTCGATGGATCCCGACCAGAGGATGGTCTTGGCGATTGCGTCGTAGTCGGTGTCCTCGGTCTCGCAGTGCCGGCGCAGGACGTCGAGCTTCTGTCGGACGGCGGCCGGCCCTCCGTCGGCGTTGGCGAAGAGGTTGCAGGCATCGGCGTACTTCGCGACCAGGCGCAGTGTCTTTCGCTCTCCACCTCCGCCGATCATGATCGGCGGTCGCCGCACCGGGGCCGGGGAGTTCACCGGACCGCCGAGCCGGTAGTGCTTCCCCTCGTACGGCGTGCGGTCGCCGTCGAACATCCGGTGCACGACCTGCAGGGTCTCCTCCAGCCGCTCGAACCGTTCCGCCACCGGGGGGAAGGGCACCCCCAGTGCCTGGTGCTCCTGCTCGTACCACGCGGCGCCGAGGCCTAGCACCGCGCGACCCTCGGACAACACGTCGAGCGTGGTGACGATCTTGGCCAGCAGGCCAGGATGCCGGTAGGTGACGCCGGTGACCAGGAGCTGCAGGTCGACCGTCGAGGTGTGGGCGGCCAGGAAGCCGAGGGTGGTGTAGCCCTCGAGCATCTGGCCGTCCGGCGGTCCCATGAACTCGAGCTGGAGGTAGTGGTCCATCAGCGACAGGTTGTCGAGGCCGGCCTCCTCGGCCGCGGCCCCGAACCCTGCCACCGTCGGCCCGATGGCGCCGGGACCACCGTCGAAGTCGAACTTCACCAGGTGCACACCGATCCGCATGCGCCCAAACCTACGCAGTCGCCTCCAGCACGTCGTTGCTGATCGTGAACCACGACACCAGCCCGCCGACGACCAGCATCCCGGCGCACGCGACGAGCGCGGAGTGGTAACCGGCGTCGAACGTCACCGGGTCCGCGTAGTCCACCCCGGCCAGTCCCACGGCCACCGGCAGAACCGCGACCGCGAGCAGCGAGCCGATCCGGGCGATCGCATTACTGACACCACTGGCGATTCCCGCGTTGCCCGTCGGCGCCGCGGCCAGCACCGTGGCGGTCAGCGGCGCGACCATCAGGGCCAGGCCCAACCCGAACACGGTGACCCCGGGCAGCACGTCGCGCCAGTAGTCCACGTCGACGCCGATCGACAGCAGCAGCAGCGTGCCGGCGCCCATGACGATCGGACCCAGGGTCATCGGGATCCGAGGCCCGATCCGCGCGCCGAGGGCCCCGCCCCTGGACGCCAGGAAGACCATGCAGATGGTGATCGGAAGCAGTGAGACCCCGGCCGCCAGTGCGCCGTACCCGCTGACCGTCTGCAGCTGCAGGACCACGAAGAACATCACGGCGCCGAGTGCGGCGTAGACCAGCAGCGTCATCACGTTCGCCGAGCTGAAGTTGCGGCTGGCGAACAGGCCCAACGGCAGCATGGGGTCGGGGTGGCGTGACTCGGCGACGACGAACCCAACCGACGCCGCGACGCCCACCACGAGAGCCGCCGGAGCGAGGGGGTCTCCGAACTGGATGAGGCCATAGGTGAGACCGGCCAGTGCGAGCGAGGCCAGCACCGGCCCGGCGATGTCGGCGCGTCCGCAGTGCGCGCGGTCCTGGCTCTCGGGGACCCACCGCACAGCGATCCAGATCGTGATCGCCGCCATGGGCAGGTTGATCAGGAAGATCCACCGCCACGAGGCGTACTCGACCAGGATCCCGCCCACGAACGGGCCTACGGCTGCCGCGATGGCGGCGAGCCCGGACCAGGCGCCGATGGCCTTCGGCCGGTCGGCCGGCCGAAACGCACCCTGGATCATCGCCAGGCTCCCCGGCGTCAGGAGGGCGGCACCGGCCCCCTGCAGGATCCGCGCCGCGATCAGCACCACCGGCGTCGGCGCGAGGCCGCACAGCAGCGAGGCTCCGGCGAACGCGATGGTCCCGAGCACGAACATCCGGCGTCGCCCGAACCGGTCGCCGAGCCATCCGCCGAAGAGGATCAGAGAGGCGAGGGAGAGCAGGTAGCCGTTGGTGATCCACTGCAGGTCGGAAAGGGTGGC